>DFKI01000028.1 GCA_002373325.1 Treponema sp. UBA3649
TTTTCATCGATGAGCTTCATACCATCGTGGGAGCTGGTGCGTCGGAAGGAAGCATGGATGCGTCCAATCTTTTAAAGCCGGCTCTTGCAAGGGGAGACCTCCGTGTAATCGGTGCCACGACTTTGAATGAGTACCGAAAGTACATAGAAAAGGATGCGGCCCTTGAGCGAAGGTTCCAGCAGGTATTCTGTTCCGAGCCTAGCGTTGAGGACACCATTGCGATTCTCCGTGGGCTGCGTGAAAAATACGAGATTCATCACGGCGTAAAAATAAATGACGAGGCGCTCGTTGAGGCTGCGACTTTGAGTAACCGCTACATCACGAACCGATTCCTTCCCGACAAGGCGATTGACCTGGTGGATGAGGCAGCGAGCCGGCTCAAGATGGAAATTGAAAGTCAACCATTGGAGCTCGATCAGCTTGAGCGGAAGATTTTGCAGATGGCCATTGAAAAGCAGTCCCTTTCAAAGGAGGATGACGAGGCGAGCAAAGAGCGTCTTGAAAAACTTGAGAAGGACCTTGCCGAAATCACACAGAAAAGGGATGTGATGAAACTCCAGTGGCAGAATGAAAAACAGGCCATTGAGGGAGACCGTCGCCTTAAGGAAGATTTGGAAAAAGCCCGATTCGATCAGGAAAAATTCACGCGCGAGGGAAATCTGGAAAAGGCAGCCGAGCTTAAATATTCCGTAATCCCTGAGCTTGAGAAAAAACTCACGAATGCGGTTGCGACCGTGGGGCAGGGAATCTCGGAGGAAAGAAAGAGTCTCTTGCGTAAGGAAGTGACCGAGGAGGACATCGCCCGTGTGGTAAGCGCATGGACAGGAATCCCCGTGACAAAAATGATGACGAGCGAAAAACAGAAGTACATCCAGCTTGAGTCCGTGCTTCACAAAAGGGTCATCGGTCAGGAGATTGCAGTAAATGCTGTGAGCGACGCAATCCGAAGAAACAGGGCTGGGCTGAACGATCCGAACCGTCCGTTGGGCTCCTTTATGTTCATAGGTCCGACTGGTGTAGGTAAGACCGAGCTTGCGAAAACTCTTGCGGATTTCCTTTTCAACGACGAGAAGGCTCTGACCCGCATTGACATGAGCGAGTATATGGAAAAATTCTCCGTCACACGTTTGATTGGAGCTCCCCCGGGATACGTGGGTTATGACGAGGGTGGTCAGCTTACAGAGGCAGTCCGCCGCCGTCCATATTCCGTGATTCTCTTTGACGAGGTGGAGAAGGCGCACCCGGATGTGTTCAACGTGCTGCTTCAGGTCCTTGATGACGGTCGCTTGACTGACGGACAGGGACGCGTGGTTGATTTCAAGAACACAATCATCATTATGACGAGCAACCTTGGTTCCGACCTGATTCTTGAGGCAGCCGACAATTCCAAGACGGATGAGGTCAAGGCGCAGATTGATGTTCTTTTGAAAAAGACGTTCCGTCCTGAGTTTCTGAACCGCATAGATGAGATTGTTATGTTCAACCGTCTTTCGAAGGAGCACATCAAGGGAATCGTCAACATTCAGCTTGAGCGTGTTGCAAAGAGACTTGCCGACCGCAGGATCCATCTTGATTTTACCGACGCTGCTTTGGACTTCATCGCGGACTCTGGTTACGAGCCGAGTTTCGGAGCAAGACCCGTGAAGAGGGCCATCCAGATTTATCTTGAGAACCCGCTTTCAATGAAGCTGCTTTCGGGAGATGTTTCTGACGGACAGACAATCAGCGTGGACGCGGGGGACGGGGAACTGGTGTTTTCCAAAAAGGATATCTGAGCCTACGTGTCATTGCCGTACATGATGCATCAATCAGAGCCCGTATGTCATTGCCGTACATGATGTGGCAATCAGAGTTCATGTGTCATTGCCGTACTTGATACGGCAATCTCTTTCAACAGAGATTATCGGGTCGAGCCCGATAATGACATGTGGTTTGTCTGATAATGACATGTAGTGTGTCTGATAATGACATGTAGTGTGTCTGATAATGACATGTGGTTTGCCTGATAATGACATGTGGTTTGCCATGGGATTTTTTCCATTTCAAATCAAACAATAGTTATATGCACTGACTGCTCCGTTTATCGTCTCTTTTTACCTATGGACACAGCGTCTTTTTTCTGATAAATTGGAGCTGAGGTTCGACATGAAAAAGTTTTCGGTATTGATTTTGATTTTGGCACTCTGCGTTGGAAGCGCCTTTGCAAGGATTGGAATCGGAGCGCAGGGTGAGTATACATTCGGAAACATGCCGTCGTTCACGAGCGTGGAGCTTACCTTCAAATCTTCAACGCTGCCATTTGTGTTCGGAGTTGATTTTGATTTCGCGAAGGATTTTTATGGAATCGGTCTTGACGTGGACTATTGGTTTGCGAATCCCAAACTTTTTTCCATGCTGAAATGGTATCTGGGACCTGGAATCACGGGTACGGTCTACAATTCTGGAGGCGACATCTCCTTTTATATTGGCTCAAGGATTTTTCTCGGACTTAATGTTTTCGTAATCGACGAATTGGAAATCTACTTACAGACTGCGGCGGAGCTTGGATATACGAACTTTGGCGGCAGTGGACTAGCTTTCCATGTTCCCGTTGGCGGTGGAATAAGAATCTGGTTTTAAGCACGCCTTTTTTGGATTACCGACAGACGCTTGAAAAGAATCGTGATTTTGTTCTATAATGTTTCTATCAATGTTGGACGCTAATTGCGTTTTCAAGGAGTATATTATGGGCGAGCAGAATCGCGAATTTCTGGGAAGCAGGCTTGGATTTCTTCTTTTGTCTGCCGGATGTGCAATCGGTCTGGGAAATGTCTGGCGTTTTCCTTATATCACGGGAAAGTACGGCGGAGCGGCATTCGTTCTGATTTATCTTTTCTTTCTTGTAATTCTTGGTCTTCCTGTAATGATTTGTGAGTTTGCGGTCGGTCGTGCGTCAAGAAAAAGCATGGCGGCTGCATTTGAAAAACTTGAGCCTGCGGGAACAAAATGGCACTGGTACAACGGATTTGCCGTCGCGGGAAACTATCTCCTGATGATGTTCTATACCGTCGTCTCCGGATGGTTCCTCAAATATTTCTTCGAGATGATTTCAGGAAAATTTGTCGGCATGACTCCTGATCAGGTCGGGGCGGCCTTTGATGCTACGGTTGGAAATCCATACACACTTCTTGCTTGGATGGCCGTGGTCATTGTCCTTGGATTCGGTGTGTGTTTCCTTGGTTTGCAAAAGGGAGTGGAGAGAATCACCAAGTTTATGATGTCCGCTCTTTTTGTCATAATGATTGGACTTGCAATCTATGTCGCGTTCCTTCCCAACAGCAAGTCGGGATACGCTTTTTATCTCAAGCCGGATTTCAAGGCGCTCGTAAGCGGTGAGCACGGTCTCTGGGACACAATCTATGCGGCCATGGGACAGGCATTTTTTACTCTGAGTCTCGGAATCGGCTCCATGGAAATCTTCGGGTCCTACATTGACAAAAAACATTCGCTTACCGGTGAGGCACTTCGGGTAATCGGGCTGGACACTTTTGTTGCAATCTGTGCGGGCCTGATTATTTTCCCGGCATGTGCTGCGTTCGGAGTTGAGTCTTCGTCTGGTCCAGGTCTTGCCTTTGTTTCTCTTCCAAATGTGTTTAATGAAATGGGCTCTGTTACAGGTCGCATAGTCGGCGCGTTCTTTTTCCTCTTCCTTTCTTTCGCCGCTCTTTCAACCGTAATCGCCGTGTTCGAAAATATTGTCGCATTCCCAATGGACCGCTTCGGTTGGTCACGAAAAAAATCCGTGCTGATAAATTTCGTCGCAATGCTGATTCTTTCAACCCCAGCCGCACTTGGAATGAACGTGTGGTCATCAGTGCATTTCGGTTCGCACATCGGCTCGATTGACGCGCTTGAGGATTTCCTTGTGAGCCAGAATCTTCTTCCTCTCGGCTCCCTGATTTTCCTTCTGTTCTGTACATGGAAAAAAGGATGGGGCTGGAAAAACTTTACCGAGGAGGCTGATACCGGAACCGGAATAAAATTCCCACACGGCAAGCTGATAAAATTCTACCTGCGTTTCATCGCACCCCTGATTATTCTGATTGTCTTTGTCGCAGGATATTTCGACATTTTCGGAAAATAAGGGCTTCGACTTTTATCCACGCATGTCATTTCCGTATTTGAAAAAATGTCATTGCCGTATTTGAAAAATGTCATTGCCGGACTTGATCCGGCAATCCCTATCATAAGAGATTATCGGGTCGAGCCCGATAATGACACGAGGTCGAAAAATGTCATTGCCGGACTTGAAAAATGTCATTGCCGGACTTGAAAAATGTCATTGCCGGACTTGA
>DFKI01000067.1 GCA_002373325.1 Treponema sp. UBA3649
CATCTGTGCAAATCCGGCAATGACAAATTATTAGATTACAGTTCCCGGTGGAATGACGGCGAACTTCTTGATGACGATGATTCCGTCGGAGCTGAAGAAGAGTCCGTGGTCTCCGTCCTCATAGGTGCGTCCGTTCACGTTGATGCAGCAGTTGTCGCCAATCTTCGCATTCTTGTCGATAATCGCCTTGTTGATTTTGCATCCCTTGCCGATTCCGATGTTCGGAATATCCTTTCTTGCGTTCTCTTTCTTCTCATGCTCATTCTCGTAGAAATCGGCACCCATCATAATCACGCCGTTCAGGTCGCATCCCTCGTTGATGATGGAGCGCACACCGATTACGGAATGTTCAATCCTTGAGTTGGTGATTACGCATCCTTCGCTCGCAAGGGAGGACTGGAGCGTCGCGTTGTTGATTTTGCTCGGAGGAAGATTGCGCATGTGTGTGTAAATCGGCTTGTCCTCGTCGTAGAAGTTGAACTGGGGCACGGGGTCGGTGAGGTCCAGAGTCGCATTGTAGAAGGAGCTGATTGTTCCGATGTCTTCCCAATATCCGTTGAAGATAAAGCTGTTGACTTTCTTTGTCTTGATTGCCTCAGGAATGATTTCCTTACCGAAGTCGTTGCTGTCGTTGTTGAGCATTTCTTCCATTGTATCGGCGTTGAAGATGTAGATACCCATGGACGCAAGATACTCAAGCTGTGCCGGCAAATCCTTTCCGCGTGACTTCTCAGGAATCTTCCAGTCGTCAATGTTCATTTCCTTGGCGGGTTTTTCCATGAACGCGGTGATTTTGTTTGAGTCATCCACACGCATGATTCCGAATCCTGACGCGTCGTGACGGTTGACAGCCTTTGCCGCAATGGTGATGTCAGCTCCGGAAGCGATATGCTCATCCATGAATTTTTTCAAATCCATGCGGTAGAGCTGGTCTCCTGAAAGAATGATGTAGTGGGTGGGATGCTGGGCTCGGAAGTGTGCCATGTTTTTGCGTACTGCATCGGCGGTTCCCTCGTACCATCCTGAGTGCTCCAGAGTCTGCTCGGCTGCGAGAATCTCTACGAAACCACGGCTGAAGCGGTCGAAGTTGTATGAGTTGATGATGTGCAGGTGCAATGACGCTGAGTTGAACTGGGTCAACAGATAGATTTTTTTATATCCGCTGTTGATACAGTTTGAAATCGGGATGTCCACGATGCGGTATTTTCCGCCAAATGGAACCGCGGGTTTTGATCTCTCTTTTGTGAGGGGATACAATCTTGTACCTTTTCCGCCTCCGAGAATAATTGCCAGTACTCTTGGTTCTTCAGATTTTTGAATTCCCATATTCTTACATTCCTCCAAATGAATCAATCTAACGCAGCGAATGTCACAAAATCAAATGGCCTCGCCGTCTTTATTCTATTATTATAAATCCACATTCCGTAATTTGCAAGAAAAAATAACAATTATATTGAAAAAAAAATAACCGCTCCTTTTAGGGCAACTTGGCACCCATGGAACGGTCATTCAAATCTTGTCTCAAAATCCGTAGAAAAAGAAACTCTAAGAAATTGCTTTGTAAAAAATTATTTCTTCTTTCCCTTCTTTGTGTTGACGGCATCCTTGAGAGCTTTTCCCGCGCTGAACTTTGGAGCCTTTGATGCAGGAATCTTGATTTCCTCTCCTGTCGCTGGATTGCGTCCTGTACGGGCTTTTCTTTCTCCAACAGAGAATGTTCCGAAGCCGACAAGCTGAACCTTGTCTCCGCGAACCAACGCTTTGCTCACATTGTCAATAAAAGACTTCAACGCTGCCTCACTGTCCTTCTTTGAAAGACCCGTATCCGCCGCAATGGCATCCACCAATTCTACTTTAGTCATATAATTCTCCATGAGTAATTTTTGATTTTCCATGAAAATCTATCTTGCATTATAACCCTTTTTGTTTTGAATTTCCAGTGGTAAAGCACTTTTTTTTAATAATTTCACAAAAATTTTCGGTTTCTAATGGAAGGAATCCCCAGTTTTCAAGAGTTTATGGGACTGGTATCTGAAAAGCGAAAAAAATCAAAAAAAAATTCAAAAAATTCGCATTTTGTTATTGACATTTTTTTCTTAACGATATATAGTGTATACATCGTTAAGCAATAACGAAATGCCGGTGTAGCTCAGTTGGTAGAGCGGAGGACTGAAAATCCTTATGTCGTCAGTTCAACTCTGACCGCTGGCACTAAGACCTCCAGATTTGGGGGTCTTTTTTTTATGTCGGACAAAAAATCACCTGACAAAAAAATCTTGAATTTAATGGAAGATTTATTGAAAAAATCGTTGAAAAATATTTTCCCACAATTTATAATTGAGGATATGAGAAAAAAAGGCAGATTATTTTTATCCACATTTTTAATGTTTGTTTTCAGCGCGGAAATTTTTGCCGAGAATTCATTTTTCGACAATTATGTCCACCGCATGTGGAACAGCTTCGGAGGACTTACCGGAACTACGGCCACGGACATCGCACAGACCAAGGACGGGTACATAAACGTCGGTACCTACGAGGGGCTTGTTCGTTTTGACGGGATGGAATTTTCCACTTTGCGGGGGAATTCCGAGAACGACCTTCATTTCGTTTCCGTGCGTGCCATCTTGGAGGATTCACGGGGAAACCTTTGGCTGGGTTCCAACGACGAGGGACTGCAGAAGATTTCTTCGGACGGGAACAAGAGCTATACGACTGACAACGGACTTCCAAACAATTCCGTGAGGGCACTTGCCGAGGATAAAAACGGAAACATCTGGGTAGGAACTGCATCCGGCGTGGTTTTTCTGACTCCGGACGGAAAGCTGATGACCCCGCAGTTTGAGGCAGGAACAGTTTCCAAGGGTGTCATCGCAATCAATTTTTTCTGTGATTCGGCAGGACGCATGTGGTTGATTTCAGCAGCAGAGAAGGGGCTCTTCCTTTTTACGGACGGTCTTTTCCGCACAAGGCCAGAGCTGGATCAGTTCGGAAACTATCTGGCCACGTCAATTTGTCAGGATTTTCAGGGAAATTTCTTGGTCGGTCTTTCTACTCAGGGAATCGTGAAGATGAGCAACGGGGAAGCGACTCTTCTTGAAACGAATACATCCCTTGACTCAACTCCGACATGGGCAAACTATGTGGCGAAGGACGGCACAATCTGGTTTGGAAGCGAAAAGGGACTTACGGTCTACAGCGACGGAAAATTCTACGAGTACGGGGAGAGCGGAGGTTTCATCGCGAAAATCAACAGGATAATCTCAGACCGGGAAGGAAATATCTGGTTCGCAACGGACAGAAACGGAATAGGAAAGCTGACTCACGGTCGATTCAACATGACGAAGCTGCCCACCTCCGCAAACTCCATAGCAGAAGGAAAGGATCCGAACCCGTTCATCTGGGTGGGAACCGACAGTGGCGTTAGATGCTACAGCGGAAACAAGGAAATTACGAACGAGCTGACAGAATTTACCGAGGGAAGCAGGATAAGGCACATTTCCATCGCGGAAAACGGGGACCTTCTCGTGAGCTGCTATGCAAAACCTGGACAACTTAGGTGCAGCGGTGACGGAAGTCTTGAAGGAATGAAGAGCTGGACTACCGACGAAGGACTTGCCGGAAACAGGGTGAGGGTTGCCGTAGAAGGAAAGAACGGTGAAATCTGTGTGGGAACGACTACCGGACTTAGCATTATATATAAGGATGGAAGAATAAAAAACCTGAAGCAGAGTGACGGACTTGAAAACGAATACGTGATGTGTCTTCACATGGATCAGAACGGTGTGCTTTGGGTCGGAACCGATGGCGGCGGAATCTATCTGGTAAAGGACGGACAGATTTTGACCCATGTGGGCTCGGAGAACGGACTTCCCGGAAACATCATCTTCAAAATCATGCAGGACAAGGAAAACGCTTACTGGATTTGCACTGGCTCGGGAATTACAAGATGCGCACCTTTCAACAGCGGAAAGGACTTGCCGAAGGATTTCTTCACAATTAGCTCGGAGCATGGACTTGCGACGGACTCTGCCTTCCAGATGATTTTGGACACTGAGGGCAACGCATGGATTACAAGCAACTACGGCATAGCGTCGGTTCCATTTTCCGAGATGCAAAATATCGTCTCTGGCAAACAGAAGACCATGAACGTGAAGTACTACAGCAGGAATGACGGACTTGATTCGGACGGAACAACATCCACGGCGGTCAGCATCTGCGATTCACAGGGACGCATGTTGTTTACTATGGTGGACGGATTCGCAATCTACAACTCGCTGAAGAAAAAATCCGTGCCGGTACGACCCTTGGTCTGCATCGAAAGCATAAAGGTTGATGATATAATCTACAAGAATTCACAGGAACAGATTGACTTGAAGCCGGGTACGAAAAGGGTTGAAATCAAGTATACGGGACTCAGCTTCGACGCGCCTGAAAGGATACAGTTCACTCATCAGCTTACGAATTTTGAGGATAAGTTCAGTTCGCCGGACACAAGCAGGACGGTCTCCTATACGAACCTCAAGCCAGGAATGCATACTTTTTATGTGAGCGCAATCAACGGCGAGGGACTTATGTCAGAGCAGGCACAGAGCACGATTTTCATCCAGAAGCCCTATATCTACCAGATGCCAATTTTCTGGATAATCTGCTCGATTGTCACACTCGGAACAATACTCATAATTTTCTACAGAAAGCAAAGGGCCATAATCAGGGAAAAGGAAAGGCTTGAGAAGATGGTTAAAATCAGGACCGCGGAACTTCAAAAGGAAAAAGACAAGTCGGATCACCTGCTTCGTGCCATCCTTCCCGACAAGATTGCGGAGGAGCTCAAGGACGAGGTTCATTCCATAGGAGAGAATTTCGCCGACGTGACGATTCTTTTCTCCGACATCGTGAGTTTTACGAAAACTTCAAGCGGACATAGTGCCGAGGAGATTGTAAATGCCCTCAACGATTTGTTCAGTCTCTTTGATGACAGGGCTAAATCCATGGGGGTGGAGAAAATCAAGACAATAGGGGACGCTTACATGGCGGCTTGCGGACTTCCGACACCGAACGATCGGCACGCGGAGATTATGGTCGCTTTTGCAAAAGGGATGTTCGAGGATTTGGCCACATACAACAAAACGGCGAAGATTCCATTCAACATGAGGGTCGGTTTGAACTGCGGTCCAGTAAATGCGGGAGTAATCGGAAAGACAAAGTTCCTTTATGATGTCTGGGGCAATACCGTGAATGTGGCAAGCCGAATGGAAACAGCGGCATCCCCCGGAAGAATAAGGGTGTCTCAGACAGTCTACGAGCACCTGAAGGACTCCGGAGTGTCGTTCACATCGGCCATGGAGTGCGACATAAAGGGCAAGGGACTTATGACAACTTATGAAGTAGTCTAAAAAAGCAGACTATACATTATAAATTTTTAGACATATTGAGATAAATTCTAAAATCGTGCATCTTTTTTGGGAGGATTTTTGACTTATGAAGAGATTTTTGACGTCATTTTGCGTTATGACGGCGCTGACGGTGGCTTTTACGGGCTGTGTCAAAAAGAAACAGGACGAGCAGATTGTAAAGGTCGGTCTTTTACATTCACTTACAGGAACCATGAGCATCAGTGAAATTCCTGTGAGGGACGCTGAGATGATGGCCATCAACGAGATAAATGCGGCGGGCGGAGTCCTTGGAAAGAGAATTGTGCCCGTGCAGGAGGATGGGGAAAGCAATCCGGGAGTTTTTGCTCAAAAAGCGGAGAAACTTTTGGATTTTGACCAGGTGGCTACAGTTTTTGGATGCTGGACTTCGGATTCCAGAAAGGCGGTAAAGGACATATTTGAGGAAAAATATGGTCTTTTGTGGTACCCGGTGCAGTACGAGGGGATTGAGGCAAGTCCGAACATCATGTACATGGGTGCGGCTCCAAATCAGCAGGTGGTTCCGGCTGTATATTATTGTGCGGAGCGTTTCGGCAAGAGATTTTTCCTTGTGGGAAGCGATTATGTTTTTCCACGCACGGCAAATAAAATCATCCACGCGCAGTTGAAGGATATCGGAGGTGAGATTGTGGGTGAGGAATATACGGCTCTTGGACACAAGGATTATGGCAATATAATAGAAGAAATCGTGCAAAGCAAACCTGATGTCGTAATCAACACTCTGAACGGAGATTCAAACATAGCTTTTTTCAGGCAGCTCCATGAATCGCATTTGACTCCCGAGGACATTCCCGTGATGAGTTTTTCCATTACGGAGGCTGAGGTTGATGAGATTGGTCCCGAAAACATTGCAGGAAATCTTGTGACGTGGAATTATTATCAGACAACGGACACTCCGGAGAACAAAAGATTTGTGAGGGCATACAAGGACACTTACGGTGAGACTTTGAAAACCGGCGATCCGATTGAAGCGGCATACATCGCGGTCTATATGTGGGCGCTCGCATGTGAGAAAGCAGGAACCTTTGACGTGGAGTCGGTCCGTGTCGCAGCAAAGGGATTGACATTCAATGCTCCCGAGGGAACCGTGATTTTGGACGGAGGAAACCAGCATCTGTACAAGACTGTTCGCGTCGGAAAAATCAATGATGACGGAACCATTGACGAGATTTGGGCGGAAAAAGCGGCCGTTAAGCCGGATCCATACCTGAGCACATACGCATGGGCAAGAGGATTGTAAATCCATGCTCGATTCGGAATCTAAATCATCAGTAGAGAGATTGCCGTATCAAGTACGACAATGACATAAATCAAGTACGGCAATGGTGTGTCAATCCCGTGCACCGACGCGGGAATCCCTTAAGGGCGTCTGTCATGAGGGAAGGAATCCTTACACGAATTAAATCATATAAGGGGGATTCTGTCTACTTGTTTTTATATTTCAATCATAACTGATGTTGAACATAGGACTGTAGAAATCTTACAAAACTCCGAAAAGAAGTCTCTCCTTCTTTGAACTGCTCAACAAGCCTTTTCACAGTTTTTTTCGCTCATCCATCGTCATTGCTTTGCATTTAATTTCAGCCATTGTAAATTTTCCAGGAATTTGTCATTGCCGGATAGGTCCTTATGTCATTGCCGGACTTGATCCTGCAATCTCTCCTGCAAAAGGGATTCCCGCGTCGGGGCGTGGGAATGACATTGTTTTGTAAAAGTCGAAATTGGAGCAAATATTCCCATTATTTACAACAATCTCTCCAGCTTATCCTTTATGAACTCGCACTTGGTCTTCAAATCTACGGATTCGGTTTTCATCACAATGTGATTCGGATTCGATGGATTGGGACGCACGGATTTCGGGAACAGCTTTATCAGGCCGGTGAGTTTGTCGAAACTGATTTTACTTATGTCCGCAAATTCCGCCGTGACATTTTTGTTTCTTTCAATCAACGACTGGATTCCGAGTTTCGCACACAAAATGCGGATGTTTGCCATGCCCAAAAGACTGTTCACTTCTTCAGGGACAGGACCGAATCTGTCGAACATTTCCTCATGCACTGCCTCAAGCTCGTCGGAAGATTTTATGTTCGCAATCTTTTTGTACATCTCCATTTTTGTCTGCGCGTCAGGAATGTAGGAATCCGGGATGAAGCCTGAGTAATCAAGCTCAAGAAGAACCTCATTCGGTGCCTGCCAGTTGCTTGACTGCAATCTTTCAATGGCGGAATTCAAAAGGTTCAGGTACATCTCAAATCCCACGGCGCACACTTCCCCGCTCTGGTCCCTTCCCAAAAGATTTCCCGCACCTCGAATCTCCATGTCCTTCATAGCGATTCTGAATCCGCTTCCAAGCTCGGTAAAATCAGAGATGACCTGGAGTCGCTTCATCGCAACTTCGGAAAGTGCTTTGTTCTCAGGATAAAAAAGATACGCATAGGCTTTTCTGTCGCTTCTTCCCACACGTCCACGGAGCTGATAGAGCTGGCTCACACCGAACATATCCGCACGGTCGATTATGATTGTGTTCACATTCGGAATGTCAATGCCGTTTTCAATGATTGTTGTCGCAACAAGAATATGAAATCCTCCCATTTTAAAGCGACGGAAAATGTCGTCAAGCTCATCGCTGGTCATCTGTCCATGTGCCACATCAATCAGCATTTCTGGAACGATGCGCTCAAGTTTGGATTTTACCTCCATCAAAGTTTCCACCCGGTTGTGCAAGAAGAAAACCTGCCCTCCCCTGTCTACCTCGCGACGGATTGCCTCGGCTACCTTTTCCTCTGAATAGCTGTCTATCGTAGTCTCAATGGGCTGTCGGTTCTGCGGCGGAGTTGTCAAAAGAGACATATCACGGATTTTCAAAAGACTCATGTGAAGCGTTCGTGGGATTGGAGTTGCGCTCAAAGCAAGACAGTCAATGTTTGTTTTCATCTCCTTGAGTTTTTCCTTGTCCTTAACACCGAACCTCTGCTCCTCGTCAATTATCATCAGTCCAAGATCCTTGTAGACTATGTCCTTCTGCAATATTCTGTGGGTTCCAACGAGTATGTCGATTTTTCCCTCCTTCAACTGCGCGATGATTTTTTTCTGCTCAGCCGGCGGAACAAAGCGTGAGAGTTGTGCAATGCGGACCGGGAAATTTCTGAAACGCTCGGTACAGTTTTCAAAATGCTGCTCGGCAAGGATTGTAGTCGGTGCAAGAAAGGCAACCTGTTTTCCACCCATCACGGCTTTAAATGCAGAACGCATGGCAATCTCTGTTTTTCCGTAACCCACGTCGCCGCAAACAAGACGATCCATCGGAACCGGTTTTTCCATATCTGCCTTGATTTCCTGGGTCGTCGAAAACTGGTCGGGAGTGTCCTCATAAGGAAATGCCGCCTCAAACGCTGCCTGCCATTCGGTGTCTTTTGGGAATGGGAAGCCACGGGATGCCTGTCGCTTTGAATAGAGGTCAATCAGTTTTTCAGCAATCTCCTGGACTTTTTGCTGAACCTTCGCCTTCCTTGAGTTCCAGCTTTTTGACCCGATTTTATCCACCGAAACATGCTCGTTGTCACCACCGATATATCTCTGCACAAGATTCACCTGCTCGATGGGAACAAAGACATACTCCTCGCCCGCATATTCAAGTTTGATATAATCGCGTTCAGTCCCCATCGCCTTGATTCTTTCAATCCCCTTGAAAAGTCCGATTCCATAATTCACATGGACAATAAAATCACCCGGCGTGAGATCGACGAAGGTTTCAATCGGCTTGGACTTGGTTTTACGCATGGATTTCGGAGCGGCTTTTTTCCGGCCAAAAATCTCGTTTTCCTGAATCACAAGGATTTTTTCACTGGGGATAGCAAATCCTTCGGTAAGCGGACTCGGGAAAACTTGGAGCGGTTTCAAATCAGGATTTTCCGGTTCCTTGAATTCCTTAACGACCTCGGAGATTCTAAGCGCCTGGTTCGGATTGTCGGCAAAAATACTGATGTTCCATCCATCTTCCTGTCTTCCACGCAGCTCTTCCTTGAGATAGCTGATGTTTCCGAGAAAACTCAGGGCAGCCTCACTGTGGAATTCAATCACGCCGGAAGCTTCATCCTGCGACACCTCCTTATCCGAAAGCATCTCCATGGAGCTAAGGGAACGAATCTTCACGGACATGGGATGATTTTCAATCAGCGTGGAAAAATCAAGAAGCATATAACGCGGAGTAAGAACCGGCAATGTCTGTCGTGCCTTCCTGAACGCATTGTTGAATTCTGTCAGCAATACTTTCTGACCGTTTGCGAGCCTGTCAAAATCAATGCAGAAAATCACCGTGGAATCCTTGATATAATCTGTAAGTGAGTAAAGGCGATCCCAAAGTATGCCGTAGAAAAACTCCTCGCCCTCTGTCTCTTTGTTCACATAAAGCTCGCCCAAGATTCTGTCCTTTTCGCTTTTTGCCTTGTCGGTGAGCGAAAGATGAATCTCCTGATTGGACTGAATGTCGGAAATTTGATTTTTTTCTTCTATTATATTGTCATTTTTTGAATCCTTCCCTTCTGATTTTTCAGTCCCGGAAAGTCCTGTACCTGCACTCCTTCGGTTTTTATCGTATTCCGCAAAATTGTTTATGATTCCAGATTTCTCTATGTCATTCAATTTTTCTTCAAGCACGGATGTCAGCTCGTCGGTCCACACAACTTCCTTCATGGGATAGACAAGGAGAGATTCTGTACTCTCAAGGGACGACTGAGTTTCCGGGTCAAAAAATTTAATCTGGGAAACCTCATCAAAGTCAAAAACAATTCTGCTAGGATGCTCCTCACAAGGCATGAAAACGTCAATGACCTCACCACGCACTGAAAACTCGCCTCTCACCCCCACTTTCGGAACCCTGATATAACCAAGGGATGAAAGTTTGTCCGAAAAATCCGTAAGATTCAAAGTCTGTCCGCGTCGGATTGTGTGAGTGAGCTTTCTGATATATGATGGCGGAGGAACCGGAGTCAAAAATGCCCTTTGAGAGACAATGAACACACGCTGCTTTTGATTTCCGACACTGCTTACGCTATGATCCGCAAGTTTGGAAAGCCCTCCTGCCCTTCTACCAAAAACGGAAGCCCCTTTTCCGGCAGCTCTGTATGGAAGCATATCCCACCACGGAATCTTTACGATTTCAGCGGAATCCCCGATTATTGTCTGCAAGTCGCTTTCAAACTCATCCGCATCCTTTTGGGTGGGAGTAACAATCATAAAATCCTGACTTTCTGTAACGAACTTGCCGTTGTACTGTTTTTCATGCAGATTCTGGAAGAATTTTTTTCTCAAGAACTCAGCGATGAAAAAACCCGGAAGACTTCCGTTCAGTCCGCTCAAGGTGACGGGCCAATCTGTTTTTTTCGTAGATACTGTTTCGACGGCTGCTCTGAGCTCTGACCAGGAAGAAATTAACGAACTGAGCGAACTCTGAGGAATTAGTGAATTTGTTGATAATGAATTTTTCATTTTTATCCGATATACTAAGAAATAGGCCGTGAAAAAAAATCATGGCCAGGTTAGATCAGTAAACAAGTCTGAAAACTCAGACGGGAGTTGGTCGTGAAACGAACGCTTATAAGTATTATAGCATTTTTTTCAGTTTTTGCATA
>DFKI01000086.1 GCA_002373325.1 Treponema sp. UBA3649
GTCTACCAATTCCACCATCCCCGCGTATATTTGCCATCAGATGTTCCTCATCCGACAGTGAGTGTAGTATATTACTTCTCAGATTTTGTGTCAATACCCTTTCCCAAAATTTTCACAATTTTTTTTTATCTCCTCTCGCCTTTCAGTTTTCAGTTTTCACCTTTCCTGCTCTAAAGTCCGTGCTCGTCCCTTCCGATAAAAAGAAGGGGAAAAAATGTACGAAAAATCGGAAAAAATACTTGACGACTTTTCCAATACCGTACATTATATTAGAATATGATAGAAGTTACCAGATTGAATGGAAAAAAGTATTGGATAAACCCGCATCAGATCGAAAGCATGGAGAATAATCCAGACTTGACTCTGACACTTCTTTCTGGAAAAAAGGTCGTGGTCATGGAAAAGCCGGAGCAGGTGGTGGACAAAATTGTTGAGTACCGCCGTCGCATTGGTGGATTCCATCAGGAACTTTGAGACATCGGTTCTTTCGTGTTGTGACGCTTCACGTTTGAGCCGTATCATATAGCATTGAAGAGTAATTTGAAGGGAGGATTTTCTCTAAAATGGATTTTGCGAGTATTATTGGTTTTATTGGCGGTCTGGCAATGATCATGCTTGGTGTTATCACATCCGGTGGTTCCGTGATGGGAATTATTGACATACCGTCTGTTTTCGTTACCATTGGCGGTTCTTACTTTTCACTGTGGATTTGTGCTCCAATCAGCCAGGCAATAGGTATTTGGAAAATCCTCGGGCGCTGTTTTAAGAAGTTTGAGTACGGTGAAGATAAATTGGTGCGCGACATGGTACGTCTCAGCGAACAGGCACGCCGTGAGGGTATCCTTGCCCTTGAGGACGGACTTGATGATTTGGACGACAAATTCCTGAGCAAGGGTCTTCGCCTTATGGTGGACGGTCACGACGGAACTGCAATCCGTGCCATCCTTGAGAATGAGATGAGCCAGATGGAAGCCCGGCACATGGAGTGGGCAAACCTTGTCAACCAGTGGGCTGGATTCGCTCCTGGATTCGGAATGATGGGTACCGTTATCGGTTTGATTGGTATGTTGAGGAACTTGGAAGACAAGAGCTCCCTTGGTCCTAACATGGCTACAGCTTTGATTACTACACTTTACGGTTCGTTCCTTGCAAACTGGCTCTTCGGACCTATGGCTCAAAAACTTATTTATCAGAACAATCACGAAATGGCAACAAAAGATATGGTACTTGAGGGAGTTCTTTCCATTCAGACTGGAGACAACCCGCGTATTTTGGCGACAAAGCTTCTTACCTATATCGATCCGAAATCAAGAAAGGCCCTTGAAGCTGAGTTGCTGAAGGACTAATCTAAAGAGGGGAATGCTATGGCAAGAGAAAAAAAGGAGCCTGGTAAGCCGTCAACCGCGTGGATGGGCACGTATGGAGACATGATTACCCTTATGTTGTGCTTTTTCGTCATGTTGTACGATCCTTCCGACTCGGATGCGGTTGCAATGTCGGTTCTTCAGGCTGCAATCAATAACAACAGGGACGGCGGCGGTACATCGCTTAGTTCCGGAAAATTAGCTGAGCTTGGAAATACTGTAAGTTCTCTTCCTGCATCGGAAAGGGGAATCTTGCTTGGACCTGCAAAAAAGAAAGCCGTGACCATTTTTGAGCCCGATACAAAAAATAATCGCATTACCGTGACAAGCGATGAAAGGGGACTTGTAATTTCTCTTCTTTCAGATACTTTTTTCCGGCAGGGAAGTGCAGAGCTTGATATTGAAGAATGTCGTGACACTTTACTTCGCCTTACAAGATTTTTTGCTGATCCTGATGTGAGTGACAAACGCTTCCGCATTGAAGGACATACTGATGACAATCCTGTTGAACCGGATGAAGACGGAAATTTGGAATTCCCGAGCAACTGGGAACTTTCCGCCGCACGTGCAGCGAATGTCCTCCATTATCTGAGCGACCTTGGTGTGAACGAGAGACAGTTTTCCATTGCAGGTTATGCCGACACACGCCCCCAGTTCGACAACAGTACGCCGGAAGGACAGGCATACAACAGAAGGGTGGACATAATCATACTGGATGAGGGGCATTTTTAAAATATAAGTGTTAATTAAAAATTTAATGTGCCGATACTTTAAAAAGCAAGCATGTGCAATGGACAGCACCAGACTTTTGAAGCTGCGGCACAGAAAAAATGGAGGATATTATGGCAGAAGATATGGATGCTGATGACGAAATGGGTGAAAACGAAGGTGCCCAGAAAAAATCCGGGGGCCTGAAGGGAATTTTCCCTGGCATGTTGAAATGGATTCTGATAGCATTGGCCGCAGTGATTTTCGTTGTGACGGTTGTTGTTATCACCGTCAAGATTGCAACCAAGGGTGGCTCCGGAAAGACCGACAATTTTGTTGTGGGGCAGGAATGGAGCACAAAGAGGGACGTTTACGACTGGTACACATCTCTTGATCAAATCAACACGAACACTGATGAGGAGCATCCTTCCAGCGTCAGGGTTCAGGTCGCTCTTGGCTATAAGAAAGATGACAAGGCCGCTGCAACAGAGATTACGGCTCGTCGAATCGAGATAACGGACTTCCTGAGACGTTTCTTCTCTGAACAGACGGCAAACGATCTGAAGCCTCAGAACGAGGAAGAGCTGCGGCTTAATATCCGTGATCAGATAAACGATGAGATCCTGAGTGACACAAGCATAAAGGACGTTCGTTTTACTGCTTTAGACGTAGTACAGCAATAAAAATTGCTTAGGTGGGATTAGGGAATGAATGAAGTATTATCACAGGATGAAATAGACCAGCTCTTGCAAGCCATTAGTTCTGGTGATAATGAAACTGATGACTTTAAGCCGGTTTCAGACACCAGACGGATTAAAATCTATGACTTCCGACGACCGGACAAATTCTCAAAGGAACAGATTCGTACTGTTTCGAACATGCATGAGACTTTCGCGCGTCTTACCACTACGAGCCTTTCTGCTCAGCTTCGCACCTTGGTTCACGTGCATGTCGCTTCCGTAGACCAGCTTACCTATGAGGAGTTTATCCGTTCAATTCCTACGCCCACGACACTGGCCGTAATCAACATGGACCCTCTCAAGGGTAATGCCGTGCTGGAAATCGCTCCGGAAATCACCTTCATTATGATTGACCGTCTTTTCGGAGGATCCGGCGACACCGGCGGAAAGGTGAACAGGGATTTGACTGACATCGAGCAGTCCGTAATGGAAGGAATCATCGTGCGAATCCTTGCGAATATGCGTGAGGCTTGGACACAGGTGATTGACTTGAGGCCACGTCTGCAGCAGATTGAGACGAATCCCCAGTTTGCGCAGATTGTTCCTCCGACGGAAATGGTAATCCTTGTCACGCTGGAAATCAAAATCGGTGAGGAAGCGGGAATGATGAACATCTGTATCCCGTACATCACGATTGAGCCGATAATCTCAAAGCTTTCCTCCCAGTTCTGGTTCAGTTCTGTCAGACGCAGCTCTACCACACAGTACCTTGGAACATTGAAGGAAAAACTTTCTGACGTGGAGATGGAGCTGATTGCCGAGGTGGGAAGCATGAACGTCCCGATCAAGGATGTCCTGAACCTGCACATCGGGGATGTAATCCGGTTCAACACCACGAAGATTACCGATCCGCTGATTTTGAGCGTTGGCAATCAGAAGAAGTTTTACTGCCAGCCGGGTGTGGTCGGAAAGAAACGTGCCGTACAGATTATCGAGAAGATAAAAGAAAATGACGAAGATGAATTCGAAGAGCTTACAGCAGAAGGAGAAGAAACTTTATGAGTGAAGGATCTATATCACAGGAAGAAATCGATGCATTGTTGTCCGGTGTTGACATGGGAGGTCTCGGTTCCGCTGTTTCCTCTTCGTCCGCTGCCAACAATTTCGACATTGCGACCCTGCAGAAATTCGCGGATGGCATGAAGGACAAGCTTTCGGCGAATGTGGGTACCATGACAGGTGCGGAGGTAAAATGTGACTCTCCGCTCGTTGAGGCTGCTAACAGGGATCAGCTCCTTGCAAAAGTCCCGGAAATGGTAGTGGCTGTCAACGCTGATTTTAACAAGGGTCTCTCGGGCGATCATCTTTTTATCCTTTCGCCTGAATTTGCACAGAAAGTCGCGGGGCTTGTAAACAACGAGGAGAATCCCGAGCTTGATGACATGGCCCTCTCAGTGATAAGCGAGTTGGTCTCGACTCATTCGGGAGCGGAAATCACAGAGCTCAGTGCCGGTGGAAGTCTTCCCGGTCTTGCATCAAGTCCTGCAGAGGCTCTCAGTCAGCCTAAGGCCCTTGTCAGAGTGCCGCAGGGAAATTTTGTGCTTTTCACATATCCTCTCACACTTGGCGGTGTTCCGTTTACTCTGTGGGAAGCGGTCAGTGGAAGTGTCGCAGACGGAATGGCATCTGCTCTTGGTGGTGGTGTCGCAGCAACTCCGCCTCCTGCACCGACTCCGAGCCCCGCGCAGCAATTTAACAATCAACAGCCTACTATGGGAGGAGTGCCGAATATGGGAGCCATGCAGGGAATGGGCATGCAGCAGCCAATGAATGCGATGCCGAATATGGGAATGATGCCGAATATGGGAATGCAGCCTATGAACACGCCGAACGTACAGTCCTTGCAGTTCCCGAACTTGCAGCAGTACGGTGGTAGTGCCGAGCAGGGAAACATTGGACTGATTATGGATGTCTTCATGGAGATGACCGTAGAGCTTGGTCGCACGAAGAAGACTATCAAGGATATTCTGGGAATGGGTGAGGGTACAATCATCGAGCTCGACAAACTTGCCGGTGAGCCTGTTGACATTCTCGTGAACCATAAGCCGATAGCAAAGGGAGAGGTCGTGGTTATCGATGAGAACTTCGGTGTCCGCGTAACTGAGATTCTTCCTGCAATCGAACACGTAACGAATCAGATGTAAGTTTCCGTGCATTGACGTGCGGTACTTTATGCCGGCTTCTTCGGGGGCTGGCTTTCTGATTTTGAATATTTTTGGAAAGGACACTGACTGAGCCTGGACAATCTCCTGGAAATGGACGGGGATTTTTGGGATTTTCAGCCGGTGGCTTTGTAGTTTTAAAAAGACATTCAGGGGTGGGTGTCGTAGAATCTTCGGATTGGATGTCCGTTGATTTCAAATGGGTGGGGGAAAATAAAATTAACTCAAAGTACGCGTTAAAGTTTTTTTCTGCCGTACTTCTGCTGGCTTTTTTATGCGCGGCGGGAATTTCGGCACAGAGCAATTACGTTGAGAATCAAAGCTCTCTGACCGAGGACAGTTCAGGCGAGATTGCGAAGATTGAGGATGACGGAACAATCACTTACGGGAATCCTGCGGAAAAGACCGGGAAAAAATCCGGAGCAGCAAGTACCGTGGCCGCTTTTCTCAAGATGATTCTGGTCCTTGCCATTGTCCTTGCGATAATCTGGATTATTTTCAAGCTCCTCCAAAAATCAACGGGAGGCGGTGTTTCCGATGACGACAAGTTTTTAAGGCGGGTCGCACATCTTACCGTGGCTCCCGGAAAATCAGTGCAGGTAGTGACCCTTGTGGACAGGGCATTTTTAATCGGTGTCGCCGATGATTCAATCAACCTGATTGCGGAACTTGATGACGAGGAAATGATAAATGCGATGAACCTCTATGCGGATCAACATGCCGCGAATCCTAAGCCCAGGAATTTTTCCGAGGTGCTTGATCTTTTCATGCCGAAGAAAAAAAATCAGCAGCCGTATCAGAACATGAGAAAGTCGGACAACGTTTTTGAAGACGGAGCTTCCAGACAGATTTTGGATTCCTTGAAAAAACAGTCCGAGCGTCTTAACAGGGAGGATCAATGATGAGCATGGTTAGCAAGGTTAGCGGATGGAAAACAATCAGGGAATTTTTCAGGTCTCATTTTCCGAGGATAGTTTTTTTTGCTCTGATTTCGGTTCTCTGTGTTCTTCCGGTCACTTCGCAATCTTTTCCTGAAGGCTCCTCCCAGGGAAACACGGAGATGAGCGAGCGCATAACAGGAATCGATTTTCCGAACATTGAGTTTTCGGCATCGGCACCAAAGGACGGGCATGAGGTTGCATTCAGCGTACAGCTTTTGATTCTGCTTACTCTCCTTACTTTGGCTCCGAGTCTTCTGATTCTTACGACCACATTTTTGCGTTTCAGCATCGTGCTTGATTTTATCAAGAGGGCGCTTTCCTTGCAGCAGGTTCCTCCGACGGCGGTGCTCAACGGAATCGCAATCTTCATGACCATTTTCTGCATGTGGCCCACTTTCAAGAATATGTACGACAACGCTCTCAGGCCCATGTCCAACAATGAGATTACTCTTGAGCAGGCATACGAGAAGGCGGAGGCTCCTTTGCGCACTTTCATGTATCAGCAGATGAAGGATGATCCGTCATACATCACGACCTTCCTTTCCATGACACGTACCACCAGACCGAAGAATATCAGCGAGGTTCCGACCTACGTTATTGTTCCGGCCTATATTCTTCACGAGC
>DFKI01000179.1 GCA_002373325.1 Treponema sp. UBA3649
ATCGGGTCGAGCCCGATAATGACAGGCTCAGAAGCCCGATAATGACAGGCTCAGAAGCCCGATAATGACAGGCTCAAAAGCACAACAATGACAGACTCGGAAGCTCAACAATGACAGGCTTTGGAGTTTTGTCATTGTCGTACTTGATACGACAATCTCACGTAAAAAAGGATTATCGGGTCGAGCCCGATAATGACAGGCTAGTACCCCGATAATAACAACTATGCATTGTCTAAAAATATCAGCCGAATGTCGCGATGAATACACCGGCGGCGATTGCTGTACCGATAACACCGGAAACGTTCGGTCCCATTGCGTTCATGAGGAGGAAGTTTGACGGATCGTACTCCTGTCCCACCTTGTTCGAGACACGTGCGGCCATTGGAACGGCAGAGACACCAGCGGAACCGATGAGCGGATTGATTTTCTTATTCTTTGGCAGGAAAAGATTCATCAGTTTTGCCATGAGGACTCCGGCTGCGGTAGCGACACAGAATGCGAGAAGACCAAGGATGATAATTCCGATGGACTTTCCGTTGATGATTTTTTCAGGAGTCATCTGGCTTCCGACACCGAGAGAAAGAAGAATTGAAACAATGTTCATAAGCTCGTTCTCGGCCGTCTTTGAAAGTCTGTCCACACATCCGACCTGCTTGATGAAGTTACCGAATGCGAGCATACCGATCAGAGGAGCCGCGGGAGGCAAAAGCAGGATGGTCAGTGCAAGAAGCATCATCGGGAAAAGAACCCTCTCTGTCTTGCTTACCGGGCGGAGCTGATCCATGTGGATAAGACGCTCTTTTTTGGTGGTCAGAGCCTTCATAATCGGAGGCTGAATCATCGGAACCAGAGCCATGTATGAATACGCTGCAACTGCAATGACGGCCATCAGCTCAGGAGCAAGCTTGGCGGAAACATAGATTGACGTAGGACCATCCGCTCCACCAATGATTGCGATTGCACACGCCTGCATGATGTTGTAGTCCGTGTTGAGACCTGGAATAAGGTTCATAAGGGAAACACCGAAAAGCGTGAAGAACACACCGAACTGCGCAGCACCACCGAGCAATGCCATCTTTGGGTTTGCGATGAGCGGACCGAAATCTGTCATGGCACCGATTCCCATAAAAATCAGCATGGGGAAGAATTCGTTTCCGACTCCGGCATTGTAGATGATATGCAACATTCCGTCTGGTCCCTGTCCCATGTTCGCGCCAAGGATGTTCACCAAAATGGTACCGAATCCGATGGGAATAAGGAGAAGAGGCTCGAATCCCTTTGCGGCTCCAAGGTAGACAATCAAAAATCCGATTGCAATCATAATCAAGTACTGATATCCAGGGGCTGATGACGCAAACGGTGCTTTTGTCTCCTCGTGAACTTCAGCAACAGGAGCTTCCTTTCCGGTAGTGTGAATCATCTTGTAGATTCCGGTGGACTTCCAGATGTTGTTGAGAAATTTCCCCACGCGGACATCCTTTGAGTCTCCCCAGTTCTCAGTCCCTTTGACAACATGGTCCCAAGAAGGATGACCATCTTCCGCTTTTACCTGGGCCTGCACGGAATTATCCTGAGCAAAAACCCTGGTTGTCAATGACAAGACACCCGCGAACGCCATTATGGCAATCATTATCAGGGCAATTTTTTTATTTACTTCTGTCTTTGAAACAGGCATAGTTTAACCTCTTTTACAAAATCTCTGCGACTACCTGGCCGTTTGTCAACTGTGAACCTGCGCTTGCAAGGAAATGCACTTTTCCAGCCGCACCAGCCTTGATCTCAAGTTCCATCTTCATGGACTCAATTACGATTACCGTATCATTGGCACCGACTGTCGCACCCTCTGAAACTGCCGTGCGGAGGAATACACCAGCAACAGGGGCTTTAACAGGCTTTCCACTACCGGAAGATGCCGCAGGAGCCGGAGAAGGAGCTGCAACAGGTGCGGGAGCCGGAGCTGCTACAGGAGCCGCTGAAACTACACCACCGATGGACGCAAGAACCTGACCGTTTGTAATCTGGGTTCCGGTTGGCACTGAATATGTGATGGTACCAGCCTCGGGAGCCTTAACCTCAAGTTCCATCTTCATGGACTCGATTATGATAACGGTCTGTCCCTTCTCTACCTTTGTTCCGTTGGAGAAGCAGTGCTTGAGCAATGTACCGGCAACAGGAGCCTTTACGTCAACTCCACCGGTAACAGCCGCGGGAGCCGCTGATGCAACAGGAGCAGAACCTGCAGGACCGAATGAAACATTGTATGCAACTCCGTTCACATTGACGCTCATGCTGTCTCCGGCAGGACCAGATGTGACGTTGTAAGCAGTTCCGTTTACATTTACTGTATATGATCCGCCCTTTCCACCGTTTCCAGACGCAGCGGGTGCGGTCTCTTTCTTTGCAAATGTTGAAGCGGCATCAACAGGTCCCTTTGCGCGCTCAGAGAAGAACTTGGGTGCGACATTCGGGAACATCGCATAAGTAAGGACATCTTCGTCAGTTCCGTTACCACCGGCTTTCTTTGCTTCCTCAACCATTTTGTCCCACTCGTTCGGAATCTCATCGGCGGGACGGCAGGTCATAACTTTTTCCATACCGTTCTGCTCAAGTGCCTTTTTAACGAGGTCTGCGTTTGCCTCAGCCGGAAGAGCACCGAACTTTCCTGTGATAAGGTTTCGGAAATCCTGGGTCATCGTCTTGTAGCGTCCCATCAGAACGTTCATAACAGCCTGTGTACCGACAATCTGGCTAGTAGGAGTTACGAGAGGAACATATCCCGCATCCTTGTGGACTTTTGGAAGCTCCTCAAGAACCTCATCCATCCTGTCGCCCGCGTTCTGCTGCTTGAGCTGACTCTCAAGGTTTGAAAGCATACCGCCCGGAACCTGTGAAAGAAGAATACGGGTGTCTGCTCCGAGGAAAGAGGACTCAAGTGAAGAATAGTGCTTGCGTACCTCACGGAAATATGCGGCAATCTCAAGAAGAGCTGATGTGTCAAGACCTGTGTCCATATCAGTTCCCTTGAGCATTTCTACGATTGTCTCTGTCGGTGAGTGAGATGTACCCATGGACATGGAGGAAATAGCAGTGTCAAGCCAATCAGCACCGGCTTCCGCACCCTTCAAAAGTGTCGCAACGGAAAGTCCTGTGGTTGCGTGTGTATGGATTTCAACAGGAAGATCAACCTTCGCCTTGATTGCCTTTACCAAATCATAAGCGGCATAAGGCTTCAAAAGACCTGACATATCCTTGATACAGATTGAGTCGGCACCAAAATCAGCGTAGGTCTTTGCGAGCTCAGCGTACTTTTCAATCGTGTGATATGGAGTTACGGCATAGCTGATTGCCATCTGCACGTGCTTACCGGATTTTTTAGCGGCCTTTGTAGCACACTCCATATTGCGTGGATCGTTACATGCGTCAAAAATACGGAAACAGTCAATACCGTTCTTTGCGGCGGTCTCAACAAACTTCTCCACCACATCATCAGCATAGTGGCGGTAGCCGAGGAGGTTCTGAGCGCGAAGGAGCATCATGATTTTTGAGTTCGGCATCGCTGCATGGAGCTTGCGGAGTCTTTCCCAGGGATCCTCATTCAGAAAGCGGATGCAGGAGTCGTAAGTGGCTCCACCCCATCCCTCAATGAATTTATAGCCGATTTTATCGAGCATCGGACAAGCAGGCAGCATATCGGCTGTCGTCATACGGGTTGCGTGAAGACTCTGGTGAGCGTCACGGATTACAAGTTCAGAAATTCCAACTTTAGACATAAACTATAACCTCTTATATTATATACATTTATACAGACAATTTCTCATGCAGGGCTGTGGCGATGGCTGCGACCACGGCTGAATCATCGGATGCGGGAACTGGAGCAGAAGCTTTCACCGGCTCCTTTTTCTCGGGTTCCTTGTCCCACTTTAAGGCATGAATGACAGCATGCAAAAGATACATGGCCAAAATCATTATGATTAGAAATGAAAAAACGACACCCATACCTAAAAGCGTCAAAATAACGCTTTGGCTGAGCATATCAGAAACATACATATACTTCCTCCAGAAGATTACGAGCAAAAATCTTCCTTTTTAAATTAATAGCTCATGCAGATTATAAAGAAATTAAATGATTTGTACAATAGAAAATAGGTCAAATTCACAAAGAAATTTTATGCAGAATTTACAGTTAATTTGTATTTTCTTGCATATCCTTGAATTTATGAGAAATCACGGTTTAAAACACAAAAAGTCTCTGGCCGTCCTTGTCCGCATTAAACGAATCAAAGAGAAAATAGGCATCGATTCCGTTGATACAGGTTCCGAAAGGATAAGCCTTTATGAGATTGATCCGGCCGTCCTCAATCTGTTTGCTCGTGATTCCGTAGCGGATGGAGGAATCTGCCTCAAGAAGCGCCGAATAGTGGTCAGCGAGTCTCACCATCCTGCCGTCCACAGGATTGAATTTATCTGAATTATACTTTGAATTCAAATCTTCAAAAGTCACGTGCTCCGTTTTTCCCCTTCTGAGAATGCGGTTCTGAAATTCATCGCTCGTAAAATAAAGAATCTCATCCTTGTAAAAATCCTCCATGAGTGGGACAAGCTCACGGTTCACGATGATGTCCTCAATGTCCTTTACAATAGAAGGAAGTCCGTCGGTGGCCTGTTTTACCGGGGAGATGATATCCCTTGTAACGGCTTCGGGCAAATCATGGAAAAGAGCGGAGAAAAAATTGTTGTAGATACGCTTGGGACACATCTTGATTCCGGTCTCGTGCATGAAAAGGAGGGTCAGAACCGAGACGAAAAAACAATGTCCCAGAACCGATGTCTTTGGAACCCTCGGAGTCTGATTCCACCTTGTCTGAAAACGCAGCTGCTCAATCCGCATGAGGAAATCAAATGGCTTCTGTTTCGTAATCAAGAGCTGAAGTCCGCGCAAATCAAGGAAAGTCTGTAAATCCGCGCTAACTTCCTTTTTGATTCTCTCAAGTCTTTCCGGCTCATTCACCATGCTGATCATCTCAAGCTCGCGCATCGTTGAGTATTTGTGAGCGGCACCATAGACCCTCGCAGTTTTTTCCTGTGCCGGAGTAAGCGATCCGTTACCACATTTTGCGGCTATGTAATCCTGGAATCGGTTGAAAATTTCGTCATTTTCAATCATGTCGCGGTACTGGGTGAGAACCCACTCGTTGAGTTTCAAATATTCATCAGGATATTTTGAATGAATCAGTCTTTGCACCGGGCTTTTTATGTCACATAGGGCAATCTTCCTGAGCAGATCGAAAACGGAGGCGTAAATCATCCATTCCCAGTCGATTTTTTCACCCCTGTTCTCCTCATATTTTCCGATGATGTAGGAGACGACCATTTTCTCAGCGGCCTTGTCCATTTCCACAAGATCAAAGGGTCTCACAAGGTCGTTCCACCTGTCAATAGAAAATCCCTCGAAAATCTTCAGTGCAAAATCCCTCTTCATTTACCGCTCTACCCTATTTATTTCCCTGCTTTTTGTCGGCTTCCATCTTTGCCTTCCAAACACCGGCCTTCTTTTTCATTTCCTCGGCAGAGTCGCTCTCACCAAGAACCAGCGCGATTCTACGCCCCGCAAGAAGAAAGTTGATTGCCATCTGCATGTCCGGCTCACTTCGTGTCGAAAGCTCGTATTTGTCGCGGTAGTCCATGGAACTTTTGTCCAAAAGACGACGCACCAGCTGAATATAATAGTGGGAAGTGTCATGGTCAGGATGTCCCGGCTCATCCAGAACCTTACCGGCTTCCTTCATATCAAGAAGGTTCTTTGCCACGGTCGTAAAACGTGCCCTGAGCTCAACAAAGGACCACTTCCACTTTGAGTTGTCACCGAGAGCGTCGGAAAGAACTTGAATCAGAAGTCCGATTTTACGCACAAGATAGAACCTCTGCTCCACCTTGAAATTCGTGATTTTCTCAAAATAAGGTGTAAGGTCACTGTATGCGCAGTCAACCATATTGGAAACGACTTCCTCAAGGTAGATTATGGACTTGTAGATTGTCTTGCGGCTGTCGTTCAAAGCCTCATTGTTTTTGGTCTCCAGAATCTTGAGAGAAACCGAGTTTATGGACATGTAAAGGGTCGCTATATAGAGCATCTCGTCCGCAAGTTCCAGCTTTTTGTACTCAGCTCCCTCACTGTTGCTCCGGATGTCCGCAAGTACAGCCTTTTCCCTGGCCAGACACTTGTCAATGGAAGCCTTTATGCTCTTGGATCTTTCAGCGAATTCCGCTCGACGCTCAGTTGGGATGTTTGCCATTAAATTCCTCCAAATTTTTTCAACATGGAAGCCGCATGTTCCAGTGATGCTGCAGATGAGCTGTCACCGGAAAGCATCCTCGCAATCTCCCTGACCCGATTCTCACCGACAACAGGGAATACCTTGGTTGATGTACTGCTTCCGTCCACGCCTTTCTCAATTTTAATCTGATTATCGGCATAAACTGCGATGCTTGCTAGATGTGTTATGCACAAAATCTGCTTTCTGGAAGCCAATTTTTTCATGTGCTCACCGATGGCGACCGCAATTTCCCCTCCGATTCCTGTGTCAATCTCGTCAAACACAAGGGTTCCGACCGTATCCGCGTTGGAAAGTATGGTCTTCATGGCAAGCATCACACGGCTCAGCTCACCACCGGACGCAATTCTGGCCAAGGGAAGCAATGGAGAGCCCGGATTCGCGCTGATAAGGAACTCAACGTCATCCATTCCATAGGGACCACACTTCTGCACCATTCCGTCCCCGGATTTTTCCTCAAGACTCACCCGGAAACGGGTATCCTTCATTCCGAGCTTTTTGAGGATTTCCTCGATTGCACCCGACATTTTTTCCGCCGCAGCCTTTCGTTTCGCACTGATTTGCTTGGCCGCGACATAGACTCTTTTCTCCGCCTCAGAAACTGCCTGCTCCAACGCGGATTTATCCTGAGTAAATGAAGAAAGCTTTTCCAGCTCCTCGCTTGCTTTTTTACAATACGAAAGCAAATCATCCGCCGTAGCCCCCTGGTGCGGGACATATTTTTTCTTCAGGCGATTAAATAGCTCAAGCCGCTCCTGCACCTCGGCAAGTCTCTCGGGGTCAAAAACAAGGGTCTGGCCGTAATGCCTGAATTCCTGGGAGATGTCCTCAAGCTCGTAAAAAGCGGACTGCAATCTTCCGTCAAGTGCCTCTAGCGACTTGTCCATGGAAACTACCGACGGCAAAACCGAGCGGAGTCTTCTCATCGCAGCAAGGATTCCACCCTCTCCCTCGGATCCCTCAAACGCACCGTTGATTTCCTCGATTCCGCCGTAAAGTTTTTCAAAGGAGCTCAGCCGGCTCTCCTCAGACTCAAGCTCAGACTCTTCACCAGGCTTTATTTTCAGAGCCTCAATCTCGCTCACGGCAAAAGACAGCATCTCGATGCGGTTGTTGCGGTCCGACGCGTCGCTGTTCATCTCATCAAGGACACGTCTTTTCTCGACCAAATCGGCATAAAGGGACGTGAAATTTTTTACCTCCGCGACCAAATCACCATAGATGTCAAGATACCGCCTGTGCTCGGAAACTTTCATCAATGACTGCTGCTCGTGCTGACCGTGGATATCCACCAAAAATGACGCGAAACTCAAAAGATCCGCCTTTGTGACGGGGGTTCCTCCAATCCACGCGGAAGATTTCCCGCTGTCCCGGATCATGCGCCTGATAAGGATTCTGTTCTCTTCGCTTTCAATTCCGTGCTCGTCAAGCCATTCAAGAGCTTCCTTACCGCCGTCCAAAAGGAATGTGCCCGAAACCTGAGCTTCCGTGCATCCGGTACGAATCTGCTCCACACCGGCCTTTCCACCAAGCAAAAAAGCAAGGCTCCCGATGAGTATGGATTTTCCGGCTCCGGTCTCACCGCTCAAAACAGTGAATCCACCGCCAAATTCCACATGTGCGCTGTCAATCAGTGCAAAATTCCTAATATCCAATTCCTCAAGCACGTGGACCTCCCGCCCAGTTCAGCTTGCTTTGTAATGCAGCATAGAACTTTTCAAGTGTATAGCCCGCAAGTTTGACCGCATACGGAGGAATGCTCAGTTCCACCCGGTCATCCTTAAGAAGAGCGAAATCAATCTGACCGTCAACCGTCAGCCCCACGTCGGTCCTTGACTCCAGCACACGGATCTCAAGCTTTCCGTCGGCAGAAAAAACAATGGGCCTGGCAGAAAGACTGAATGAGCTGATTGGGGTAAGTACCAGTGCTTTCAAGGTCGGTGAGATGATTGGACCACCCGCACCTGCAGAATAGGCCGTTGAGCCGGTCGCAGTAGAAACGATGAGTCCGTTTGCCTTGAAGGGACCCAAAAACGCGCCGTCATAGGAAACGTCCAGATTTATGAGCCTTGATGCCGCAGTACTCGAAACAGTAGCGTCATTCAATCCTGTAGCCATGAACACAGATTTTTCACCCCGGAAGACCTCCGCCGTAACAAGATGTCTCTCGCTGCACGGAAGTTTTTCTTCTATAAAAAGCTCCAGTTTTTCCTTCCACTCCGATTTCTGCACGCCGGCAAGGAATCCGAACTCCCCCAGATTTACCGCAAAGACAGGAAGTCCCAGTGGACCGCATCCTCGTGAGGCAAAAAGAACTGTTCCATCACCTCCGAGCGTTATGACAAAATCAACGTCCAGAAATGATGTGTTCACTTCCCGTCCGAAAGCACTTTGCCCGTCATAGGAAAATGACCTCACGCCAATGCCCCTCTCTTCCAAGAAAGATCCGATTTCCCGTCCGAGTTCAGAGGCATCTTTTTTGAATGTATTCATGACAATCAGGCAGCGTCTCATATCTTTCTCCGGCAAAAATCACGGAATCGACGAAAGGACCTTCACGACCCTTGCGGCATCCTTTTGTCCAAGTCGCGGGTAGAGAGGAAAAAGAGCTGTCCTGAGCAACAGGGAATTCGCACAAATACATTGTCCGGAAAGCTCTTCCTGCCTCATTGCGATGATTGAATTCTCAAAGGCCTGTCTGATTTCAATGCCCTTTTTCTGAGCATAAGCCTTCACGTCCTTGAATCCTGAGTTCAGGACAAGCGGAAACGAATAGACCGTGGAGCCCTCGTCAGAAGCGCGAACAAAAGTCTTGTGCCTTCCAGCCATAATCGCTCGGTTGTAAAGGGTAAAAAGCTCCTTCCTGGCAGCCTCGTTCCTTTTGAATTCCTTGATTTCAACATAAGCAAGGGCAGCGTTCATGTCAGGCATGATGTCAGTGCTCGGAGCAGAATCTGCAATCGCTTTCAGGGGAATCCAGTCCTTGCGTGAAGGAGCAAAAACCACCGCGCCGCCACCCGCCGTGATTATATCGGTATCCTCCATTCCAAAAATGGCGTAGGTTCCGTACATCCCTGCTGATTTTCCCAAGGGCTTGGCAGCATTTTCATCCATACCCGGGTTCTCGGCATTGGCTGAGACATCCTGTGGCTGAGAGTTCTGGCCCTCCCCGGTCTCCTCCAGCGGATAATACGAGAGCGCAGACTGAGAGATGTCCTCCACGACGGGGATATCAAGAGCAAGATAAGCCTTTATGTCAGGAAGGATTCCCATGCTTTCCCGCAGAATCAAAACACGTCCGCCCTCCGAAACAGCCTCCTCCACATTTTTTACGGGAACAAGACCTGTGCTTTCCTCCACGTCCAAAACCAAAGGCACATAACCGAGTTTTTCCAAGGTCAGAATCTGCCACGCGGGGGAAAGAGCGCTCAACATGACCTTAGTTTCAGGAGGAAGGGCCAAAGCATGCAAAGCATACTCCAATGCGATGGCGGAACTTCTTACCGCAACCGCACCGTCACATTTCGTCACTTCCTTAACGGTCTGAATCAGGCGGGAATTCATCTCCCCGGGACCGATTTTCTCATCCACCATGCAAGTCAGCACGGCCTCCATTTCCTTTCGTCTTATGGTCGAGCTGTACGTCTGTATCATACTTGTGTAAATCCTTCTTTAAAAATTTTTATTTACAATATAAGTATTTGCAGATTGCCGTATCGAGTACGGCAATGACATTTGGGCACTTCGAAAAACTCATTTGAAATGATTTTTTCGAACGCCTGTCGAGTTTAAAAGCCTGAAATTACAGGCTTTTAAACATCGCATTCTCAAAGTTACCTCGAAAAACTGAGGTTTTTCGAGGTTCCCATTTATTAGTTTTCAGATAATCTCCCCCAGCCCTCCATCGAAGATGAAAGTTACCGACCGAGAAAAATCGAGCTGAGGAACATTGCGAATATTACGCACCAGGCTCCAAAATCTTCTGAAGCTCGTTTGCGTTGAACATCTTTCGTGTGTCCAAAATAATCAGGTAAGCTGTTTCCTGCCTTACGACACCCTCGATGTATTCGGTACCGATTCCGCTGAGCATCTGTGGCGGCGGCTTAATCTCACTGCGCTCCACGGGAACAACACGGTTTATGCGGTCAATGATGATTCCAATCTTGTTGCCCTCGATATCAAGGATAATGAATCCGCCCTCATCCTCGTCATAGATGTCCTCACTGCTTTCCTTCCTTTTCTGGATGTGGAAACGCTTGTGCAGGTTGATGATTGGAATAATCTCACCGCGAAGATTGATGATTCCCTCGACGTAATACGGTGCATTCGGGATTGGACGAACCGCCTGTACCTTCACGATTTCCTTGACATCCATAATGTCCACGCCGTACAGCTCATCGCCAAGCTGAAATGTTACCAGCTGATACTGTGTATTCTCTTCGGCCATTCCTTACTCCTTTGTGCCTGCGTCCCATTTGAAACCCAGGTAAAATTATGACTTTCGGAAAAATCCAAAGCCTATTATATTATATTCTACAACATCAATCAAATCTAGTCCACTATAAAAAGTGAAAGAACTTTAACTTTTCTTATTCCAAGCCCCTTTATTTTTTCGGCACATCCTGCCACGGTATTTCCCGTTGTCACAACATCATCCACAATAACGGCCATTTCGGGGATTTCGCCCGGCTTTCCCACGGATTTCGACCATTTTGAAAGCTCCCGCCTCCATTTAGGAGAGATTCCGTACACTTTGTCCCTTGAGAGAAAGCGTCCTTCCCGGTTCTTTTTTTTCTGGGGATCAGACGAAAGCCTCTCAAGCAGCCTCACCACTGTGTACCCATGCGATGACGAGAGAATGTTGCAAAGCTCATCCACCTGGTCCCATCCCTTCGCCCTGATTTTGCCCTTTCTGGGTGGAACCGGCACAAGAACACAATTTTCCCGGTCAAGTCCAGCAGATTTCAGCCCATTGTTCGCGGCAAGAGCAAAAAGATTGGAAAGGGACCTCTCATTTGTCATCTTCCAGTCAAAAAGCAGCATCTTTCTCCATTGCCGGTAAGGAAAAAGGGCTATAACACCGTCGGTTCCCCCAAGCACGCACTGAGTCCTGCAAACCGTGCACGTTTCCCTCTGTCCCAAAAGAATCCTGCCGCAGATTCGGCATCTTGGCACGTCACGCAGGGAATCCGACAAAAGTTTTTCCTCCGCGCATTTTTTACAGACGGGCATGTCGTAGCAGACCTCTCCGCAACAAAGGCATTTTCTTTCCGCGACGGCAAACGAAAGAACAATCCTTGCCCATTTTTTGAGCGTCCCTGCAAGCGAAGTTTTAGATTTTTTTTCTTCCATATAAATATATGTTCCACAAAACCCCGCCGCCGTAATCAAACCTGCGAAAAAAATCAAAAAAAATCGATTCGACTGGACATTTTGGAGATTTTCACAAAATTTATTCTCAAATCAAGCGATTCCAATCCGCCAATTTCTATCTGCCAGACAGAGTCTTTTTCCACCTTGCCACAGCTTTCAGTGCCTGCATGGGAGTCGTATTGTCCAAATCAACTGAAAGAATCTCGTCCAGAATCATCTCCTCGTCGGAAAAAAGTGAGCCGGTCCATGAATCATTTTTAGAAGGTCCCACGGATTTTTCCTTGCTCTCTTCCAACGGAGGAAAATTCGGAGCGGACTCAGGGAGATTTTTTGACGCTGCGTCGGACTGAATCCTCTCAAGAAGCTCCTTTGCCCTGTCAATGACCGGGGACGGAACTCCTGCAAGGGACGCTACATGGATTCCGTAACTGTTCTCGGCGGATCCCTCAATCACCTTCCTGAGAAAATGGACTGAATCACCGTCTTCGGAAACAGCCATGCAGAGTTTTTTCAGCATGGGATGCTCCATCCTCGTAAGCTCATGGTAGTGAGTCGCAAAAAGAGTCTTGCATTTGATTCTCTCAAGCAGATATTCACTCACGGCCCATGCGATGGAAAGTCCGTCCTCCGTGCTTGTCCCTCGTCCAACCTCATCCATAATCACAAGGGAGCGCTCTGTAGCCGACCGGAGGATGTGGGCAGTCTCGCTCATCTCCACAAGGAAGGTCGACTCACCCCTCGCAAGATTGTCCGAAGCACCCACGCGGCAAAAAATCCTGTCCACAATGCCAAGACGAGCTGATTGTGCCGGCACAAAACTCCCCGTCTGCGCAAGAAGAGAAATCAACGCGTTCTGCCTGAGAAACGTGCTTTTTCCGGCCATGTTAGGACCCGTTATCAGAGCAAAAAATCCGGGACAGCCTTCCGACATCAGGGACAGGGAATTCGGTACAAACTCGCCGGTAGGAAGATGCATCTCAACTACGGGATGTCTGCCCTCCGAAACATCGAATTCCGTTCCAGAAGAAATCTCAGGCCGAACCCATCCGTGCATTACAGCCGCCTGAGCAAGAGATGAGCATACATCCGCATAGGCCACCTCACGGGCGGTCCGCATCAGATACAGCACATACTCCTTCAGTTTGTTCCTCAGCTCCAAAAAAAGGTCCCTCTCAAGCTCCAGAATCTTTGCGCCGGATTCATTCAGGTTCTGCTCCAACTCCTGAAGTCTCGCCGTTGTGAACCTGTCCGCATTGACAAGGGTTTTTCTGAGGATAAAATGCTCGGGAACCTTGCTGACCTTGCCCCGGGAAACCTCGATGTAATAGCCCATGTTGCCCGTATTTTTGATTTTCAGTCCCTGGATTCCTGTCGCAGCCTTTTCCTCCTCAAGATAAGCATCCAGTATGCCGTTGAAGTTTTTCTGAACGTCCCTCCAGTGATCAAGTTCCTCTGACCAAAGCGGCTTGATGATTCCACCCTCGGTCAGGGATGTGGAGGGCTCGTCAAGAATGGCGTTCTCAATCATGTCGATGATGGAAGTAGCGTCGTCGGGAGGAAGGACGGAAAAATCCATGCCGGAAAGAATCTCCCGGGTCTTGAGCCACAATGAGAGGGATGATTTTAGGGCCTGCAAATCCTTCGCATGAGCCTTATCCATCGCGATTCTTCCGGAAAGACGCTCTATGTCAAGAATGCCGTCCAGCATGTCCCTTACTTTTCTAAGAAGGGAGCGGTCATCTACAAAAATCTGAACGTGGCTCTGTCTTGCGATGATTTTCTCACGCTCGGTCAAAGGAAACATGAGCCATTCACGGATGAGCCTGCTTCCCATAGCCGTCCTGGTGTGATTCACTGACTCAAGAAGACTGAACTGTGTGCCACCGTCCCTGAGATTGCAAAGTATCTCAAGATTCTTGCGGGAGGAGTCGTCTATCATAAGGTATTCCGAGTCATGGTACACGGTGATTGACTTTACGTGGGGAGAAGGAGCGTTTGTCGTCTTGTCAAGATAATCAAGGAGAAAACCTGCGGGAGGAATTTCCGGCGAATCTTCGGACAGGGAAAAAGAATTGAGGTTCACGGTCTTGAACTGCTTCAAAAGCCTTGTGTACCCCTTCTCCGCGTTGAAATTCCAGTCAGGATACCAGGAGACGGTCATGTTCGGGCTTGATGAAATCAATGAGTTGATTACGGGTCTGTCCTTCAGGCTCTGGGGCAAAAGCATTTCCCTTGGAGCGCACCTGCCCACTTCCTTCGGCAAAAGCTCGTCAATCTCGTCGTAGGAAAAACTTGTTGCCTTAAACTCTCCGGTGGTGACATCGATGAACGCAAATCCGCACTTCCCGTGGCTCGCAAAAACGGATGCAAGGAAACTGCTCGCTCCTCCGTCAAGATACTCGCTCTCAAGGGCTGTTCCCGGTGTGATTACCTCAATCACCTTTCTTTCGGTAAGTCCCTTTCCGGGAGACGCAATCTCCCCGATCTGCTCAGCTATGGCAATCTTTCGTCCCAGCCTAAGAAGACGCGCGATGTAGACCTTCGACGAGTGATACGGAACCCCGCACATCTTCCTGTCGCCCCGGTGTGTCAAAGTCAGATTCAACAGACGCGATACTTCCTCTGCGTCACGGTCGAACATTTCATAAAAATCTCCCAGCCTGAAAAAAAGGACGTCATCAGGGTATTTGTCCTTGATGCTCTGGTACTGGATAAAAAGAGGTGTGTCGTCTGCCATTAATCTGCCCGGAATTTTAGAATCCCCTCACCATAAAAAACGGTACAGGGGATGCCTTCAGTGTTCAAATCAGGGAAAATTTAGAATCTAAGTCCCAGTTCGTAAATCACGGCGTTGGTCAAATCCACGGAGGGACTGTACCAAAGAACCGCGTTTGCCTGCTGCAGGCTGAGAACCATGCTGTAGCCCTCCCTCTCCGCAACAGACTGAATGATTGAATAGAGTCTCTTGTAGAACGCGTCGTTGTTCTGAAGCTCCTTTTTCAAGGTCTGAAGCTCGTCATTTTTCGCCGCTGTGTATTCCGTAAGATAGTTTGATTTCTCGGTAATCTGGGCCTGAATCGCACGTGAATTCTCCTTGTCACCCTTGCGGTCATACTCCAGCTTCCGGGTATGGAGGTTTTGAAGCTCCTTCGTCACGGAATCAATCTCATTCTGAAATTCGGTTCTCTTTCTCTCGTAATTACGGACAGGAGCCGAATTCTTATAGAACGCCTGATAGACCCTGGCAGTATCAACGACCGCAAATTTCGTAATCTGCTGGGCGAACAGAGGAGTCACAAGTCCAAAAACGGCCATCGCTCCAATGATGATGAATTTTTTGATGTTAAGTTTCATCGCATTTCTCCTTGCCATTGGCATATCCCGTCGGGCTAAAATCTTACACCCAAAACGGGAAAAAGTCCAGTATTTTTTATGAAAATCTCCAAAAACTTAATTCTTGGAAATTTATTTCCGTCCGGCACACCGATTAAAGCACGCCGCACTAACGGTTTGTTATGTTGAACGAAAGCACAAGATGCCAGCTGTCAAGCCATTTGGTCGGATTTCCGAAAGCGTCCGTACAGTGAAGGCCGTCATCCGTAAACTTGAAGTTGTTGACCAAAAGGAGACGGAGAGGGAACTGCTGCAGACAGAAACGCAGGCTCGGACCATAGCTGAAGTACCAGTCTTCCGGATTAAAGAAATCCGAGAAAAGCTCGCCCGGAGTGTCCTTTATGAGAGACGCGTCAAAGAAGAAGTCAAGAGCGAGGATTCCGGGAAGCACAGGGAAACGAAGCTCCACGGTGTTGTTCCAAAGTCCCATTCCACGTCCCTTGTCATAGTTGTAGACCGTCCATCCGCGTCCGTTGAACATTCCGTCTATGTAAAGCTGGCTTGACTGCTTGATTGTGGAACCGGGCACAGGGAACTGCATCGAAAGTCCCGAATATGCCATGAGAATCAGCTTGAGACCCCAGTTGTCGGTGAACTGATGATCAAACAAGGTGAAATAGAGCTCTCCCTTGGTGTCGCTTCTGAGGAAGAATTCCGTCTCACCCCACTCAGGAGCAAATGGCAGGAAATTCTTCGGGAGGATTCCGTACCATGCGAGCCTCTGATTCAGGAACCATCCAGATGAGGGGTCGTAATTCACGTTGCGTCCGTCCATGGAGAAGGAGCCGTAGATTGAATTCCTGGGCTCCCAGTTGTTGCAGTAATCCTTGACGGTGGAATCATAGGGAATGTAGAGCGAGTCATCGTAGATGTTGTCAATGATGCTGCTTGAGATTCCTCCCGACAAAGTGAGGATGGCAAAATCAGGGGTCCAGCGGCGGCCAACGGATTCAGTAAGATTGAACTCGTGCTGCTCGTACTGCATGTAGTACCCGGATGTTGCGACAGTACCGTCAGGCTCAACATACATGCGGGTTGCCGTCTCGGTGGAATGTGAGTATGTGAACGAAAGATTGTTGCTGATTGGCTGTCCGAAAAGCCAGTTCTGTCCGTAGCCCAGAGAAACCGACTGCTCGTCCGTGGAAAGTCTGACAGAGCCCGAAATAGATTTTCCCTCGCCGAAAAGATTGGAATCCTTGATTGTGGCAAAAAGTGAGACAGGAAATTCCTCGGGATCAGACACACCGCTGAACGTGAGTCCAAAATCAAGTACGGTCGTACTCTGCTCCTCAACATTAATCACCACGTCCACAAGATTGTCCTCAGAGCCCTGTGTGATTTCGGGATAGACCTGTGAGAAATACTGTGTGTTGTAAAGGTTCCTGAGTCCGTTCGTAATCTTCGTGTTGGAGAAAATGTCTCCGCTTTCTATGGGAATCTCGCGGCGGATTACGTTCTCCTTCGTCTTGGTGTTTCCCTTGATGATGAGATTCTCGATGTGGCTCCGGTCATTTTCCTGTATGGCGATGATGTAGCCGATGGTCTTCATCTCCGAATCCTTAACAATCTGCGCCTGAAACTGATTTGCCGTGTAGCCGTTCTCATAGTACTTGTTCTGTACGGCCATGGCTGTTTCCTGGAATTTTGTCTCGTTGTAGACATCGCCTTCCTTGAGACGGACAAGGGACTGGAGAGTTTCCGTGGAAAAGACCTTGTTTCCTTGGAATGTTACGCCTGAGAAAGTGTAGACTGAGCCTTCCTGTATGTTGAACTGGATCGTAAGCTCCTGCCGATTTTTCTCCTCGTTGTATTCGGAATCAACAGTGTAGTTCAGAACCTTCGCGTCCACATATCCGCGGTCAGTATAATAGGAAGTAATTGTCTTGACATCCTGCTCAAGCTGCGCCTCCTTGTAGGTTCCCTTGTGAAAAAGTCCCGATTCCTTGAGAGAGATTTTTCCCTTGAGAGTATTCGCGCTGACCGATGCGTTTCCGGTAAACAGAATCTCCTTAACGACAGTCTGCCTTCCCTCGTCAATTACGAAGGTAATCATATAGCCGTCCCCTGATTTTTCCGCCTGTGAGCTTATCTTGATGTCGGTATATCCCTTGTCAATGTAGAGGTCACGGATTGCGCGCTCGTCCATGTATCGGGTTCCGTCATTGTAGATTCCCTTTTCCTTGCTGGAGATTGCGTCCTTCAAGTCTGCGAGCCTCACCTGCCTGTAACCTGTGAACTTGATTCTTGTAATCATGGGGCTTTCCACGACAACAAGGGTGATGTCTATGGTGCGGCAAGTTTCCTGCGTTCCGTCGGCTGGGGTTACTTTTATGTCAGATATGTCCTCAAAAAAATCCAGGCTGTACGTCCTGTTGTAGATGTCCTCGATGACAGAATCCGAGAATTTTTTTCCGGTATATCCCGCTGTGATTCCCTCCAGGTCTGACGGCTTGACGTTCTGCAATCCCTCGAAGGAAACAGACCGTATAATCTTGTCATAATACCACCCGTCGGATGACTGGGAAAACGCAGGGAGTGAAATCAGCGCCGCAAAAAGGACAGCTGAAACAAACGAAAGTACACGATGCTTGTTACGCATAAACATTCCTCTTATTTTATAATATGAAGAAATCCGACAGCCCCGAAAGAAGCGTCTCATCCTCCTAAAAAGTGATTCTCCATGACAGCGTTATGGATGTGTCCGGAACCAGGGAATTCTGCAGATTCTGAAGATCCGGAGCCATCTGCCATCTTATGTTTGCAAACGGTGCCGAAAGCTCAAAACCGATTTCCGGTCGGAACACAAGGCTTCCATTAGAATCCTGAGCCCCGGAAGCGGCATCCTTGTCGTATGTCCACTGAAGCATGGCATCCACATAAATATCGTTTCCGAAGTATTTGCCTATATAAACAGTCGAATTGTCAAAATAGTTACTAATATTATTCGATTCTGTCGTAGCAGAGCCTAGAATACCATTATTAATTGCATTTTGCAACAGACTTGTTCTTAAAGAGAATATATCAAAATTACACAAATCACGCAATGCGTTTTCGATTTTTCTTACAAATACCGTCTGGGCGAACCAATCTCCCGTCGCGACCACCACATCCTTGAATGACGACGAGTCGCCGCTGAGAACCTGTCCGAGAATGGCCTTAATCTCGTCCTCAGATTTTGCTGGGGAGGAAGTCAACGTAGGATTGAACGAAGACATGTTCTGTGCCTGCGCCATCAGGATGATTGTGACACTGTTGCCGTCGGAATCACGCTCCCTTGTCTCTGCCCTTACCGTAATCTCCGGGTCAAATTTCTTCTCGGATTCGTTCAGCACGATTTTTCCCTGCTTCATGTAGAAATTCCGGCTCAGGTAGAAGACTTCCCCGCCCCTCAGCACGACATCCCCCTTAACCGACCACTGTGAGCTTGCCGTGTCCATGCTGATATGGAGGGATGAGTCAGGAGCGACAAGCCCCCTCAAAATGGGATTCACCACGAAATTCACCTTGTTTCCCACGCTTACGTCAAGGTCCACGGAAATTGGGATGGTTGAGGCTGGAGTCTCTGTCTTTTGCGCGGCATCATCCTTTGAGGAAAGGGAGGCAAGGTCGTTTATGCTGTCCAGAACAGTGGCCTGAGTGTCCTCCACGAACACGCTTCCGAGAACGGCAATCCCCTGCTGGCCATAGGATATGTCAAGCCCCGCCTGAACTTTGCCCGTGACCTTAAGGAATCCCTGGTCCATGTCCACAGGAATGAAGTGCCCCTCGTCAGTCCTAACGCTGATGGAGATGTCGTCGAGCTTAAGTCGGTCCAAAATCACCTTTGCTCCTATGTTTATGCTGTTCTCTTCTATTTTAAAGATGGTCTCCGGGAGAATGACCGTGCTGCTCTCAAGGTCAAGGTCGAACTCCTGCGTCGTAATGTGAGTCGGAATGAATGACGGTGAGTTAAGGTCAAGATTGTTGCCGTGGAGCTTTCCGTTGATGATTGGGTCGGAAACAAGACCTGAGATGTCGGCATATCCACGGAGCTCTCCTCCGTAAAGCGTAAGTACATCGGAGTTTATCATAAAAGCAAAATCAGCCAGGTTCATGTACATGTTGGTCAGGTGGAAATCCAGCATATTGTTCTTCATGCTTCCGTCAAGGATGAAATTCAGGGGCTTTTTCTCATCAACCATAAAATGCATGGTTCCGTCGTCAAGGATGAATCCGTTGATGCCAAGGTAATCATCCGACTCCACCACAATCATGCCGGGTGCACGCATCGCGCTCAGGTGGACCGGTATCTTTTTCTTCAGGAGACTTCCGGTAAGCGGATCCGCGTCAAGGCGAACGGTAAATTCCTCGGGAACGGAAAGGAGAGAAAGCAGGTAATTCTCATCCTCGGGTGACGGTGGAATCTTCTCGCTTTCAACAGAAATCTCAAGTGGAGCGGAAAGAACGGGCTCGTCTGGTCCCATCGTGAACATAGCGTCTATTTTTCCAGTGAATGTGGACATGTCAAGGTCGCCGTACATGTCATCCACCTTGAAGTCCTGCCATGTGCCCTTGAAATGCGGTATCTCGATTCTGCCGTCCACAAAATCAGCCTGTCCCGAAGCAAGCAGGGGATGTCCCTGAAACTGCATGGAGAGAGAATCAAGGGAGACAGTCAAAAAGAGGTCCGAAAGGGTTCCCGTGGCCACTATGCTGCCGGAAAGTGTGTCGTCCGAGTGCTGGTCGGAAAGGAATCTTCCTACGGGGAACTGGCTTACGTCAGCCTCAGCGTTGAAATAAAGGCCTCCCATTATGCCCTCAGCATCAAGAGCCGCACCATTTGGATTCGTTACCTCGGCGGATATGGCAATCTTCTCTCCGCTCACCTCGTTCTCCACACCTATGTCGATGCCCGCTATGTCCAAAAGACCGTCCTCAGTCATGTCCCAGTGCACGGTTCCCTCACCTAAAAGCGTGGAAAGGCTGTCCGAATATGATATGGCATCCAGAATCACACCGTCATCGTTCAGTTTTCCAGAGAGGGCAAGTTTCGGACTGATGTTCAGCTTGTCGGTCAGCTCGGAGACCTCAAGGTTGTCCACGTTCACGCGAAGTCCCTCGATTGCGGAATAGGAGAATCCACCGCGCAGGGAAAGGGAAAGAAGCATGTCCGCTATGGAAAGAGGCAGCTCCGTGAACTGAAAGGTTCCATTCATGGGATTCGTAAAATTCACGTTGCAGTCAAAGCCATAGTCACCTGTCACGCTCAGCCACTGTCCTATGCTGAACACACCGTTGAGGGCATAGGGGATGTCGTTGAAGAAACAGTCCGTACCGAAGATTATCTGGTTCTCCTCAAGGAAAAGGTCTGCGTTGGCTGTGGCTCGGAATGATTGCTTTCCATATACTACCTCAAGCTGGGAGACGCTCACGCTCTTGTTGGATCCGTCAAGGGAAAGAAGGAGCATCTGGCGGTCCACCATTGTGTTAGCGGCGATTATGTAAGGACAGTTGAAGGTGAAGTCCTTCATGTCTGTGGAAAGATAAATCTCGCCGGATGAGATGAATGGTGCGAGCTTCGGTGCGATTGAATCAATCTGAGCAGCAAGATCACCACCTGCAACGGCTCCGATGGCCCTCGCGATTGTGTCCAGATACATGCGGTTCACATCGACCTCCATCTCGACCGACATGTTTCTTGCCGCGGACAATGTTCCCTCCACGGATATTTCGCCTGGTTGCTCGGCATCCTCGTGTGAATAGTCGTTGAATGAGGCCGAAAAATCTATTGTCTTTCCATTTATGCTCGCCTCCGCCTGCAATGCCGTAAGGGAAACGTCTCCAACATTCAGCTGGGGAGAGAATATCGTGTAGGAATTTCCAGCCGCATCCACATAAATATCCCCCGAGAATTCGGCTCCGTTTGGCAGGGTGAAATGACGCAGCTCAAGAACTCCGGTAGGCTGAAGACGGGCAAGATTGAAATTTCCCGAGAAAGACGCTCCGACCATGCTTCCTTCCGCGTTAAGGGATGAAATCCTTATGTTGTGCTTGTTCCCGGACAGATTGAAGGTAATGTTCTCAGAGGACGGAATGATTCCGTAAGGCAGGAAAAGACCTCCCTTCGCCCTCCACTCGTAGTCCATGGTCTTTATGTTCACGCTCGCGCTCGCATCCGTCGTGACTCTCAGTCCCTTGATTTTTTTCAACGGATCTGTAAGAGGCGGCATCTGAACAAGGGAGAACGGGTCAAGGTCCTTCGTGGAAATCTCAGCGGTGGCATCCCCCGTCTCAAGATTATACTGCGCCGAAAGTGAATAAGGCATGGTCCTGCTTGTGGTCCTGAGCATTGCCATCCCGTCGCTGTACTTCACAAGAAATTCCGTGTCGTTCAGGGAATAATCAGCCTTCCTGAGCCGGTCAAGGGAAACAGTGGCAGAGCTTCCGGAAAGATCTGAGACAAGGGTTCCGTTGAGCTGGATTTTGGCACCGGCAGTCTTTCCCCCAAGTGCATCAAGAGACGCTATGAAAGTACCATCCATCTCCGCGTTCACCGAGACTCCCTTCTGCTGCTGGGACACCTGGACGTTTCTCAGAGCAGCCGACATATCATTCTTACCGTCCTTGTAATGCACGTGCACGTTCTTGAGCTCTACCGTGAATGGAAGTCTGAAAATCAAGTCCTTGACCGCATCTATGGACTCTGCGTTGAATCCGGATTCCGTCCTCTCCCCCTCATCCATTCCCTCATCTTTTCCGCCAAGAGCCATGATTTTTTCGACCACGCCCGAATACCGCACCATATCAAGCTCTATGTCAATGTCGTTCAAAACCAGCTTTGAAAACGCGGAATCAGACTTTCCGGTAAGCAGCTTGAGAAGATTGTAACGGATCACACCATCCCTGACCGTAAGGATGCTTCCTCCTGAATCAGCGTCCCTTATCTCGATTCCGTTGACGTGGATTCCCGTGAGGATTGACGGAGAAAGACTCCTGTAGGAAAAATCAATTCCGAGCGAAGTGCGCAACTTGTCCCTCACAACCTGCTCATAGCGCGCGATGGTTGAATTTATGAAGGCATGGAGCGGCCTGATTACGGTGTATACGGCACCAAGCAAAAGGAGAAAGAGTAATATCGATAGCGAATTCCTGATCCACCGCTTCATAAAATCCCAACTAGCTCCACCGGTCAACGGAAATTCCGCCCCGATTGAATTTTTTCATTTTCTGTGCAATACTAGTATATTGAATACTAGCCAGACAATTATATCAAATTTTACAAATTTATAGAAGGTATTTTTATGCTATTGCACAACTTTATTGTCCTTGAGGGCATAGACGGCGCGGGCACATCCACCCAGCTGGACATGATAAAAAACAATCCTGGGACCGAAAGGTTTCTTTTTACGGCGGAACCCACATCGGCGGAGACGGGAAGATTTCTTCGGAGGATGCTTTCCGGGGAGATTGGCATAAGCAACGAGACCGCGGCATATCTTTTCGCTGCTGACAGAAATGAGCATGTGAACGGACGGCTCAGGGTGGAAGACGACAGAAAGCTTTTGACAGGAATCAGGGAGGCAACGGAAAAGGGCATGACCGTAATCAGCGACCGGTATCTTTTCTCAAGCCTCGCCTACCAGAGCATAAACTGCAGCCCCGATGTCCCAAGGATGCTCAACAGTCTCTTTCCGCTTCCGTCGCTCCTTGTCTACCTTGACATCAAGCCCGAGGATGCCCTTAAAAGGATTGACGGACGAGGTGAGAGGGAAATCTACGAGAAAAAGGACTTCCTTGAGAAAACCGTGGAGCAATACAGGCTGATTTTGGACGAATACGGCGGAGAAAAGGGAAACGGCATGAGGATTCTGCGGCTTGACGCGACAAAATCAAGGGAGGAAATCAACTCGGTCATAATGGGTGAAATCAGGGCACTGGAGACGAAATCATAAGATGCACGCGGTAATAATTGCGGCTCTTTTTTTCACGAAGCTGGGACTGGACACATACCTTGAGAAAAACGATGAGGCTTCGAAATATCCTTTCAGAATAGGAAGAAAATCAACGTCCCCCGCCACAGTACTCACGAACACCGCACTGATTCTTTTGATGGTTTTATTTTTCATCGGCTGCATTGTCTTTTTTGACGAACGCTCCTACATCCAGTGTGTCTTAACGGGGCTGCTTTCCGTCCTCTGCATGGTGATTTTGTGCTGCGGAAACTCACCGCTGATTTTTTACGACAAAGACTCCATCCACATAAGGAGGCTCCTAAAATTCCACACGCTCTCACCAGGTGATTTTACGGAATCCGTTCATGACAAAAAAAAACGCAGGTACAAAATCTATTTC
>DFKI01000072.1:0-11910 GCA_002373325.1 Treponema sp. UBA3649
TTCTCAGTTCTCAGTTCTCAGTTCTAATCCTCCCCTAGACGAAAATCTTTTGATTCGTTATAATAAATCCTATGGGTGGAAAAATCGAAAAGAAATCTCCAGCCGGTAAAAAGGCTTCGGAGAAAAAATCAGAAGATAAAAAATCTAGTGTAAATAAAAAGGTGGCATCCGTTTCTAAATCCAAGGCGGATGATAAGACAAAGGCCGTAAAAAAATCAGTGGCTGCAGTTGAAAAAAAAGAGGAGCCTAAAAAAATCACTCCTGAAAAAACGGCTCCCAGAAAGGCAATCAAGGAATACGACGAGTCACAGATTAAGCACTTGGACGCGCTTGAGCATATCAGATTGCGTTCTGGAATGTACATCGGACGTTTGGGCGACGGCTCGAATCAGAATGACGGAATCTATGTTCTTTTGAAAGAGGTCGTGGATAATGCCGTGGACGAGTTCATCATGGGATTCGGAAAACGCATTGACGTTGAGGTTGCCGACGGTCGTGTGAAGGTTCGCGACTATGGACGTGGAATTCCGCTCGGTCGTGTCGTGGACTGTGTGAGCGAAATCAACACCGGTGCAAAATATAATGATGATGTTTTCCAGTTTTCCGTGGGAATGAATGGTGTCGGTACAAAAGCGGTCAACGCACTCTCTTCCTATTTCCGTGTTGTGTCCGTTCGAAAGGGTGAGTATGCAGAGGCAATTTTCGAGCGTGGAAAAATCAAGAGCGAAAAGAACGGCAAGCTTCCTTCAAAGCAGCCCGACGGAACCTATTTTGAATTTGTTCCTGACACCGAGGTTTTTGGAAAATACAGCTTCAACATGGAGTTCGTTGAAAAACGCATGTGGAATTATGCCTACCTGAACACGGGTCTTACAATCAGGCTCAACGGTCAGGATTTTTACAGCGACAACGGACTTTTTGATTTGCTCAACAAAGAGATTGACGACACGGGGCTTTATCCCATCGGAAGCTATCAGGGCGAGCGTCTCAAGTTTGCTTTTACTCACACGAATGCTTACGGCGAGACATATTTTTCATTTGTCAACGGTCAGTACACGGCGGACGGAGGAACTCACCTGAATGCGTTCAAGGAAGGTTTTGTCCGAAGCCTGAATGAGTTTTTTGGAACAAGCTATCGCGCGGAGGATGTACGCGAGGGAATTACCGCCGCACTTTTGGTGAAGATAAAGGATCCCGTTTTTGAAAGCCAGACAAAAAATAAACTTGGCAACACAGACATCCGCACATGGATTGTAAGCGAAGTGCAGTCAGGACTCAGCGACTGGCTCCACCGAAATCCTGAGGCGGCAAAAAAAATCCAGGAAAAAATCCAGTCCAACGAAAAACTCAGGACGGAACTCAGCGCGGTCAAAGTGAAGGCGAGGGAAGCCGCAAGAAAATTCAGCATACAGATTCCAAAACTCAAGGACTGCCGCTATCACATTCAGGACGGAGTGAAGGGCGAGAACTCAATGATTTTCATCACCGAGGGACAGTCCGCTTCCGGTACCATGACACATTCGCGTAACTCCGACTATCAGGCGATTTTTTCTCTGCGTGGAAAACCCGAGAACATGTACGGAAAAAAACAGACGGAAATCTACAAGAACGACGAGCTCTATCAGCTGATGATGGCACTTGGAATTGAGAACAGCGTGGAGAATATCCGCTACGGAAAGATTGTGATCGCAACCGATGCCGATAACGACGGATTCCATATCCGCAATCTCGTGCTCACTTTTTTCCTTGGTTACTTCGAGGAGCTTGTCACATCTGGTCGAGTGTACATTCTTGAGACACCTCTTTTCCGCGTGCGAAACAAAAAGGAGAACATCTATTGTTACAGCGAGGAAGAGCGTGACGCGGCCATTGCAAAACTTGGAAATTCCGCAGAGACTTCCCGATTCAAAGGTCTTGGAGAAATCAACGGAGATGAGTTCAAGGAATTTATCACGCCGGAAACCATGCATCTGACCCCGGTGGAAATCAGTCAGCTCAAGGCGATTCCTACATTGCTCTCATTCTACATGGGAAAAAATACTCCTGAGCGAAGGACGTTCATTGAAAAGCATCTTCTTTCCAACGCAGACATTGATGTGTGAGCCGCATTTTTGATTTGAGGTTTTTATGGCATTTGTAAAGAATATTTTTGACAAGAATTTTATTGAGTTCGCGAGCTACGTTATCCGAAGCCGTGCGATTCCGGATTTGGAGGATGGACTGAAGCCTGTTCAGAGACGAATCCTGCACACTCTTTTCAACATGGATGACGGTCGTTTTCAGAAAGCCGCGAATGTCGTGGGTCGCTGCATGATGTATCACCCGCACGGAGACGCTTCCATCGAGGGTGCTCTGGTCGTGCTTGCGAACAAGGGCGGAGTGCCGAACGACAAGGTGGGACTCTTCATTGAAAAACAGGGAAACTTTGGAAATGTCTTTACCGGGGACGAGGCATCCGCTTCACGTTACATTGAGTGCCGAATTCGTCCTTTGGCAAAAGAGATTTTTGTGACGAACCCTGAGGTGACTCACTACATTCCTAACTACGACGGACGCTCAACCGAGCCCGAAGTGTACCGCGCGAAGGTTCCTGTGGTGCTTTTAGTCGGTGCCGAGGGAATTGCCGTCGGTATGAGCACGAAGATTCTTCCATATAACTTGAAGGAAGTTCTTGAGGCAGAAATCAAAGCTTTGAATGACGAGCCTTTTGAAATCTATCCTGACGTGCAGACCGGCGGACTCATTGACGTGAGCAATTACAACGACGGAAACGGAAAGATTGTCTCCCGCGCCAAGCTTGATTTGTCCGATGACAAAAAGATTGTGATTACCGAGCTTCCTGTGGACACCAACGCCCAGGATTTGAAAAAATCAATTGACGAGGCATTTAAATCCGGCAAACTCAAAATCAGTTCCGTGCAGGATTTGACGACGGACCGATGTCAGATTGAAATCAAATTGCCCAGGGGGGTATATGCGAAGGACGTGGAGAACGCGCTTTATGCATACACCGACTGCGAGAAATCAATCAGCTGCCAGATGCTCGTAATCAAGGACAATCAGCCTGTTACGATGACTGCGACGGAAATCATCAAGTTTTATTCAGTGAAGCTCAAGGCAATCATCAAGGACGAGCTGGAATTTGAAAGGGGCAAACTTAACGAGGAACTTCACGCGAGAACGCTCGAAAGAATTTTTATTGAGGAAAGAATCTACAAAAAGATTGAGCAGATGAAAACAGCGGAAGCCGTGAACGAGGCCGTAAAAAAAGGATTTGTGCCCTATAAAAAAGAGTTGATTCATGAAGTGAGCGACGAGGACGTGGAGAGACTCTTGAAGATTCCGATCCGACGCATCTCGCTTTTCGACATCAACAAAAACCGCGATCAGGTTAAGGCAATCAATGCCCGGCTCAAGGAGATTGCGAAACGACTTAAAAATCTCAAGGCATGTGCGGTGGAATATCTTGAGGGAATGCTCGGAAAATTCAGGCCGGAGGAATTTGTTCGCCACACGGAGATTGCAAGATTTTCCGCAGTTGATGCAAAAGAGGTCGCAAAAAGGGATACCCCCCTTAGGTATGATGACAAAGGCTACCTTGGAACTTCGGTTTGGGGCGGAAGTGAAATCTGCCGCGTGACTCCCTACGACAGAATTTTCATCATGCGGCGGAGTGGAATCTATACCGTGTGCGATGTTCCCGACAAACTTTTTGTGGACACAGGAATGTGGTACTGCAATTATGCGGAAAAGGAAATCATCACAAAAGTTTTGTTCACCGTCATCTACCGCGATCCGAAAACGAAGTATTGCTACATAAAGCGATGCCGCATCCCGAGCTGGATTATGAACCGCGATTACCTCATTGCGCCCGACGGAATGGAAGTGCTTCATGTGGACACGAGGGAATCTTTCGAGTTCACGCTGCATTACGTGAAGAAAGCAAGGCAGAAGATAAAGGAAGAGAATTTCGTTTCTTCTGATTTCGAGGAAAAGGGACACAAGACCCAGGGAGTCCGCTTGAGTGCTTACGAGACAGAAAGCATCAATGTGCAACCTGCAGGAGAACTGGACTTGCAATAGTTTTCTCCTGATTTGGAGTTGAGTTTATATAGGAGATTTTATGAAAGATGAAATCAGGACTCTGCGTCCACAGTATAAAATCATGCGGATGATTTTGAATCAGTGTGACAGGCTGAACAGGAGCAAGGTACTCTCCACAGTTTTTGTCGGAATGATTTTGCAGACGCTCGCATATTTTTTTTCCATTGCGGCTCTTGGTTATACCTACAGAAATGGCGGCTCCATGTACATCGGCCTGATAGGAAATCTGATGCTCATTTTTATCTCAATAACGGTGAGTGGAATTCTTGGCTACGGAGTGAACGTAACTTGTGCCCGCATGGTGGAAAAATCCTACGTGACTTTAGGGTATCTGTTTTCTGGATTCAGGGAAAAAAGCGGAAGGGTCCTGCGCATGTCTGCTTTCCGTGCGCTCTTGACTTTTATCCTTGCCATTGTGGTTTGTGTCATCGTAGTTTTTTTGATTATGCCGCAGTTTTCTTCACTCAATTCTGATGACATTGACAATCTTCCGGGGGTGGGACTGATTGTTGTTTTGGAAGCGGTTTATCTGGTTATCGTCGCACTTGTGGCAATCCCCTTTATCTTCGTGAATCTTGTTATGTACCGCCGTCCTGATTGCGGGGTCTTTCGTTCGATTTCAATAAGTGCCAGACTTGTTTTCAGGCAGTTTTTTCATTTTATCGGATTCATGTTTTATGGTTGCGGAAAAGATTTAATCTGCTTTGTCGGTCTTGCGATTGCCAACGCGATTTTGAGAATATCGGCAGGCGAATCCCTTGGCTTTATTTCCATGATTCTTTCTTGTCTGCAAATCGTTGCGGAGTTCCGTGTATTGATTCGAATGAATCTTGCTCTTCCGATTTATTTTTATTCGATGACCGGTGTGCTTCAGGTTCATGGCTCGGATTATGCTCCGCCCTCTGAGTCAAAGGACGATGGACTTGTGGCGGACGGAGTTTCTGTTTCAATTACGGATGCTCCTGCTGATAGCGCGGATTCAAATTTGGAAAATCAAAGTCAAGATGAAAGTTCTTTGTGAAAGCGCGTCATCAACTCTCGTCATAAAAAATTCCCGCTTTATTGCCGAGGCATTCGTCGTAAAAAATCAGGCTGAGGCGAGGGAAAAACTACACGAGCAAAAAGTCCGGTACTCCGACGCAACCCATGTGTGCCATTGTTTTGCCGTGGGAAAAAATGCGGAGACTTGTGGAATGAGCGATGACGGCGAGCCATCCGGGACTGCTGGAAGACCCATGCTTGATGTTCTGAAGGGAAGCGGAATCACTAACATACTGATTACTGTGACGCGATATTTCGGAGGCACTTTGCTTGGTACCGGCGGCCTTGTCCGGGCTTACGGAGATTCGGTGAAAGAAGTCCTTGCCGTGTGCCGCAGCGAGGAGCTTGTTGAAAAATCGCATTTTTCATTTTCATCGGATTACGGAATCTATGAGGCAATCAAAAGAGTTTTTCAGAATTATCACATCTCATCGCTTTCGGAAAATTACGGCTCGGGAGTTGATGTGAGCGGTGAAATTTGGAAAAGTGAGTCAGAGGATTTTTCAGAACAGATAAAAAATTTGAGCCGGGGAAAATCTTCGGTCGTTATTTCAGAATAGGAGCTGGCAATGCATTTGATTTTTATCCGTCACGGGGATCCGGATTACAAAAACAACTGTCTTACGGAAAAGGGAAAGAAAGAGGCTGAGATTCTTGCAGAAAGAGTTTCCAAGTGGAGGATAGATGACGTGTATCTTTCACCTTACGGACGTGCTCAGGAAACCGCCGCTCCATTTTTGAAAAAGATTTCCGTTATGCCGGAGACTCTTCCCTGGCTCAAGGAATTCGACCATAAGATTACGGATCCAAGGACAAAGAAACCGCGTGGATGCTGGGACTGGATGCCTCCTGATTTTTACTCGGAGCCTAAATTTTTCGACCGAAAAAAATGGTTTGATATAAAACCAATGGCAAAAGCAAAGATTGAAGATAAATTCCGGGAAGTCTGCGACGGACTTGATGAAATCCTTGCCCGCTATGATTATACAAGAAGGGACGAGTGGAGCGCAATCTACAACTGTTTTCCGCATTTGACCTTGGAAGAAGCGTCGGTGGACACACATCTGGATGCGGTTCAAAAAAATCTTGACGAGCGGAATCTTGTTTTTGTCTGCCATCTTGGCGTGATGTTTGCGATGATTTCACATCTTACGGGAATCTCTCCGGTTACGTTGTGGCAGGGATTTTTTGTCGCACCCACTTCCGTAACGGTTCTTGGTACCGAGGAAAGAACTCCGGGCGAGGCAGTGTTCCGGGTGGAGAGACTTGGAGACACAAGACACTTGATTGAGGCAGGGGAGCCATCCTCCGACTCCGGTTTTTTTGGCCACACTCTGGATGTTTAGAAGATAGAATTTAGTTCTCAATTCTAATTCCTGCTCTTGATTTATTTCTGTGGCTGACTTATAATCGAATCATGCGTAATATAATTCCCTTTAACGACGGCTGGGATTACAGTCCGAATTTTTCTGATGAGATGATTGTCTCCATCGCAAGTGATGGATTTGAGCGGGTGAGACTGCCGCATACGGTTTGCGTTACTCCTTTCAATAATTTCAGTCCTGAGCTTTATCAAAAAATCAGTCTTTATAAGAAATGCTTTGTTACGGAAAAATCCTGGGAAGGAAAAAGGGTGCTTCTGAACGTGGGAGCTGCGGCACACGAGAGCACGGTATTTTTGAACGGAAAGGTTCTTTACACCCATCGCTGCGGCTACACTGCTTTTACCGTGGACTTGAGTGATGCTTTGAGTCCCGAGGGAAAAGAGAATGTGCTTGCAATCAAAGTGGACAGCCGTGAGTCGCTTGACATTCCACCCTTCGGCAACGTGATTGACTACATGACTTACGGAGGAATCTACCGTGAAGTTTCCTTGCAGATTGTGAGTCCCATTTTCATTGAGGATGTTTTTGTCACCACAAAAGGAAATCATTTTAATTCGCGTGTGTCGCTGAGTTCTGAATCTGTTCCTGCAGGTTTTACAATCACTCAGAAAATCATGCCGTCGATGAATGCCCCTGTGACCGGGAATCCTGAAAATCCTTGTGCGGAAATCAGTACGGGTGCGGCGAAAAAAATCATCCTGACTTCGGCGAATGTTTCCGGAATCATGCGGTGGTCTTTGGAAAATCCCGCGCTCTATCTTTTGACCACTCAGCTTCTTGATGAAAACGGCGACGTGGTTGATTCTGTGGAGACTAGATTCGGTTTCCGTGAAATTCGTTTTGACGAGAGTGGATTTTATCTTAATGAAAAGAAAATCAAAATCCGTGGTTTGAACAGACATCAGAGCTGGCCTTACATCGGATATGCCGCGCCGAAAAATCTACAGAGGGAAGACGCCGACATTTTGAAATTTGAGCTTGGTCTGAATGAGGTCCGAACTTCACACTATCCGCAGAGCCAGCATTTTGTGGACCGCTGTGATGAGATTGGTCTTTTGGTGTTTACTGAGATTCCGGGGTGGCAGCACATTGGCGGCGATGAATGGAAAAATCAGGCGGTGAAAAATGTTGAGGAGATGGTCGTTCAGTACAGGAACCATCCTTCGGTTTTCCTTTGGGGTGTGAGAATCAACGAGTCGCTTGATGACGATGAACTTTACACAAGGACAAATGAGCTTGCACACAAACTTGACTCGTCGCGTCCGACCGGCGGAGTGCGATATCTGAAAAACAGTTCCCTTTTGGAGGATGTCTACACTTTCAATGATTTCAGTTTTTACGGCGTGGGAAAAGGCGTGCTGCACAAGAATAAAGTTACGGATACCCATAAGGGGTATATGGTCACTGAATACAACGGACACATGTTCCCGACAAAATCTTTTGACTGTGAGTCGCACAGGACCGAGCATGCTTTGAGGCACGCAACTGTTTTGGACACTGTCGCCGAGTATGACGAGATTGCAGGTTCGAGCGGATGGTGCGCGTTTGACTACAACACACATAGCGATTTCGGAAGCGGGGATTATATATGCTATCATGGTGTGATGGACATGTTCAGGAATCCCAAACTTGCGGCGGCTGTATATCGCTCACAGGCGGAAAGCGATGTTGCGGGAGATGTGCTTGAGGTGAGTTCTTCCATGGACATCGGTGAGTATCCGGGCGGGGCCAGGGGGGACGTGTATATCATCACGAACGCGGAGTCCGTTAAGCTTTATGTGAACGGAATCTTCATCAAGGATTATTTTCCAAAGGAATCACCGTTTGAAAATCTGCGCCACGGTCCAATTTTAATAGATGATTTTATTGGGCATCGTCTTGTGGATGAGGACGGAATCAAGGAAAAGCACTCAAATGCCGTAAAGGAAATGCTTTTCGCGCTTCAAAAATATGGTCTTGAGAAACTTCCGCTCAGGTACAAAATCAAGGGTGTTCTTCTTTGGATGCGCGGTGTTACAAATCCAGACGAGCTTCGGAAGTTCTATGGAAAATACATCGGCAACTGGGGAGGGCAGGTTGTGTCCCACAGTTTTGAGGCGGTTCGCGGCGGAAAGGTTGTAAAGAAAATAACTTTGGGAAGCTCTGTCAGCTCGAAGATTGTGCTGAGCACGTACAGGACTGTTCTTGTGGAGGACGGCTCTTATGACATGTCTCTCGTGCGGATTTCTGCCCTGGATGTGAACGGCAATCTGCTTCCGTATTGTCAGGAGGCGGTGGAGCTCAGGACCGAGGGAGCGGTGGAGCTTGTGGGACCCAAAGCCGTGAGCTTGAAAGGTGGACACGCGGGATGCTTCGTAAAATCCGTGGGAAAATCTGGAAGCGGAAAACTCATTGTCAGGGACTGGACTGGATGTGAGACCGTGATAGAATTCAGCGTTGAGCTTTAGGTGGGGATTTTCGGGAAAATTCAGGCAATCTCTTTTCAGAGGTTCCTTTCATCCTTTACAGGAGCTTTAAGAGACTTCTGATTTTTTCCAGATCCGCCGAGATGTAGAGATTCCCTTGGGCATCGGTGGAAAATCTTGTTCCGTCCGTTGGGATGGGAATCGCTGTAAAGGGGCTGCTTCCCGGTTCCTGTTCAAGGGCCATCATGAGTAACGGGTCGATTACGCTTGTCGTTGTCAGTACAACCATGTTTATGCTTTTCTCCCCCTTCGTGGCTTTCGTCAGTCCGATTGATGCGACTGTTTCCCTCGGTATAATTACGGTCATGTCCACGGCATTCGCACTGGCTAAATTTCCTTTGAGCGTAATCTGGATGTATTTTCCTTCGCTTATGAAATTCCTCAGGGAGTCTTTGAGGGATGCGGCGAAAACAAGGGAGGTCGAAAGGACCAAAGTAATCAGCATGAAAAGTTTTTTCATAATTAGTTTCTCCTTATATAAGGGCACTTCGAAAAGCTGAAGTTTTTCAAGGTTCCCATAAATTCTGAGGTGAGTCGCAGCCCACAAAGCTCAGAACGAATTGCAAATCATTTTTCCAGAACAAAAAGATATTCGGAAACATGGATGTCTCTGTTTCTCAGGTTGCGGCTTCCACGGAATGTGTTGTAGGCAATCTCGACGGTTTTCAACTTTCCGTATTTTTTCAGCATCTGCGACATCTGGTCAAAACTTATGAAGCCTTCCGAATTGTATGAGATGATTGTGAACCTGCTCTGGAGATTGGAGATTATTTCCTCCATTGAGCTAAGTGCCCTGTATGATTTGTTGAATGCCGACCGGTTCCATCCCTGCGTGATTCCGCTGACCTTGCTGACTTCTACATCCAGCTTGTTTTTTAGAATCAGATTCAGCATGAAATAATTTGAGCCGTATGGATGCTGATTGTAAGGCGGATCGAGATATGTGATGTCAAGATTTTTTAATTCTTTTGAAAGCTCGACGGCATCTTTTTGAAATATCTCCAAACCTGAGTCGAAGTTGCTGAACACAGGTTCCTTCAATTCAATCCTGCCGAATATTCTTGAGAGTGCGTCCTTTCCCGCGGCGCCGAAGCATCCAAGACCTGTGTTTTTGTCCTTGTAGAATCCCTTGAAAACTCCGCTTGTGTTCACGTGGATTGACGCTTCCGTTATGAGAGGGGCGAGAAAAAATTTTTTCATCTTTTCTTCCTCGACAATTTTGTCAATCAGGTTTCGGTATGTGTCAATGAGGAGCGCGTTTTCGTGCGTGTAAAAAACTCTCTCGTCCTTCTGGATTTTTCTGTCGTTTTTCGGCGCGTAATTTTTTGTGATGATTCCGGCCCGCTTTCTTTTTGCGCACAATGCCTCAATCTCATTTTTGAGCTCATAATATTTTCGTTTCGGAAATTTTTTTTTGTTCGTCAGATAGCAGCTGTTGATGACGGATGAATAATTTTCCAAATCATTTACAATCAGATTTGAGGAATGTTTTTTCAGCATCCTTGCGACAATCCCGGAACCGGAGAACATATCGGCACAGACTAACTTCTCCCTGCCGATTTTTTTTGAGATGATTTCAACTTCCTTTTCAATGTTTCCGATGAGACTTCTTTTGTTGCCGATGTAAGTTATGATTTGGGTTGTAAGGAAATCTTTGTTTTCTTCTCGTCCACTCATCGGTCCTTAATGTCAGGATGCTCATTGAACCACTGTGTCCAAGCCTTTTCCACTGCGTCACGATACCCCTGCTTTTCCTCGTCGCTCATAAAGGCCGCGTTGAATCCGTTCAAGATTACCTGCTTGATGTCCTCAATCTTGAAGTGAAGCTTGTGGTATATGTTCCAGTACTCGTCGAGCAAGTCCACCTTGAAGAACGTGGGGTCGTCGGTATTCAGAGTGACGAAACAACCCGCGTCGTAAAGCTTTTTGAAGGGATGATCCTCAAAACGAGAGACATAATGCTTCGTGAAAATGTTGCTCGTGGGACTGACCTCAAGCGGGAAATGCGTGTCCGCAAGTTCTTTCATAAAAGGCTCGTCGTATGCCGCTGAAATTCCGTGACCGATTCTCTCAACCTCAAGAAGATTGATGCAGTCCTTCATGCTCCAGCTGTCCACCGTCTCTCCTGCATGTGCGACCCTGTGCAATCCGGCTTCCTTCGCTCTTTTGAAAACAGCCTCGTACTCCTTCGCGGGTCCCTTCGCCTCGTCTCCACCAAGACCGATTCCAATTATGTCAGGATTTTTTTCAGCAAGAACAAGATCCAAATTATGCTGTGCGTTTTCAAGTCCGAAAGTGCGGCTTACGTCAACGATGATTTTTACTGTCGCGTTATATTTTTCTTTCGCGCATTTTACTCCGTCCGAAATGTGGCTGACCATCTCATGAAAGTCGAATCCGGTTCGCATAAGCGCGGTGGGTGAAAAGAAGGTCTCCACGTAAACTATGTTGTTGCGGCTGATATAATCACCAAAATCCTCAAAATAGAATTTTATGTCGTTTACATTTACAAAATACTGCTGGATTTTGATGAAGGAATCCAAAAATCCCGGCAAATCATCATACTGCCACAGGGATTCAAGTTCCTCTTTCGGCATGGGTTTTCCGAACTTGCTTTTATATAGCTGCCTTATAGTTTTATTACTGATTACGGCTTCACCATGAAGATGCAGCTCCGCCTTGGGGACTGACTTCAGAAGGCTGTAAAAATCACTCTTGTTCATATTATAATTATAGCACATTTTCTCTGAAAATAAAAGCGATTTTTTAAGAATTTAGAATGATTTTTCAGGATTTTATCTTCTTCCACTTGAGTTTTTGGACATATTTTCGAGATGCTCTTTAATTCCTGCCTGGAAGAAAAGATTTCCCCCTTGACTGTTTTTTATCTTAAGGTTAGAATCAGATTTGATTGG
>DFKI01000072.1:11971-12457 GCA_002373325.1 Treponema sp. UBA3649
TTTTAGTGCCCGAAATCTACAAGCCGTTATTCGGCCAAGGAAGAAATATGTCCAAAAGAATTTATGCCGGCAACCTGAGTTACACAACCACTGAAGATACTCTTAAAAACGTCTTTTCCGCTTATGGTGAGATTGTTTCCGCAAATCTGATAATCGACCGAGACACACAGCAGTCAAAGGGATTCGGTTTTATTGAATTTTCTGATGACGGAGCTGCCGAAAAAGCCATTGCCGCGCAAAATGGAAAGGAGCTTGACGGAAGAAAAATCCGGGTGAGCATGGCCGAGGAAAAGAGGGAGAGGCGACCTTCTGGTGGGGACTTCAGGAACGACCGTGGAAGACGACCGCGCAGGTTTGATTCTGACAGAAGGGATGAGTATTGACTTTGGAAGACACTGATTTATAGGATGGTGTCATTTTCTGTGTCATTGTCGTGCTCCGGCGCGGCAATCCCAATCCAAAGGGATTATCGGGTCGAACCCGATA
>DFKI01000123.1 GCA_002373325.1 Treponema sp. UBA3649
CTTCCGCTCATCATGGGAATCTGAACTCCGGCTGCGGCAACGATTGGAGCAAGCGGCAATGAGATTTTGTCTCCCACTCCGCCCGTGGAATGTTTGTCAACAAAGGGACCTGAAAGCCCCGAAACGCTGGAATTGTGCAAATCGATTACGTCGCCTGAATGGAGCATACAGTCGGTAAGATAGCCCGTCTCCTCGAAAGTCATGCCGTTGAAATAGACCGCCATCAAAAAAGCCGACATCTGATAGTCCGGGATGCTTCCGTCGGTATAGGACCGCACCATAAAATCAATTTCCTCCCGGCTGAGGCTCTGTCCCTTGATTGAACCGGTCCCGCGTTTTTTTACGATAATGTCAGCTGCTCTCATTGCAAGTCCCCCTTAAAAACCCATGTACATAATCCGATTATACATGATTTCAAAAAAACTTTCCATAGGGAAAAAGTTTCCGCACGGATTATTTTTTCCTCATATATATAATAGCCGCGAATTTCGGTTTTGGTAATCAAAATGACAAATTTTTTTGAAAATTTTTCGAAAATTGCAATATGCCTGACGTTCCCAACCCATCAAAAAAAAGACCCTCCCGGAATGGGAAGGCCTTCGTAAATCCGCATTAAAGGAAAATCTACTGCAAGGGGGCGAAATATCCGCTTTCGTCTTTTCCGGATCGGTTGAGCAGATAGGTCTCCACCTCGATGGGAAGATAGCGTTTTCCGAAATTGGTCTGTCCAGCAAGGTTTGAGGTAAATGTAATCTGGTAGAGCCCTGAAGGAAGTCCAATCAGGTCGCTGATTACAGGAGTTAGTCCCTCGGCCCTGTACACGTAGTAGGTTCCTCCGGTCGTGCTCTTCGTGATGTACTCTATCTCCTGGGCTGTGGTGCTCTGGCAGACAAGAACTGTGCTGAACGAAATGGCATTGTTGCCAAGATACGCGCTCAAATCGGAAAGTCCGTATTTCATGAAAGCGTTCTGGCTTACCGTACCAGCAGTGAGGAACACGATTCCACGTTTCTTCTCCGCGTTCACAAGTCCGTTTGCGGCAAGTCGTATTCCCAAATCAAGGGCGGCTGCATCCGTGTAGCTTGATTTCAGGGCCTTAGTCGAGAACGTGTTGAGATTGTCAGGAGATCCGCTGTATTCGGTAACAGGAATTTCACCGACCGAGATAACTGTCACCTTTCCGCGTCCGTTCATGGCGGCGGAGAGTTCCCTTACGGCTGTGTTCACTTGCTCCTCGTATTCCTCCATCTCAAGCGAGCGGTCAATCAGAATGGTAATGTCGGCAATGTCATTGTTGTTGGCGGCTCCTATAACCTTCATGTCCGTAACCGGAACCCTGCCCTCCGTCACAAGGAAATTTCCCGCGTCCAGACCGACTATGGGCTGCCTGTGCCTGTTCTCAACACGGACTTCCATTGTCACCTTCGGGAAGCTGTCCGAAATCACGCGCTCGACCTGCACGAAAAATCCTCCGACAAGCTCGTTCATCTTTGACATCACGAAAATGTCGTTACCCTTGAAATCGGTGACGATGATGTTTCCGTTCATGTCAGGAACCGCGGATGTGATTCTGCTCGTACCCTTGGGAGTGCGCCCGTTGACGAACTTTGAGCCGGTATCCGTGTCCACCGTGACAATCTCGTTGTTGTCGGTCAGAATCAGATAGTCGCCCCACACCTTCATGCTCTCCGGCCTTGAGAAAGTTCCCTCGTTCACAAGATTGCTGATGAAGTTCCCGGCCTTGTCAAACTCATAGATTGCCCCGTAAACCGAATCCGCCACAAAAATGCGGTCATTCACGACTGCGATTCCCGTCGGTGATTTAAGTCCCGCAAAATCCACGCTCTTTCCGCCGAAATGAAGGAGTCCGTTTCCGTCAGGATCGAACACCACCACGCGGCTGTTTCCGAAATCAGTGACGTAAATATTTCCATGACTGTCCTCGGCAAGATACTGTGGACCGATGACCTGTCCTTCCTTGCGTCCCTTCTCGCCGATGTACTTGATGAATTTTCCGTTCGGATCAAGCAACGAAAGACGATCCCCCGCAAATTCGCTCACAAGAAGATTTCCGTTCTGAAGCCTGATTACATCCATCGGTCGGTCGAATCCGCTGAACGCACCCTGGGATCTCTCGGTAACAAGCCCGTTCACGTTGTAATGAAGAAGCTCGTTTGTCCCGTAAGACACAACCCAAATGGAACCGTCCGAATTCGCAAGCGCGGAAACAGGTCTGCTGTAAATCAAAGTGCTTCCGTTCACATAAGGATAGCTCCCTGATTCAGTGTAGTGCTGGGCATAATCATACTCCGCCTGTGTCACCCTTCTGTCGCCCACAATCTCAATTCTGTTCTGCAAGAGAAGCCCGCCGTATCCGTCATCAGAAGCAAACTGCCACTGCTGCAACGCCGCACCCTCGACTCCTGCCCTGTAGTAAGATTTTCCAAGCCAGTCAAGGATTGTATTTTCACCCGGAAGATATGAGAGAGCCTTTTCAAATTCCTGAATGGCCTCATTATATGCCCCGCGATAGTAGCTCTGTACGCCAAGCCTGAATTCCTCCTCCGCAAAACCAGAGTTCGCGCTCCTTGAGGAAGATGCAGAATCACGCATTGTGTCCACCAGGTTCGCCTGCGCAAAAAGTCCCGAGGTAAGGATGGCCGAAAAGACCAAGCCAAAAATTCTCTTCATATTATATACGTTGATTTCTATCCGATTTTTCATCATCCGCTCCAATCTCCGTCATTCCTCAACAAGCTGAGCCTCATTCAGATGCTGCCTGATTGTCTCGCTGCCACTGTTTTTCTTATATGCCTGCTCAAGGTATTTTCTCGCCTGTGAATAAAGTCCCATCTTGAAGTAGACCCATCCTATGCTGTCAAGACAAGCAAAACTGTCGGGAGCCTTGGACAAAGCCTTCTTGCAAAGACTCAGTGCCCGGGTAAGCTCCTTTCCCTCCTCGGCAAGCACATATCCAAGCCCGTTAAGAGCCGTGGGATTTTCTCCGTCCATCTCAAGTGACTTCTCATAATATGCTATGCACTGGTCCACATTTCCCTGCTCCCATGAAAGGTATGCGAAGGACGCGTACACGGAAGCCGGCTTGTATCCAGATTTCATAAGGGCATCAAGCTCAAAATCCGCAAGTTGGGATCTTCCCGTCCTGCAGTAGATTACGGCAAGAAGATAGCGGCACTGCTGAACCCTCTCAGGCTTGCTCTCATCCGAAGTCACCACCTGCTCAAGATAAGGCATGGCATCGTCCCATCTCTCCAGCTTCGAATAGCAGAGTCCAAGATAATAGGCAACGTCCAGCGGATCCGCACCCGAACCTTCCGTAACTGTCATGAAAAACGAGAGCGCCCCAGTGTAATCCCGACGCTTATAAAGATTGATTCCATCTTCTAGAATATCAGCCATACTTTCCCCTCTTGGAACCACCCGTTCCAGTTTCCCCAAGGATGAGGACATCGTTTTTTACAGATTCCTACCCTCTTCTTTTTTATTTCGGAAAATTTTGAGCAAATCTGAAAACATTTTCCACCTCAAACGGCATGATTTCTACAAAATCCTGACCCCCCTCGAAGTCTTGACGATTCTGTACTCAGCCTGAAAACCGAAAATTCTCTCGTAGTCGGCAAGGACACCCTGATATTTCTCCACATCCTCGTTTCTGAGCACGCTGTAAGTACACCTTCCGAATCCCTTTCCGGTAATTCTTCCGCAGTTCACGGGATTTCTGGGATCGCCCGCGGGAGAAGCAAGAGTCTGAACCCTCTTCAAAATCCAGTCGATTTCAGGGCAAGAGATGTCGTAAAGAGTCCTCATCCCCTCATGGCTTTTGTTCACCGATCGGGCAAATCCGGCAAAATCCTGCTTCTCAAGGGCAATCTGGGCATCAAGCACATAGCGGTGCTCGTTCATTATGCAGATAAGATGCCTTCTCACATCCTCGGAAACAACCGAAAGAACCTCATTTCTCTCGGAACCGCTGTCCTCATAGACCCATCCGCCATAGGCAGTTGACTTTCTTTCCTTAAGCTCGCCCAAAAGAAGGACATTCTCCGGCTGCTGCAGGCTCTCCTCGTTCCATGTGGTGATTCTGGGAACCCTTGCATCAGTAAGAACCAGGGTCTTATCCTTGAACTTAAACGGAAGCAGGTCGTATGTCCCGCGTGCATGGTCAGTCAGAACAAGGGTATTTTCCTTTGAATACACCCCGGTAAAAATATCCGCACGGTAATTCTCAAGACCAAGGAACTGCCTGTTGGCCCTCTCAAGAATGCGGATCATGTTGTCCTCGCTGATTCTGAATTTGTTAGCGTCCTTCACAGCCCATGTACCGGCAATCTTTATGGCCGTAGTGATTCCGAATCCCGCCGAAGGAAGAACTTCCGAGAATACCGTAAAATCCATCCCGGGGCACTTATATCCGTTCGAGACGAACCCGTAGACCACAGCCTTGAGTGCGTTGGCCCACTTGTCCTCCTTTTTCATCTTGAGGGTGGTAAGGCTGCTCCTCTTCTTTTCCTTCAGCTGCACAAAATTGAAGTGCAAATTTGAATCGGACCGTTTCGAGACAGCTACATAGACCGGAAGGTTTACGGCCATGGACAAGGTTTTGTCCTTAAAGAACCATGTATGCTCGCCAATCAGATGCACCCTTCCCGGAGCTGTTGCCACGGAATCAGGCTCGACACCGTACTCGGCCTTATGCAGTTCAACTAGATTTTCCATAACTTAATCCCATATTTTTCAATCTCCAGGCGAAAAAACTCCACGCGTTCAAAAACAGATGTTTTTTTATAATCCCGCATTGAATTTTTATCCGCAAGGTAGTATTATAATAATATAATGAATTCAGTATTTTTACAAGTTTTTTATGCAATTTTTTCGGGAATAGCCGAGGCATTGTCCATATCAAATGAAATTCTGCCGTTCGGGTCGCCTTTTCTTGCGCTTTTCTGCATGATTCCACTATACAAAGCACTATACAGCGTCAGAAACTTCAGGCAGGCATTTTTGATTTTCTTTCTTCAGACAATCACAGTCCATATTGTCTCCAGCTTCTGGCTCGCGAATTTCCATGGATACGCAATCTTCACGCTGGGTGCAAGTGCTCTGGGTACGGGGGCGCTCGGAGGACTTACGGGAATGGTTGTCTACCTTTTTCCAAGAAAATTGCAGCGGATGAACATGCTCGAAGTGGACGGTGGACGAAAATCATTCGTTACGGGCGCAAAAATCCTGTGGTTCTCTGCCTCAGTCGTTTTCTGGGAATGGATAAAATCAACCGGCTTTCTCGCCTATCCCTGGGGAACTCTCTCCATGGCGGCATATAGATGGAAGATTCTCACACAGATTGCGGACATCACGGGTGTGTTCGGAATCAGCTTTCTCTTCTCCATGGTCTCTGCCATACTTGCCGAGGGATTCAATCTTCTTGAAAGACTCCCCCACTCGCAGAATCCATCGTCCTATGGATTTTCCTACATACAGTGCGTGAAATTCGCGGCCATACTATTCATTTGTACTGGCATTTACGGAATCTTCAATTATCTCCAGATAAGAACCCCGGTAAAGCACATGAACACGGTAATCGTGCAGCAGAACATCGATCCGTGGGAAGGCGGGGACAGGGCTTCAATACAGGTCTCAAAAAAACTCACCGAGCAGCAGATCAGCATGATGAGGGCGGCGGGGCAGGAGGTTGACATTGTGCTCTGGAGCGAGGGTGTGCTCAACAGGCCGTTTCCAAGATCCCTTGACTTCTACGGCACGGAATACCCGGAGGACGAGAGTCTTTCGGACTTCATCGGCAGGATGGGGGTTCCGTTTTTAATCGGTGGAATGAGCCTTGTGGACCAGTACAAGCGTCTCTACTCAAACAGCGCGATTCTTTTTGACAAAGAGGGAAAATACGCAGGATTCTACTCCAAGATGCATCTGGTTCCGTTCGCTGAGCAGATTCCCTTCGCTGACAATCCACTTATGAAATGGTTCATGGGTGAGGTCGTGGGAATGAAATCAACTTTGACTCCCGGAAATCAGCTTGTTCTTTTTAAGATTCCTTTAAACTCAAGCACCGAATCACTTGCTCCACTGAGGGAAAATCTGCCCCCATTCACGACAATCGAGCTTGACTCAGACGGACTTCGAGACGAGAATCTGGCCGAAAGATATGTTCGGAACCCGGAGATGTCAAAAAATGCATCAGTGAGCTTCACCACCCCAATCTGCTTCGAGGACGCTTTTTCCGATGTCTGCTCAAAGCTCTACAGGTACGGAAGCGAGGTTTTCCTTAACATAACGAACGACTCATGGTCAAAGATGGCAAGCTCAGAGTACCAGCATTTCATCGCCGCAAGCTACAGGGCCATTGAGTACAGGACAACCCTTGTCAGATGCACGAACTCTGGATATTCCGTTGTTGTGGATCCGGCAGGAAAGATTCTTTACGACACGGATGTGTTCACGCAGAGAGCCATATCATGCCAGGTCCCAGTCTACAAGAGAACACGGACGGTCTATTCTGTGCTGGGAGATTGGTTCGCCTACCTGATTTTCGTTTTCATGGGTCTCTTGCTGATTCATGAATGTGCCGTTGCCTGCATCCCTGAAACGGTCCTTAAACTCAAAAACACCGCAAAAAAACTTTGCTCTCTAAAGGAAAAGATTGTGCCTGCCGGCGAAAACTACCCGGAGGAAGAGAACTCGGGGGACACACCCATTGAAGAAATGCGCTCCGATGAAAAATCGGAAGACACACAAAAATCTGACATTATGACAAATTCTGTTATTTTGTCCGAAAAACCACTTGAAACTTCCACCCGACCCATGCTATACTCAAAATCACCCGAAAAGGACGGAGAGAAAGCGGATGAGCCGGAGAAAAAATCACGGAGGGGACGAAAACCAAAGGATTCTGGCAAAGACAGTGGGACTGAATCAAGAAAAAAAATAACTACTATAATAGAAGAAAAAGAAACTAAGCCAAGAAAACCCAGGTCCAAGACAGCTGAAAAGAAAACTACGGCGGCAAAAAAATCCGAAGTAAAAAAGGCTGATTCGGTGGCAAAAAAGGCGGCTTCGGAAAAGAAAAGCACTGCCAAAAAATCACCGGCGAAAAAATCGACTGTGAAAAAAACTTCCGAAACAAAAGTTACGGTAAAGAAAACAGCCGTGAAAAAATCAGGCGAGAAAAAATCCGCTTCGGGTACAAAGAAAAAGGGAGCAAAATAAAAAGGAAGTGAGACAGCTTTATTCAGGCTTTAGGAGACTGAAATGAGAAACAGAACAAAGGCATCCATCGCGCGGACAACATTTACGGCACTTTTTGCGGCCATAATCTGTCTCGGATGCGTCATCTCAATCAAACTGCCCGGCGGAGTTCCAATCACGGTGCAGAATCTTTTCGCAATGCTCGCAGCCCTAATCCTCGGCGGACTTCAGGGTGCTGGTGCGGTCGGACTTTTCCTTGTGCTCGGAGTACTGGGACTTCCAGTTTTTTCCGGGGCTACAGGCGGATGGGCCATCTTTGTGGGACCTACAGGAGGATTCCTTTGGGGATATTTCCTTGCCGCGGTGGTCTCTGGACTGATTGCAGGAACTCCACATGTTGAGGAAAAAAAGTTCAGGCTGAAGAACTGGATAAGCCTTGTCATTGCGTCGCTTGTAGGATTCATCCTCATATATGTGCCGGGCATTCCGTGGTTCATACATGTCATGGCGGGAAAGGGAAATCCGGTGTCATTCGGAAAAGCCCTTGAGTACACGCTCATCCCGTTCATCCCTGGCGACCTCTTGAAATTCCTTGTTTCGGTACCTCTTGCCGCGGTGCTCAGACCAGTTGCAGCCCGTTACCTCTACCCCGATGATGAGGCGGAAATGGAGGAACTGATTGACGAGCTGAAAAAACGGAAGCGGTTCATGGACAAGCTCGCAGGAAAAAAAGACGAAGTAAAATCAGTTCCCGACGAAGCAGATTCCGGCTCAGACAAATGATTTCCCGAAATGCCGTGCATCTGGATGATGTATACAAGATTTTCAGCAACGGTGGAAACGAAGGACGGACAATCGCGCTCAACGGAATCTCCCTTGACATAGGGACCGGAAGTTTTACGGTGATTGGGGGAGCGAACGGATCCGGAAAAAGCGTTCTCATGGAAATCATCTCGGGACTGTTGGACGCAAGCAACGGAACCGTAGAGACATCATCCAGACCGGGACTGATTTTTCAGGACGCAGCCGCACAGATTCTGGGAGACACACCCAGGGAAGACGTGGAGGTCGGACCAAAAAATCTCCGGATGGGAAAAACGGAAATCAAAAAAATCGTGGAGGATTCGCTCAAAAAAGTGTCCCTTCTTGACAAGGCCGATTTTCCATGCGACTCGCTTTCGGGAGGGGAAAAAAGAAGACTCGCAGTGGCATCAATCCTTGCCATGGACAGGGACATAATGATTTTCGACGAGCCATACGCGAATCTGGACTATCCCGGAGTAAAGGACGTGAACAAGATGCTCAGGGAAATGCACGGATGCGGAAAAACAGTCATTGTGCTGACACATGAGCTTGAAAAATGTCTTGGACTTGCGGATCATTTCATAGTGCTCGTGAAAGGCGAAAAAGTGTTTGACGGAAAACCTGAAGAGGCTCTCTCCATGGATTTGGAAAACTGGGGCATAAGAAATCCGCTCGTTTCCTACAGCGACGTAAAATCCCTCGTGTGGTAGGAGACGCTTATGGAAGGAAGCTCTTTTTTCAGATACCGCCCCGGAAAAACATTCATGCACTCCATCCCCCCGTGGATAAAAATCATCCTGATGCTCTCTCTTGCGGTCGTCTCATTCTACGTCCCGACAGTGCCGGCCTTCATCGCATGGGGATTTCTCATCATTTTTTCAGGCATAGTCCTCAGCTTCACACCCGGGGAGATTTTTTCAGATTTATCCCCGACTTTGATTTATGCGTCCATGCTCTACGTGGCTTCCATAATCCTTAGCATTTCTGAGGAAGGATTTTTCTCCGCGAAATCTCTGGTTCCGAGACTCCAAAATCTTGAGATGCTCTCACACATGGCGCTTTCCATTGAGACAAGCTCCATTTTTTTCAGAACAACCAGCCCGGTCGCATTCAGACAAGGATTCGCGCAGATTGAGGGAACAATCCGAAAAAACGACAGAACACCTTTGGCAGAGGCTCTTTCCCTCACCATAGGATTCATTCCCGGACTTGCAGTTTTCTGGCACAAGGCTGATTGCGCATGGCGGGCAAGGGGCGGAAAAAAAAGCGTAAAAAGAATCATCGTGCTCACTCCCCTCCTTTTCAGAACCGGCATGAGAAGCGCATACGAAAAATCCCTTGCGATGAAAAACAGGGGGAGATAGAATTTAGGATTCAGTGATTAGCTGCCGTGCATCAATTCACCCAACGTGCGAGTTACCGGGGCACTGCATTTTTTTACATCGGCTCCCAGTATCTCAGGAAATTTTGACACGGCGTAAACTTTTATTAGTATGTCGTTGGAAGCGGTTCCGATGTCAATAAGTTGAGTTAAGTCATAACGAGTGGTGTTTTCTCCTTCCACTTCCAGCGTGACCGGCCTTTCCCTTGTACCTTGAAGAACAGGCAATGTAATTTCATAACCTGTGCATCTTCCTTCAGGGGCATCCCAACGCAAGGAAACTTTGCCCGGAGTTTTTCCAGTTTGTTGTATAGTTACCAAGCGGACATTCGATACCTTGTAGGGAGTCATTGCCGAGTAGATTGTATTGGTTTTTGTGTTTCCCGCGTAATCCGTGTGGCTTATGTTGAACGCATAAAGGCTTCCGCCAGTGAGCCCGCTTAATTCCCCGCTGGTTTCCGTCCTGCCGAAAGTTCCGGTGTCCGTGATATTTGTCGCCCGGAATTCCCTGCAAACAATGTCAGTCTGCTTCAGGTCCTTGATGGAGCCGGGATTCCATGAGAGAGTCATCTTTGAGTTGTTGTTCTCATTTGGATCCGGAGTTTCAGTCAGTGTGGGAGCCGCAATCTCCGGGGCTTTGGTGTCCACCGCAAAATAATATCTCTCGGTGACAGGATATGTGCATGGGTTCGCGCATTTGTCACTCAGCTCAAGTCTAAGCTCGTATACTCCGTCCGTGAGCGTGGAAAGAGAAGAGATTCCGTTGTACTGCGCAGAGTCCTCCGTTACAAACTGATATTCGATTCCATTCCTGAAAACGTTTCCGCCAGATGATGCATAATCCGGACCACAGATTCTATCGACTACGACCGAGAAAAGATTCGCTGGACCGCTTCCGTCATCATGCACGCTTAGATTTAAACTGAGAGATGGGGAAGAACCGTCTATGAATTTCAGGCTCGATGGTGGCTGTACGGATGGAAGTGTGGAAGATGAAAGAGATTGTCCGCAGAGTTCCAAAGAAAATGTGTCCGCGACATCAGGACCGGTTGAGTCCGTTCCGTTGTTCACTTGATAAATCCATTTTTTGTTTCCTGCCATCCTCACCGACTTTCCCTCAAACTCATAGAAAAATCCCTTTTCCAGAATAACCATGACCTTTGTAAAATCAGGGAGAAAATTGCTGCGGTCTGCGGGTATGGAAAGTGTGTTCTCATTTTCAAACACAGGACATCCGAAGTGCTTGTTCAGATTAAGATTTCCGCTTTTGTCCTTTATGGAGATATTCTTGAAAAATGAGTCTCCGTCCTTCGTGTAACCGTAAAATCTTGTTTCCCCACCTGCTTCGACGGAAAGAAAATCAGATTCAGGAATTCCGTTTTCCATAAGACCTGCTTTTTCCTCATCCGTGTAGTAGATTGAATCCTCGCTCATGTTTCGGTCAAACACTATCTGTATGGTCGTGTCTTTCAGGCAGCCTCCTGATATGACCATCGGTGTGTAGGACAGAATCTGGGGTCTCTCTACCACTATGGGGACAAGACAAAGCTGCATTCCGTCTTCCGGGGCTTTTGTGAAGGTGCAAGAAGTTTCCTCTTCGCCCGTGTTTTCTATTGAAAGATATTCGCCGTTCGGAATCTCGTTTTTTGTGGTGCTATCCACTATAGTCCATTTCAGGAATTCGTAGTCGCTGAATGTGTCGAATCCGATCGGGAAAGTGTCGGACACTTTTTTGCTTGTCTCTCCGCTCGCAGGTGATTTTGCAATCCCGGAATCCTTTGAGTAATCTATGAGTATTGTGTAAGCCGGGGCGTTCGCATAGGCCACCTTCCCTTCAATCTCCTTTTTTATCTCCATTCCTGAAAGAAAATTGTGGCATGAGGCGAAAAAGAGTGATATACCCCCTGTCAGTATATAAATCGGCAAGCGTTCTAATCGTTCTCTCATATTTGTCCTCCGAATGAAATGTTCTGAAATCAAATATTATGGAACCGTGGATTAGAGCCTGAAGTGTTGATGTAAGGTTCCTAATGCATTCCGCCGATGCTGCTTCTACTCAATTATACCACGGATTTTTTCATTTGTCACACTGATTTAAAAAAAATTTGTCAGCAGATAAGCAAAGTAAGCCGTAAAAAATCCACTTGACTTTAATTCACATAGTGGCTATAATTGGAACTATGAAACGAACACTACTGCTTCTAGCTCTTAATTTCTCACAATCTGGCCGAAACTAGGGTTTTTGTGCAGGCGTTTCATTATAACGTAACTTACAGACCTGTTGCTTCGGCGGCGGGTCTTTTTTTATTTGGGAAAAAGTTTGTTTCCCTCACAAAGAGACCGGCTGTCTTGTAACGGCTGTGTTTTTTTATAGGAGGTGTGATAAAACTACATCCATGTAGTTTTATCACCGACGTTTTGTCAAAGACAAAACTTATATCCATGCCATCCATGGCATGCCGCTAACGCGGAGTTTTTATAGGAGGACTTTATGTCAGTTATGAATCCGAACGGCAAGTATGCCCCAATCGCAGAGATTCCGATCCAGAATCGGGTTTGGCCCACGAAAAAGATTGTAAAGGCTCCGCTCTGGTGCTCCGTTGACCTCAGGGACGGAAATCAGGCTCTGGTAAATCCGATGGGCATAGAGACCAAGCTTGCTTTTTTTGATTTGCTTGTGAAAATCGGCTTCAAGGAGATTGAGGTGGGATTTCCCGCTGCGAGCGACACTGAATACGAGTTCATCAGACGGCTCATCGACGAAAAGAGAATCCCGGACGACGTGACGATTCAGGTTCTCTGTCAGGCAAGGGAACAGCTCGTCAAAAAAACCGTGGAATGTCTCAAGGGTGCTCCCAAGGCAATCTTCCACATATATAACTCAACTTCTCCGGCTCAGAGAAAATACACTTTCGGAAAGACGAAGGAAGAAATCAAGCAGATTGCGATTGACGGAGTTCGGTGCATAAAGGGATGTCTTTCCGCCGATGACATGAAGAGAATCCGTCTTGAGTATTCGCCCGAGAGTTTCAGCATGACCGAGATTGATTTTGCCGTGGAAATCTGCGAGGCCGTAAAAAATGAGTGGGGATGCTCTCCCGACAACAAGATTATTTTGAATCTTCCGACCACCGTTGAATGCTCCACACCGAATGTCTATGCCGACCAGATTGAGTATTTCTCGACGCACATCACGAACCGCGATTCCGTCGTAATCAGCACACACTGCCACAATGACCGTGGAACAGGAGTCGCATCCGCGGAGCTGGGACTTCTTGCAGGAGCCGACCGCGTGGAAGGTTGCATTTTCGGAAACGGAGAGAGAACCGGAAACCTGGATGTAGTTACGGTCGCCTTGAACATGTTCAGCCAGGGAGTTGACCCGGAGCTTGATTTTAGAAACATCACGGACATTGCGGAAAAATATTGCGAGTACACCGGCATGGAGATTCCGCCACGCACACCTTATGCGGGAGAGCTTGTGTTCACCGCGTTCAGTGGAAGCCATCAGGACGCAATCAGAAAGGGAATGGCAGCAAGGGCGAAGATGGGAAAGGACGATCTCTGGGACGTGCCGTATCTGCTCATCGATCCGCATGACATTGGAAGGCAGTACGAGGGAATCATCAGAATCAACAGCCAGTCCGGAAAGGGAGGGGCGGCATTTATATTGGAAGAAAAATACGGGCTCTCTTTGCCCAAGGCCATGCATCCGGTTTTGGGTGCCGTCGTCAAGGAAGCCGCGGATTCTGCACAGAGGGAGCTTCGCGCGGAGGAAATCTACGAGCTGTTTGAGAAGACATGGCTCAAGGCTGACCGCAACCTGAAGATTGTGGATCTCTCCGAAACCCACGTGGAAGGAAAGAACGATGCCGAGGTGGTGGAGACGACCCTTTGCCGTGCCGTGGTGACATGGAAGGGTGAGCAGATTTCAATCGGGGAAAAAGGAAACGGACCTCTCGACGCATTCTCAACTGCTCTTTCTCAGACTCCCGCTCCAAGGTTCAGCATTACGGCTTTCCATGAGCACAGCGTGGGTACCGGAAACAACACGAGCGCGGTTGCTTACGTTCAGATTACGACCGAGGACGGAAATCAGTACTGGGGAGCCGGAAAGTCAACCAACGTCGGTCGGGCGGGTATTGATGCCGTTGTGAGCGCTTTGAACCAGATTGCTTGAGTGTTTTGAGGTAAAATTTTATGAAATGCTGTCGTACCTTGAATTTGGGTGCGGCGGCATTTTTTGATTTTGACATGCTCTCGGCACTACTGGACATTTTTTCTTCTATATGATACACTAAAATATGAATTCAGCTTTTCCACCCGGATTTTGTGTCGGCACGGAAAAGAGGCAGGGGTTTTAGAATGATTTTTCCACTTGAAGATTTAGTAAAATACAAGGGCAGCATCTACGAGATTACGGTCGCGGCAAGCAGACGTGCGTATCAGCTCGCAAAACTCAACGATCCGCTGATTGAAGAGAACGACTACAAGGTGGTCTCACTCGCGGCAAAGCAGCTTTTCACAAACGAAGTTCACTACCGCATCGAAAGCAAGCCTCGCCAGTAGATTAAATGGAGGGAACCGGGGCAAAAATTCCCATGATTGTCATATTCGCACCGACCGCATGTGGGAAAACTGCTCTTGTAACGGACATTTTCGGCTCCGAAAGCAAGGGTTCCCTGAAAGGAGCGGCGGAGATAATCAGCGCGGACAGTCAGGCAGTCTACCGGTTCCTCAACATAGGCACTGCGAAACCCAGCGAAAAAGAGCAATCATCTCTCACCCATCACTTGATTGATGTACGGACACCGGACGTTCAGTTCGGCGTTGGTGATTTTATTGCCATGGCGGACGAAGCGGCATCTGAAATCAATGCGAGAGGAAAAATCCCCGTGATGGTCGGAGGAAGCGGATTTTACGTGAGGAGCTTTATCCTGGGGCTGCCGGAAACTCCAATCAGCAAGCCTGAAATCCGGGAAAAAATCAAGGAGAGGCTAAGGCTTGAGGGAAACGGCAATCTCTACCACGAGCTCAAAATGGTGGACAGGGAATACGCGCGGAAGATTGACCTGCACGACGGAATCAGAATCAGCAGGGCCCTTGAAGTCTACTACTCCACCGGAAGACCTCTGAGCTCATACAAAATGCCCGACACTCCCAGAGCCAAATACGAGTTCTGCACGATAATCCTTGAGCGGCCAAGGGACGAGCTTTACCGGAGGATAGACTTTCGTGTGGACTCCATGTTTGAGATGGGACTTGCAGAGGAAATCGAAGGACTGAAAACGATGGGATATGGAAAGGACTGTCCCGGAATGAAGGCCATCGGTTACAGCGAATTTTTCAAGGGTGAGACTGAATCCGAAAAGATTAAGGAGATGATTAAAAAGGACAGCCGCCGATACGCGAAAAAACAGTACACAATCATGGCGGACATCCCCGGAGCAATCAGAGTGCCTGCCGACGACAAAGCCTCGGTTGAAAAAATCATCGTGGAGTTTCTTTCGGAACACTAATTGTCGTAGTGCCCCTTGCATGAAATAATCTTTATATTTTCAAGTTCATCAATCACATATACAAGACGATTCTCCTTATCTATCCTACGGGAATATCCAGGATGGTTCTTTAGCGATTCCGGCTTACCGATTCCTTGCAATGCACCATTTCTGCGAATATCCTCCAACAAATCATTTATTTTCTTTAAGGTTTTTCTATCCTGACTTTGCCAGTACATATACTGAGAAAACGCTTCTTTTGTGAACGTGAAGTCATTCATCAGCCATTCTCCATATTTCGCAATTCAGACATCGATTTTACAACAACATCTCCTTTTTCAAGTTGAGAAAAACTCCTGTCCAGCATTTCCAGATATTCTGCATTAGCTCTATTTTTGCTGTTGTTTAGAACCAAGTCCAAAAATCGGGAAACAAATTCAAAATCCTGTTCAGGAATCATACGAAGTTTCTGTTCTAATACTGCATACGGCATGATATACCCCCTATCTTAAATTATACCACACCCCCGCAAAAAAATCCACTTTCACCTTTCACTCCTCAACAAGAAAATGGTGCGAGGGGGAGACCGTTTCTTCCATAGACCGTGACAGGGCCGTAATTGTACCAGGCATAGCGGGCGTACAGGGGACGGGAAACATCGGGGGAAGAAAGCACGATTACACCTCCATCCTCAAAACGGAAGGATGCCGGGAAAAATTGTCCGTCCTCACCTGCGACTTCAAAGCCCGTGAGATTTTCAGGCACATTGTTTCCCTGCCTCTGCTCAAGATACTTGTAATGCTCAAGCCGCTCAAAATCTTCCTTATAAATAAATCCGTCCTCGGCATTGTCGAAATAAAGCACGAGCTCGTTTTTACGCGGGATGCTGTTTTTGAACGCGGGTCCCTCAGCCATTTTTCTTGAGACCAATCCGTAGGCTGTGTAAAGGGCCTCTTTTTCCAATCTTTCGGCAAGGGTCCTTTTTGATTTTGGATGAATGTCGTCGTACTGTCCCAATCCAAGGGCGACTGTCATGCCGGTGTTTTTTACGGTTTTCGAAACCCACGCCTGCTGCTCGCGGATAATGCACCAGTTCTTGAAGTCCTTGTCCTGACGGTTACGGTGCTCGGGAAGCTGGACGAAAACAAACGGAAGAGAATCATCCCCCCAGTCTTTTCTCCAGCGCTCAATCAGGTGCCTGAAAAGTTTTCCGTAAGATTGCGGCCTGTGGTCATCGCTTTCCCCCTGATAATAGATGAATCCGCGAAGGGTATAGGGAGCCACACGGCTTATCATGCACTTGTAGAGACCTGACGGGCGGTAAGGATTTTTGCAGCATTTTGGTCCCGGCCACCTGCACTCACCGATTTTTTTCTGGACATCGCTCCACTCAATCTGGGGATTCTCCTTGTAAAGCGCGTCGCATTTTTTCTGCCACTCAGCATGGAAGATTTCGTACTCCTCATATTCGCGGCACTGCTCCTCCACGGATTTTCCCTTCTCGGCCTCACGCTGCTCTTCAAGATAGATTTTCAAATCAGAGTCCTTTTCCATATCGCACTCAGGAATCCATGCCGAAGCCGAAGTTCCTCCCCAGTTGCATCCGATGATTCCGACCGTCACTCCCAAATCCTCAGAAAGTCTCTTGCCGAAAAAATATCCCACGGCTGACCACGCCTTTTTCTCTTCGGAGTCCCAGGTCTGCCAGGCTGATTTTCTTTCTCCCTCAAAAAATTTCTCGTCCATCCATGCGTTTTTCTGAGTATAATAGAAGCGAACGTCCACTGATTTTACCTCGGAAAGCTCGGCTGGTCCCTCGGTGCAGTTTTGAAGCTCGAACTCCATGTTGGACTGACCTCCTGCAAGCCACACTTCCCCCACGGCAATGTTCGAAAAGGATTTTTTATCCCCGGCACAGGAAATCTCCAGGGTAAGATTGTTCATCGCAGAAAGAGGGGGCAGCATGATTTTCCACTTTCCGTCCCTCGCGAAAGATGAGTTTTCCGAGATGATTTTTCCGTCCGAATCATAAAGGCCAGCCCATACCTCAAGTCCGTCCTTACCCTTTCCGAAAATGCTTACCGCACGGTTCCTCTGCAAAACCGAATTGTCAGAAAAAACTGACGCAACTGAAAAATCCGCCATAAAACGCTCCTTGTTCAAAAAGATTGGGAATCCGGGAATGCCAATCCCCCTCCCCGACAGATTACACTAAAGTCCGTTTTTGTTCCACAGTTTACTTAAAAAAAAGATTTTTTAAGCAAATGGCAAGCGAATGTTGATTTATGGCATCGTGTCATTGCCGGGCTCGACCCGGCAATCTGTAAAGTTTTATAATGCATCAATATAGATTATCGGGTCAAGCCCGATAATGACATTTTTTTTAACTTTTTTAACGTCCCAATGACATTGTTCTGAATTAATCAGTGGTTCTCTAAACAAATGCAACGTAGTATTTGACAAATCGGCAATTTGGATTTATCATTTAAATATTTAGGGGGGCATTATGGTTGGTACTAAGGAAATTATCATGGGGCGGAAAACTTTTTTCTTTATGCCCGACAGCTCTATGGTAGCGGACATTTTCCTTGAGGAATACATGGCGCGCGGTTACGAGACCTATATAATCAGGGACGACAAGGCTTGTCCGTTCAGGCGCAAAGTTGATTTAATCACGTCGGTTTTCACGGATGCCATACTCTTTTTCAACGTGGACTCGGAAGTTGAGGGAATCAACTGGAGGAGCTACATTGCGGAACTTCAGAAATCCTACGGCGAGAACATACTCATTGGCGTAATCTACAAAAAAAGGAATCATCCCGAGGCAAAAAATCAGATTGAGCAGTACTACCTCTACGACATCGGAATCCAGTGCGGGTGCATCGAGCTTACGTCGGATCCAATGCACAACTTCCAGCTGATTGACTCCACGCTCAGGGCTAATCAGGCGGAGGGAAGACGAAAGACCCTCAGAGCACAATGCGAGGCATCAAGCTCAGTCACCATAAAACTTGAGGGCATACAGTACCGCGGAAAAGTCCTGGATGTGAGCACGAACCATTTTTCATGCACATTCGCCGGAGACAAACCAAGTCTTTCCATAGGCACAAAAATCACCGACGCCCAGCTTTCCATAAACGGACTCATCTTCCAGACGGACGCAATCAACTCCATGACGCGAAAAAAAGAAGACGGAGAAGTCCTGCATGTCCTGATTTTTATGAGGAAGGACGGAAGCAAGGGACTTGATGAGAATAATTACGTCAATCTGCGGCACAAAATCTACTCGATTATAGACGGAAGGGCCAAGGAGCTGATGAACACGCTTTTCGCCGCGAACTGATTTTTCACATCCCTTTTTCTCAGGAAGTCCAGAGTCCACGGCTCATCGATGATTCAGGTCTCCACACGGTCTTTGCCCTGAACACCTCGCTGCCGTCACTCCGGATTATGCTGTGCACAACACAGATTTCATCATCCCTGCACTCTTCCTCAATCACGGAGGTCCTGCAAATCAGGGTGTCGCCAAAATGCGCGCTGGAAATGAAGTTTGTGTCCAGAGTTGAGATGAGACGCGACGAGCAGATTTCATCGGGGACGCTGTTCAAGACATATTTCAAATATTCCGTGTTGTTCACGTGTCCGTTCAGGTCGATTTCAAGACGCTGCGGTGTAAAAGTCCGCTCAAAGCTGAATTTCTCAGGGAGTGCGATTTTCGGAAAGCGTGTCGTACAGGATTCGTCGAAGCAAAAACCAATCGTGGAAAAATCAGCCGAGTTGATTCCGACTGGTCTCATTTTCTCAAGGTCAAGGAGCATCCACTGGAATTTCGCATTCATAAAAGGAGTTCCCGCCTTGTATTTTCCGTCGCCCTGATTTCGAAGCATGGTCTCGTCCCATCCGGATTTTTTTCCGCCGTCCTCAGCATAGCAAAAGCGAAAATCATAGAGGCTGAAAAGTCCCTTTGGCTCCTCCATCCATGAAGAAAGCAAAAGCTCGTCCCTCCACTCAGGATATTCTGAGATTTCAAAATGCTGCTTTGTCACGACCCATGTGAGTCCCTGCCTGTTCATGTGCGGAATCGTGAGTTTATGCTCTCCGTAATGAAATGATGCGAGAGTCTGAGCCATAGTTGACATTCCAACGACAGTAAAACGGAGCTTTCCGTCAATAAAAGCAGAGTCCACCACATAGGGGATTGAAAAAATATTTGACATGGATTGAGTTTACCACAATCACGGGAAAAAATCAACAAACAAAACCTATTGCCTATTGTTGGAAAATTTCATAGAATGGGAGCATTACTTTGACAATCCGTGGAGGGGATGACTTGAAAATTGCTGTTGACTGCCGGATGAGCGGAAAAAGCGGAATAGGTTCTTTCATTGACGGAGTGCTTCCATATCTTGCAAAAAGGGACGCGGAACTGCTTCTTGTGGGAAATCCCAAATCCATGCCGGAAGGAGAAAACGTTTGCTGTGTTCCATGCGACATAAAGCCATTCTCAGTGAAGGAAATTATCGCGTTTCCAAAATCCGTGGCGGAGACAATCAACTCGTGCGACGTATTTTTCACGCCTTATTGCAACATCCCATGTGGAATCCGGGTACCTGTTGTCTGCACGATACATGACATCGTTTTTTTGGACATGCCGTCCATTGCAGGAAAATTTGGAACATTCATAAGGAAGATTTTTTACAAAAGGGCCATCAGGCTTTCAAAATCAGTCTGCACAGTCTCTGAGTTCAGCAAAGGACGGATTCTTGAAAAACTCGGATGCAAAAAACCGGTGGATGTAGTCTATGAGGATATCCAGGAGTATTTCAAAAAACCGATTTCACCGACGCCTGAAAAAAAAGACACGGTGATTTTTATCGGCAACATAAAAAAACACAAGGGACTCCAAACCTTGCTCCCCGCATTCACGAAATTCCGAAAACAGATTGCACAGACGGAAAAAAATCCCCCCGAGCTGCTGATTGTAGGCTCAAGGGAAAATTTCAGGACAAAAGACACCTCATTCGACGATTCGGCACTTGAAAGCGACGGAATCAGGTTCACGGGATTCATCTCGGACGAGGAGCTTCATGCACAACTTACTCAGGCAAGACTTCTCGTGCAGCCATCCCTTTACGAGGGGTTCGGACTTCCACCGCTTCAGGCACTTTACTGCGGAACCCAGGCACTCATTTCGGACATTCCCGTATTCAAGGAAATCTATGCGAATCTCCCGGTGACATTTTTCAAGACAGGAGACGCGGACGATCTCTGCCAAAAGATGTCGGAAATGTGGATGCGTCCTCAGGATGTTACGGAGTTTGAGAGCCCATATTCATTTGAGGACACTGCGGATAAGGTGATGGGGTGTTTGGGGAGGAGTTTATGACTTACCGGGGAAATTATTTTAACAAAAGATATTACATTATGATGATTACAAAATTTTACAAAAACATCTTTGCAGCAATTCTTATTCTCACACTTTTTCAACCGGTTCTTTTCGCACAGGAAAAACTTAGTAAAACGGATGATTGCATTGAGGAAAACATTTTTGACACGTACTCGGACAAAGAAAATTTGGATGAGGATTTTTCAAGCGAAATCAATACAGAGCCAACAGTCTACAAAAGGAATTTTCTTGTCGCAACGGGAGCTCTTTTGTTTCCAAACATGGTCATAGGCGGCTGGAACCGCATAATGGTTCGGGCTGGGTGGACGCAAGTGACGTTTGACTACATTCTACACTTCTATGAACACCCGTGGCAATGGGACGGAGACTGGTTTTGGACAAACTTTGTCCTTCATCCATATCAAGGTGGCCTTACATACATGGGAACAAGATCTGCAAATTTTTCTCCCATAGAATCAATGCTTTGGGCTACGGTCAGTTCTGTCATGTGGGAATACTTCTTCGAGACAAACCTGCCTTCAATCAACGACCTGATTTATACAAGCATAGGAGCTTTCCCACTGGGTGAAATGCTGTTCCGTCTTTCCTACTCCCTGCAAAACGTATGGTCCCCGCTGAGATTCCTTGGAAATCCCGTGCGGCTTTTTACGGATCCGGCAATGAGAGGCAAGACAAACCTTCCAAAAGGAAACGTGACGGAACTTTCTTTCAGATTCGGAACCGGAACAGAAATAGGAAAAACATGGGCAAATAGCGAGTATGAATCAATTCTGGAACAATATCCCGCGTTTGTAAGCGCGTTTATGAACGTAGTATATGGAACTCCTTACGGTAATGATTCAAACATCCCATATTCCCAATTTGAACTTTCTTTCGGTGGAAGCATCGGTTTTCCAAGTGGCTACGGATATAAAGATTTGGAAACAGAAATGATGTACGAGGTGAACCTCCTGAGCAACGGAATGATTTTCGCAAGAAGTCTCGAATCACAGGAAAATATACGAACCACAATTGGCATGGTTTTCGACTACGATTTTATCTGGCAGTCATTTTTCGATTTCTCAACGCTTTCCCCGGGATTTGCCATAAAGCAGCAGATTACTTTTCCAGAATCCACACTCTCGTGGCAGTTTCATTTGGATGCAATCCTCCTTGGAACGACGGATTTCTATTACTATCGGCGGAGACAGTTTGAAAATTACCGTTCATACCGAGCCTACTGCTTTACAATTGGAGCGGAAAGTGTCGGACTGATTGAGTGGGAAAACAAAAGCGGGCATAAAATAGGATTTGATATTCACTCATACCTTATGTATGACATGGAAAATCAAATTGATGGAAAAATGTCACCTGGTCTCGAGACTTTTGCAATCTGCCAACTTAATTATGAATACAACATAGCAAATAAGCTAAGTCTCGGCCTTGCAAACAGTCTTTATTTGAAATATGCCACATACCGGGACTCACCGCCGATTTTTGCAATGATGTACAAAGGGGATGTTTATACAAGGATTAAGGTAAAGTGATTTTGATTGGATAAAATTCATGCTATTGCAAAATTTTCCTTCAAAGTATATAATCAGATGATTGTGAAACTGAATTCAAGCCTCTCAGCCAATTCAGCGGAAGCAAAAAAAAGAGGGCGTATCAATGCAATTTTTCTTCACACTGATTATTTATCCGTTGTACTTAATTATTGAGCTTATTTTTTCTCTTGCACTTCGAATCACCGGAAATACAGGGGTTTCTGTAATTGCAGTAAGTATTGGAGTTACGTTACTCTGTCTGCCTCTTTATGCGGTCGCTGAAAAATGGCAAGAAATAGAACGGCAAACACAAAAAAAAATGAAACCTGGACTCGACAGAATAAAAAAAGCTTTTGAAGGTGACGAGCGGTACATGATGACACAGACATTTTATAGGGAAAACCGCTACAGTCCTATCATGGGTTTACGCTCATCATTCGGACTTCTGATTCAAATTCCTTTTTTCATTGCCGCATACACATTTCTCTCACATCTTGACGCACTCAAGGGACAATCATTTCTGTTCATACGTGACATGGGAAAACCGGACAATCTTTTCAGCATTGGAACATTTCAAGTAAACGTTCTCCCGGTGGCAATGACAATAATAAACATGATTTCTGGTTTCATCTATACAAAGGGACATTCTGTGAGGGAACAAATACAAGTCTATGGAATGGCAGTCATCTTCCTTGTGATTCTCTACAACTCACCCGCCGGACTCGTTCTGTACTGGACCATGAACAATGTATTCGGCATGATAAAAAATATATTCTACAAATTCAAGAGGCCTCTCCGCACTTTCTGGGTAACATCTCTTGTCTTTCTTGGGATTCTAAGCATAACTCTTTTTGTCAACGCCAACACCAACACTCCAAAATTCGCAGTCCTGCTAATGACAGTTTTAACAGCAGCCATTCCGTTTATTTTACGGGCTTCAAAAAAAATATTTTCCAACACATTGGATTATCTAAAGAACTCCAAAAAGCAAAGGCTCATCTTGTTTTTTCTTTCATGCTGCGTACTCTTTGTACTTACAGGACTTTTAATTCCAAGCTCTCTTATTTCATCATCACCCACAGAATTCTCTGGAATCGGCTCGCATCCGAATCCGCTTTGGTACATAGCAAACACAACAAAAAAATCAGCAGGCCTTTGCATAATCTGGCCAATATGCATTTATTTTCTGTTCAGTCCGAATGTCCAGGCTGCATTGGTCCTAGTATTTTCATTTCTTACTCTCTCAACCCTTGTAAATGCATTCATATTTATGCCTGCCTACGGAGATATTTCCTCAAGTCTGACTTTTCTTGATGCGGTTGATTTCAAAACAATCTCCCCAAGTTCAATGTTGAATCTTTTCGTCATTCTTGCCCTGGGAATTTTAATACCACTCACTTTACGGGCGAAAGGTACAAAAATTCTTTCGTCAATTTTTGCAGTTATCCTATGCGCGTCTACCATTGCCTCTTTTGCAAATATTGCAGGAATCAAAAAATCCTATACAGCATACGTTACGAACATAATGGAACACAATTTGGATAAAATAGAACCGATATATCACTTGTCCAAAAAAGGCAAGAACGTTGTTGTCATTATGCTCGACCGTGCCCAAAGCCGCTACGTCGATGAAATTATGAAAGAACACCCAGACCTACAGAAAGAATTTGACGGCTTCACACTTTATGAGAACACAGTCTCCTTCAACGGACACACATTACAGGGAGCACCAGGAATTTGGGGAGGCTACGAATACACACCGGCTGAAATGAACGCAAGGGATGACACTCCGCTCAAAGAAAAGAACAACGAATCCATACTTGTTTTGCCGCGCATTTTCACAGAAGAGCTAAAGTACAGCGCAACCATAACAGATCCATCATGGGGAAACTACAACACACTATGCGACCTCTCATTTCTAGAATCTTTTCCCCTTATCTCCGGGTACAAGACCATCGGCACGTATACAGACAAGTGGATGTCAACAAACAACACAGAAGGAACCTTATCGGATTTCAGCGGAAATATTTTGGAACGGAACCTGCTCTTTTTCAGTTTCTTCAGGGAATTCCCAATCATCCTCCGAGAGTTCATATACAAAAAGGGAAAATACTGGAACAGCAATGAAACCATGCAGGACACAAGAATTGTTTTGGACAATTATTCCGCTTTGGCATTTCTTCCGGAATTGACTGAATTCACTGATTCTGAACAAGGAACTTATATATGCACTGTCAACGAGCTTACACATGTAGATATTTTTCTTCAAGCACCAGATTACACTCCATCAGATTCCGTCACCGATTTTGGAACTTCAAAATACAGTCAAAACATGGACTTTCATACTCAGTCTGCTGCATTTATACTCATCGGAAAATGGTTGAAACAACTCAAGGACAACGGAGCTTACGACAACACAAGGATTATATTGGTTTCTGATCACTCAAGAGGTCCTATTGAGGAAGCCTATGAAAAAGATGATGATCTTGATCATAGAATTGCAGGCTCATTGAGATGGGGACGCGGAAAATATCATCCTTTGCTTCTTTTCAAAGATTTCGGAGAAAGGGGAAATTTGATTCATGACGAAACATTTATGACGAACGCCGACGTTCCTTCCCTTGTCCTTAAAAATCTTGTAGAAAATCCGAAGAATCCTTTCACAGGAAAGTCACTGCCTCTTGATACGAAGAAACTTAAAAAAAACGGAGTCATAATTAGCACAAGTGACAATGAGAAGCCATCCTATAACGGTAAATATATGTTCTCAATAAAAGACAACGAGTGGTGGCTCGTAAAAGACAATATATTCAAAACTGCAAGCTGGACACAAATTAGTCCAGAGAATTTTAAAAATTTAATTACAGAATATAAAAATTAAGGGGGAAACTCAAATGCACTTTCTTTCAAACGTGATTATCTCTCCAATCAAAAGCATATTGGAGATTTTCTTCAATTTTTTTTATAAAATCACATGGTCAAATGGAATTTCGGTTATTGGACTAAGTTTTGTAGTAACACTCGGTTGTCTCCCGCTTTATGTAGTCGCTGAAAAATGGCAGGAAATCGAGCGTCAGGCGCAACTGAAAATGAAAGATGGATTAGACAGAATCAAAAAAGCTTTTTCCGGGGACGAGCGTTACATGATAACACAGACATTCTACCGCGAGCATAAATACAGTCCGATAATGTCTCTCCGTTCTTCATTTGGACTGCTGATTCAAATTCCCTTTTTTATCGCGGCATATAGCTTTCTTTCCAATTTGCAGAAACTGAACGGAAGCTCATTCTTTTTTATCCATGACATGGGAAAAAGTGACAGTCTTTTGAGAATTGGAAATTTGCAAATCAACCTTCTTCCCATTGCGATGACGCTGATCAACATGATTTCTGGAGCTATATACACAAAAGGACATCCCCTGCGTGAAAAGATTCAAGTTTATGGCATGGCCATTATTTTTCTCGCAATTCTCTACCAATCACCTTCAGGACTTGTTCTTTATTGGACGATGAACAACGTGCTTTCCATGGTAAAAAATATTTTTTACAAAATGAAAAATCCTCTGAAAGTCCTGCATATCATAGCATCTATTGCAGCAGTCGCAATCGCGATTTTTTTCATCCGAATGAGGAATAAACTTTATATAAGCTTTTTCTCAATTCTTGCCATATCCATCATACTTCTGCCATGGATTTTGAAATATGCGATAAAAGCCGTATCATATATTTTTTCTGCGCTAGACACAACTCCAAGATCAAGGTGTGTCATCTTCCTATTAGCGTGCATTTCGCTTGCCATCACATCAGGAATCACCATACCTGCAATCATAATCGATTCTTCCTCGTCCGATTATTTTTATATTGACACATACACAACCCCCTTCCCTTTCATATTCCATTCATTTTCACAAGCAATCGGACTCTTTGTTTTCTGGCCTATTTGTATTTATGCCCTTATGTCTCACAAAGTCAAGGACACTATTACTTTGATTTGGGTTTCCATGGCACTCACAGGACTCGCAAACTGTTTTATTTTCTCCGGAAACTATGGTCTAATGAACGTTGATTTTTCACTGATGGATGAAGCTCAATCATTCAATCTTCCACCCCTTGCCTCTGTGTTACAGATTCTGGTGACGATCGCCATTTTCGCTGCAATTATTTTGAGCATCAAGAAAAAACCCGCAATTCTCAGATCAGTTTTTGTCATTGCGTTGATTTCTATTATCGGAGTCAGTACATGGAATCTTTCAAGTATAAATCGAAATTTCAAGAGTTCGACTCCGCAAAATTCAATCGTTGAATTGAAACCAGAATTTCATTTTTCTAAGGAAGGTCAAAATGTTATTGTCTTTATGCTAGACAGATTTGAAAGTGCTTTCATGGAGGAGATTCTGATTGAACATCCGGCATTAAAATCTAGCCTAGATGGATTTACCTATTTTCCGAATACAATATCCATGTCATATTATACAACTCTTGGTGCTCCGGGTCTCTTTGGCGGCTATGACTTCACGCCCTGGGAAATCAACAAACGCAAGGAACTCAGCATCAGGGAAAAGCATAATCAGAGTCTTCTTGTCATGCCAACTCTTTTTACCGAGGCAGGCTATGAAGTTACGGTAACAAATCTTCCATACGAGAATTACAATATGCAGCCGGTGGAGCAGATTTATAAGGACCTGCCAAATCTTAGAAGGATAAAAACACAGGGAGCATACAGTGATTACTGGTATAAAAGCAATAACATGAAACCTCTTGCACAAACTTCCTACCTCATAAAAAGAAACATGATTTATTTCAGTCTTTTCAAGATTGCACCACCTCCGCTCCGTGTAATTATCTACGGACTTGGCTACAGGCTTCTGTCCAATCCATATAAAGACTATGCTTATTTAATTGATACATATGCCCCCATGAGCTATCTTAGTAAGCTCTTTGACACAACAGCAAAAGGAAATCAGTTTATTATCTTTGACAGCGAGCTTCCTCATTCGCCAGGATTTTTACAAGCACCTGAATATAAACCAGTGGAAAATGTAAGTAATTTTGGCAGCTCAAGGTTTTCCAACAACGCTTACTATCACGTTAACAATGCAGCACTACTCCGACTTGGAGAATTCTTTGACTGGATGAAAGCAAACGGTGTTTATGACAACACGAGAATCATAATTGTTTCCGATCATGGTCATGCAACCCAGACAGGGATTTTCACAGAACAGATTCCAAATTCCAAAGAAGTGAAAGAAGAACTTCAAGCTCTTCTTCTTGAAAAGGATTTCAACTCCCACGGCGAACTTTCATTTGACGCAACTTTTATGACAAATGCAGATGTTCCGACAGAAGCACTAAAAAACATCAACGACAATCCGAAGAATCCTTTCACAGGAAACCTTATGAAAGTTGAAGACAAGTCAAAGTATGTGAAGATTTCAATAGCTCCAATGCAAAGTCTTAGGACGAGAGATGACAAAGCATATACAGTATCAGACAACGAATGGCTCACTGTCCGTGATGATATATTTGATGAGACTAAATGGGGCTTCTACACAAGAAACTCCGATTAAATTCCGAAAGCTTTTAAATATTCATTTTTTAAGTTTCCTTAGACACCAACCCCACCGCAAAGCAGCGGAGTATGGTGTTCTTATAAGGTATCATCGATGCAGAACATCTGGGCATCGAACACTCCGTTTGAATAAGATATTTGCCGCAAAAGTAAAATAATGAGGTTGAATAAATATTTGTTTTCATCTATACTATCAATAGTTTTTTGAAGTTTATTTTGGAGATTCGGACGATGCTCGATTTTTTATATTCCATAATAATACATCCATTATATCAGCTTGTTGAGTTATGCTACTATGTTGGATGGAAAGTTTTCAAAAATTGCGGCTATGCCGTCCTTATTGTAAGTTTTGCAGTCTCTTTTTTTTGTATTCCGCTTTATAACATAGCAGAAAAATGGCAGGAAGCCGAACGGAACATACAAAAAAAATTAAAACCTGGCATAGGCAGAATAAAGGTGGCATTCAAAGGGGATGAGCAATATATGATTCTTTCAACTTTTTATAAGCAGAATCATTATCATCCGCTCATGGCCTTGCGTTCCTCCATCAGCATTGCCATTCAGATACCTTTTTTTATCGCAGCCTATAAATTTCTAAGCAATCTGGGTGATCTCAAAGGATTCGGGTTTTATTTTATAAAAGACATGGGAGCCCCGGACTCGTCTTTTTCCATAGGAAATTTCAAAATAAACATACTTCCCATAGCAATGACAGTCATCAACATCATTTCAGGAGCAATCTACAGTAAGGGACATCCTGTCAAAGAAAAAATTCAAATCTACGGAACGGCCCTTGTATTTCTCATCCTTCTCTATAATTCACCGAGCGGGCTTGTCGTTTATTGGACAATGAACAATCTCTTCAGCCTTGTAAAAAATATATTTTACAAAATGAAACACCCTGTCCTTGTACTTTATATATGCATCTGTGCACTCTCTCTTGGAGTTGATTGGTACCTTCTTTTTAAGCACAACGGATACCTTTACCGACGGCTTATGCTTGTATCAGCAGTCTCAATTGTTTTCATAATGCCTCTTATACTGAAGGGCATCAATTACCTTGTCAAAAAACCATTTAAATCTCTGATGGAAAATAATCTGGCGAGAACTCAACTTTTTCTTATGACAAGCATCGCACTTGCACTTCTTGCAGGAGGCACGATTCCATCTTATGTCATTTCTTCATCCCCCATGGAATTCTCATTTATCGACAACTATAAATCTCCCTTCTTTTTTTTAAGTCATTCTTTGTGGCAGGCAATAGGATTCTGCGTTTTTTGGCCATGCTGCATCTATTTCCTGTTCGAAAAGGAAAAACAGACAATAATGACCGTGCTGGGGACTCTAATATGCCTCGGAGCTTTCGTAAACGCTTTTATCTTCGGAGGAAAATACGGAAACATCTCCAACATACTAACATTTTCCAATGCAGGACTTTTAAAACCAGACAAAGCAAGCGTATTAATTAATTTTGCCGTTCTTCTCATTCCAACAGTGTTTACAATCATCCTTTTTATTTTCAAAAAAGAATCCTGCATTACGGCTCTGGCAGCAATACTTATAATTGCAAATGCTGGAATCCTCTTCGTGCATGGTCTGACCATAAGAAAAGGATATAATCAGGCAAAAGTCATTCTTGAGTCACAAGATAAACTTTCCGCAGGCTCACCAGGACTTACCCCGATTTTCCGTTTGAGCAAAGCTGAGAAAAATGTTTTCATAATCATGCTTGATAGGGCTATAAATGGATATGTACCGTATATTTTTGAAGAAAACAAGGAACTCTACGAGCAGTATGACGGCTTTACGCTTTATCCGAATACGGTGTCCTATGGCCCCTATACTATTACTGGCTCACCAGCCATGTATGGTGGGTATGATTATACCCCGTATGAAATCAATAAAAGATCAGACGAGTCCTTGGTTTCCAAGCAGAACGAGGCTCTTACGGTTCTTCCATTGATTTTCGACCAAAACGGATACGACACCACTGTAACTGATATGTCCTGGGCCAATTACAGTGTAATTCCTGATCTCAGAATTTATGATAAATATCCGACAATTCATGTTCATCCAACAATACGAGTTTATACTGACGCATGGCTGAAACAACATCCGGAAGCATCTTCAGAAAATATAAGAAGTGGACTGTTGAAAAGAAATTTCATCTGGTTCAGTTTTTTTAAAGCCATGCCTCTCTTTTTTCGGGATACAATTTACAATAATGGATTCTGGTGGAATACAAACCCCTATCTGCATAATTTCCAAGATATTATCAACAATTACGCCCCCTTAGATTTTCTTCCTGAGCTCACGAAAACTGATGCAGAAAAACCAAGTTTCACTTATCTTGTAAACGAAATGTCCCACGAACCATACTTTTTACAGGCTCCAGAATACAAACCATTGGCAAATATAACTAACAAGGGAAATGGTCCCTTCAGTGATGAAATGTTTTATCATGTAAATGCAGCTTCGATAAAACGCTTGGGAGAATTCTTTGCCTATCTCAAAAAAAACGGTGTGTATGACAACACTAGAATCATTATAACGGCAGACCACGGTGAATCTCTTGATACAAAAATAAGTCCAAATCAAGATGAAGCAAATCTTCCATTCAGAATAGAAGCATACAACCCACTGTTTCTTTTCAAAGATTTTGACAGTCATGGAGAATTAAAAATAGATAATAGTTTTATGACAAACGCGGATACTCCAGACTTATCCGTAAAAGGACTGATTGATTATGCTGTGAATCCGTTTACAGGAAATCCAATTCATCAGCCAACACAGAAACAAAAGATTTTTTTAATTGATAGTGATGGAGACGTTCCCGCATCACACCACACAAATACATTCAAATGTGAAGATTCAGATTGGTATGCTGTAAAAGAAAATATCTTTGAGCCATCAAACTGGACTCACGAATCCCCATATAAATCCAAGGAGGAAAACTAATGCAAACACTATTCCTTTACATCGACCCAGGTACAGGATCCATGCTCTTTTCAATTCTCATCGGGGCGGCGGCAACGCTTTTCTTTTTGGGAAAGGCTGCATGGCTAAAATTGAAACTTCTTTTTACGGCAAAAAAAAATGGAGTTTCCAAAGTTGCGGATTCAAGTTTCAAAAAATACGTAATTTATAACGAGGGGCTGCAATACTGGAACACATTCAAACCAGTCTGCGATGAATTTGAAAAAAGAGGTATTGAGCTGACATATTACACCTCAGCAGAAAAAGATCCGTGTTTCGAAATGGGATACAAATTTGTAAAACCTGAGTTCATCGGTGAAGGAAACTTGGCTTTCGTAAAACTGAATATGCTCAGTGCAGGCATAGTACTTATGACCACTCCTGGGTTACAAGTTTACCAACTCAAAAGAAGTAAAAATGTAAAGCACTACAGCCATATACTCCACATGCCGAGTGACGCAACAACGTACCGCTTGTTTGGTCTGGATTATTTTGATTCTATTCTTCTTACCGGAGACTATCAAAAAGAAGATATTCGCTTTCTTGAAGAACAGCGCGGCATAAATAAAAAACAGCTTGTGACAGTAGGATGTCCGTATCTTGACGTTTACAAAAAGAACATTGCAGAAATTCCTGAAGAGGAAAATCACCCGTTTACGGTTCTGGTCTCACCGAGTTGGGGCAATGTTGGAATTCTCAAAAAGTATGGAGAAAAACTTCTTGATCCGCTTGCCGCAACCGGCTGGAGAATAATTATCCGTCCTCATCCTCAATCAAAAAAATCTGAAGCCGACATGCTTGAAAGACTTGAAAAACATTATGCAGGAAACAAAAACATCCTGTGGGATTATGAGAGACAAAATATATTCAGCCTAAAAAAAGCTGACATTATGATTTCAGATTTTTCAGGAATTCTTTTTGACTACACATTCCTTTGCGACAAACCGGTACTCTATGTAAATGCACAAATGGATTTACTTCCTTACGATGCATACGATCTCGGGGACAAAAAACTTTGGATGTATTCAAGCCTAGAAAAATTTGGAAAGCAACTCGATGAAAAAGATTTTGAAAACATAAAAGATGTCATTCAAAACATGAGCGACAGCAATGAACTTGCACAGGCAAGAGCAAAAGCAAAGGAAGAAGCATGGATGTACGAAGGTGAATCTGGCAAACGAACAGCAGACTTCATGATACAAACCCTAGATGAAATAAATAAATCTGAGGAGGCAAGTAAATAGCTATGGCAAAAACAGTATACGTAGGAATCACCGGTGACATAATTCATCCCGGAATAATCAACATAATCAATGAAGGGGCGAAACTTGGAGAACTGACAGTGGGTCTCCTGACCGACAGTGCAATAGTAAGTCACAAGCGGCTTCCATATCTCACTTACGAGCAGAGAAAAATAGTTGCGGAAAACATAAAGGGTGTTGCGAGAGTTGTCCCTCAGGAAGACTGGAGTTATGTTCCAAACCTAAAAAAATACAAACCTGACTATATAATTCATGGCGATGACTGGAAAAGCAATTATCTGAATCATATTCGTGAAGAAGTTTTTGAAGTGATGAAGGAATGGGGCGGTCAAGTCGTGGAGATTCCATATACTCAGGGCATCAATTCTTCCGCTCTAGCAGACAATGCTTCTTCAATCGGAACAACTCCTGATGTGCGCCGAGCAACGTTGAGGAGGCTGATTGCTGCAAAAAAAATAGTTCGCATCATGGAAGCCCACAGTGGATTAAGCGGACTTATCGTTGAAAATGCAGAAGTTGAAAAAGAAGACGGAATCCACCGTTTTGACGGTATGTGGTCATCCTCCCTTACAGACTCAACCTCAAAAGGCAAGCCCGATATTGAAGCTGTTGACCTCACGACCCGAATGCATTCACTCACAGACATTCTTGAATGTACAACAAAACCGATTATTTACGATGGCGACACAGGAGACATACCCGAGCACTTTGTTTTCACAGTTCGCACACTAGAACGCAATGGTGTAAGTGCCGTCATAATAGAAGACAAAAAAGGACTAAAAAAGAATTCCCTTTTCGGAACGGAAGCAAAACAAGTTCTTGCAACGGAAGAAGAGTTTTGTGAGAAAATCAGTGCCGGTAAAAAAGCACAGGTCACAAAAGATTTCATGATCATTGCCCGTATTGAAGAAATCATCGCAGGTTACAGTGTTGACGATGCCATAAAAAAAGCATTTGCCGCTGTTAAGGCTGGTGCTGACGGTGTGATGATTCACTCAAAGGACAAGAGTGGAATGGACATAAAAGAATTCTGTCAGAAATTCCGTGCAGAATACAAGAGTATACCGATAGTTCTTGTTCCCACGACCTATAATCAGTTTACAGAAAATGAACTTGCGGAATGGGGAGCAAATATAATTATCTATGCAAACCATATGTTGCGTGCAAGTTATCCTGCAATGCGAAAGTGTGCTGAAACAATTTTAAAGGCAGAACGCTCGCTTGAAGTGAACGACATGTGTATGCCTATTAAAGAAATTCTTGAATTAATTCCGGGGACAAAATAATGATTCGACCAAGTTATTTTTATGATTTATTAATCCAAAATGGAACAGATTTTTTTGCAGGAGTTCCTGACTCGCTTCTAAAAAATCTTTGTGCGTACATCACGGACAATGCACCTGAATCCAATCATATAATTTCAGCAAATGAAGGAAGTGCCACGGGACTTGCAACTGGATACCACATTGCAACTGGTAAAATCCCGATGATTTACATGCAGAACTCTGGAGAAGGAAACATGATAAATCCTCTCTTGTCCATTGCAGATCCTGATGTATATTCCATCCCAATGCTGATAGTAATCGGATGGCGCGGAGAACCAGGAGTTCATGATGAACCACAGCACGTAAAACAAGGAAAGGTAACATGTGCTCTTCTTGACGCGATGAAAGTTCCTTACGAAATTTTAAGTGACAATGAAGCAGATCTTCCAGCACAATTTGAAAAGGCCTACAAGCATATAAACGAAAACAACGCCCAGTACGCATTTGTGATTCGCAAGGGAACATTTGATGATTACAAATTGCAGAATAATATTCCTGTTGAAGGTAAAATGAGCCGGGAAGCAGCGATTGAAAAAATCATGCTCAGTGCAGATGAAAAAACAGCATTTGTTTCTACAACCGGCATGATAAGCCGAGAACTTTATGAACTTCGCGACAAACATAACATGGCTCACGACCGAGACTTTCTTACAGTGGGCGGAATGGGACACGCAAGTCAGATTGCACTCTCTATTGCAATGCAAAAACCAGATCACAGTATTTATTGTCTAGATGGTGACGGAGCTTGCATAATGCAGATGGGAGGCATGGCAACTATCGGTAGTCGAAAACCATCTAATTACGTTCACTTTGTTTTGAACAATGGTGCTCACGATTCTGTTGGAGGACAGCCAACTGTTGGTCGTCAAATTGATTTTTGTGAAATTGCAGAAGGTTGTGGCTATGAAAACGTAATAAAAGTTACAACTCCCGAAGAACTTGATGCTGTTCTTGGTGATTCTGAAACAAAAGAGAAACTTAGTTTTGTTGAGGTTCTTGTATCTAAAGGAGCAAGGAAAGATTTGGGACGGCCTAAGACCACTCCGTCAGAAAACAAAAAGGCCTTGATGGAGTTTTTGAAATGAAACTTCTGATTCTTTCTGATATTCATGGAAATAAAAGTGCTTTTTCCCAAGTCATTAAATATATAAAGGATGTTCAACCTGATGCAGTTGCATTTCTTGGAGATTTAATTGATTATTGCCCTCACTCGAACGAAGTTGTCAAAATGATACAGGAATTGGGGTTGCCTTTTTTATGCAATATCTGGGGCAACCATGAAGATGCCATAATGAATGATCATTATAATCGTTTTTCATCACAAAGGGGAGCAGAATCTTCCAGATATACAAAATCAATTTTAACAGAAGAGACCTTGGCCTATCTCTCTGGAAAAATGCAGAAGGAAGGTAAACAAGAGTTTTCTGTTGATGGAAAAAAATATCTTGCGGTTCATGGCAGTCTGAGTGATTTTTATTGGGGAAAGTTTGATCTTTCCAAAAACTTGAGTTCTTATGCAGATTACGATGTTGTTCTTATGGGACACTCCCACAGACCATTCTTCTACGAGGCTTTCTTCCCTTGCGACAATCCAATGACACGAAATCAAAAGAAAACAATTTTCATAAATCCAGGCTCGGTTGGGCAGCCAAGAAACATAAATCGCAATTCACAATTTGCGATTTTTGATACTGAAACTGAAGAATGTGCACTTATAAAACTCCCCTATGCAATCAGCGAAGAGCAAAAGGATTTTTCCGATAAAATAGATTCATTTTATAAAACTCGACTGGAGACAGGTATATGAAAAAATTATATGTAATAAGCGGCGCAACGGGCATGACAGGCAGCGAGCTGTCCAAGATGCTTATTAACGAGGGATTCGAAGTAATTGGATTCGACAACTTTTTTGCCTCTTCGATAAAAACAGTAGAAGAAATAAAAGATAACCCATTGTTCAGTTTCTTTGAATATGATATTAATAATAAAATGCAGATGCATGAAATAAAGGAACTTGTGCTACAGAAAAAAATTAATGTTGACTCAGTGATTTACATCAACTGTGCCGCTGTAGTCCACACAGAACATTTCTATCACATTGACAGAACATTTGAAACAAATGTACTTGGAATGAAGAGCTTTCTAGACCAAGCAATAGACGTAGGGGCAAATGTTTATATCAACTGCTCAACATCCGAAGTATACTCGATGCAGTCATGGAAAGAAGGTGGTGTAAAAGAAAGCGACTTCATAACAATGGCAAATGCAGAACACAGCCAGAGGACAAGCTATGCAACAGGCAAACTCATCACAGAATTCTTTATGAAGGATGCTGTAGACAAAAATTTGATAAAGGGATGTTCAATTAGATTCGCAAATGTATATAGCAAGGCCGAACTTTATCCAAAACATATAATACCACACATCATTACATCCCTTGCCAAAGATGGGAAGGTGGAACTTTTGGAAAACTCCAGAAAAAACAGAAGAACCTTTCTTCACAACATTGATAGCTGTAGTGCTGTAAGAGCTCTTGCAGATACAGAATCAGCCCTTGACGGTTCAGTTTACAATGTTGCAACAGATGAAGAAATCACGATTATTGATTTGGTTAAATTGTGCGGAAAAAAACTTGGAATAGACCACCCCCAAATAACTTTCAATGGATACAGGGAATCCGATCCAGAACGAAGAGTTTTAAACACTGAGAAAATAAGGACAAAAACCAATTGGAAGCCGGTAATTTCTCTTGAAAAAGGAATTGAAATGTGCGTGATGGAATTAAAAAAATGAAGCGAGCTATAATTATAACGGTCGCAGGCACATCCACCCGGTTTAGAAAGTCAATCGGTAAGGATTGTCTGAAATGTATTTATACGGAAAGAACTGAGAAAGAAACTCTTTTGTACAAGATTGTGTCTTTTTGTTCTGATTTTGACAAGATAGTAATCGTCGGTGGCTATAAGTTTAGTGAATTGAAAAAATTTGCCGAAACAACACTCTCATCTTTCTTATCCAAAATTTCATTTGTTGAAAACGAACACTTCGAGGATTATGGCTCTGGCTACAGCCTGCTTCTTGGCGTAAAGGAACTTGCAAAATTTGATATGGATGAAATCATTTTCGCAGAAGGGGATTTGTTTCTTGACTTTGAAAGTTTTTCAAAAATAGTCAAATCACCAAAAAGTGTGCTCACAACAAACACAGATCCTATTGAAGCAAAAAAGGCAGTTGCATTCTATCTTACAGCAGATAATAAGGCAAAATACATTTATGACACAGCACATTCGATTCTAGAAATAAAGGAGCCTTTTTTAGGCATTTATAATTCAGGACAGGTATGGAAATTTTCTGAGCCAGAAAAACTTTTCAAGTCTGCTGAAAATCTTACGGAAAATGAAGCAAAAGGTACAAACCTCATTCTTGTACAAAAATACTTTGATAAAATAGAATCTGCAAATCTCGAAGTTATTCATTTTTCAAGTTGGATAAACTGCAATACTATAGATGATTACAGAAAAATGTTGGAGGAAACAAAATGACATTAAATGAAAAAATGGCGCTGCTCAAAGAGAATTCAGCAAGCAGAAAAATACGGATCATGATAATAGGGCTGGGAAGTGTAGGACACTATCTTCTTGACTATTTGATGTCTACGGCAGATGAAAATCTTGAAATAATCGTAGCTGGCAGAAACCATGAAAAGATGGAGATGGATGTAAATATAGTAAAAGTTTCATCTTCCATCCGGGGACAGAACAGGACAAACATCATCATCGAATCTGGAGTGGATTTAAATGATGTCTCAAGCATTACAAAAGCGATTTATGAGCATAAACCAGATATTATAATCAATTCCAGCCGTGCTTATTCCGGTCTGAAATATGGAAGTATTTCCTGGAGCAATTTTAGGGCTTATGGAATCTGGACTCCACTTTCCATCAAGTATACTAAAAACATTATGGACGCTTATTCTAACGCCGAATCAAAAGCAATTGTTATCAACACCTCTTACTCTGATGCAGTTATTCCATGGTTGAAATCTGCCGGAAAAGCCTATCCAGATTTTGGTTCAGGAAATGTCAACCATCTTGTGCCACGCATTAAGTTCGCCCTTGCTGCGGAAAACAACATTTCTGACTGGTGGAACATTGACGTAACTTATGCAGTTGCTCATTTTCATGATGTCGTCATCAGCAAGGAAGGTCAAACAGAAAACGTAGATCAGCTTATTTACGCAGAACATAATGGAAAAAAACTTGAAGTAACAGACAAAATATTTGCAGCCTGTAAAATTGCCATGCCGGTGGATACAAAGCGTAATATGATGAATGCATCAAGCAATTTTGAAATCATTCAGGGAATTCTTGGTGCAATAAGAAGCTGCAAGAAAACAAAAATCCATTCGCCAGGATTTGATGGAAACATAGGAGGCTACCCCATTATAATTGATGGAACAGATACCAATCCCAAAGTTTATATAGACAACTCTCGATTTTCACTTGATGAAATGAAAAAAAAGAATCGCGAGTCTATTTATCTTGACGGGATTGAAAATGTGACAGATGGAGTACTTTTTTATACCGACGAGCTATTGCAAAAAGTTCAGAACGTATGTGGAGTAAAACTTCCTAAGTCTGTTCCATTTGCAGAGATTGATAACACAGCGCAGTTTATTATTTCAAATATAATTGAGAAGTTTAAGAAATAAACTCATTGTGTTAGATATTTTTTTTCACTAAGCAAGGGGGGGGCAAGGACATCAGAGAATGCTCTTTTTAAGTAGCCCCCTTCATCCAAAATCAGTCTTGCGCACAAAAAATTAAAATGATATAATCGCATTATGAAAGTAGCAATCGTACATGACTGGCTTGTGAATTACGGGGGAGCGGAGCGCGTAGTGGAGGAGTTTTTGAAAATCTATCCCGACGCTGATATTTTCACGCTCGTCTATGACAAAAAAAAGATGGGGAAAATCTTTCCGCCGGAAAAGGTCCGCACATCATTCGTTCAAAAAATCCCTTGCGCGACGAAGCTTTACACAAAATTGCTGTCCCTTATGCCGAAAGCATTTGAAAGCTTTGACCTCACAGGCTACGACCTTGTGATTGCTTCCTCCTCATCGTGTGCGAAAGGCGTAATCACCTCACCCACCACTCCGTACATCGCCTACATTCACTCACCCATGCGTTATGCCTGGGATCTCTACTTTGACTATTTCAAACGCTCCGGTCGGATCACAAGATTTTTTATGAAACGACAGATGCCAAAAATCCGGGAGTGGGATTTTATCTCAAGCCAAAGAATTGACTCAATCATCTCAAACTCCTCCTACATCGCACGCCGCATAAAAAAATTCTGGAACCGCGATGCAAAGGTGATTTTTCCGCCGGTGGACACAGAGAGAATCTCGCCGAACGGTCTTCCACCAGAAGACTTTTACGTGGTGTTCAGCCGCTTCGTTCCATACAAAAGGATTGACCTTGCCATAAAAGCATGCGGAAGCACGGGCAGGACTCTTGTGGTCATCGGGTCAGGAAAACAGGAAAAGGAACTGAAATCTCTTGCCGGAAAATACAGCGGGGCGGAAATAACTTTCACAGGAAGAATCAGCGATGATGAAGTGAGGGACTATCTTCAGAGATGCCGTGCCCTGATTTTCTGTGCCGAAGAAGATTTCGGAATCATCCCGGTGGAGGCTCAAGCCGCGGGAAGACCTGTCATCGCATTTGGTAAAGGCGGTGCCCTTGAAACCGTGAAAGACGGGACAACAGGAACTTTTTTCAAGGAGCAGACCGAGATGTCCCTTGTGGAAGCCCTGGACAGATTTGAAAAAATGGAAGCCGCCGGTGCATTTAAATCCGAAACCATATCAGCCTGGGCAAAAAAATTCTCCGCCGAAAGATTCAGGGAAGAATTCAAAAATGCGGTAGAAGAGATGAAGTTAGAACTGAGAACTGAGAACTGAGAA
>DFKI01000166.1 GCA_002373325.1 Treponema sp. UBA3649
CAGGGCGAACAGCGTGGAATTGAACGTGGAATTCAGCAAGGACTTGTACGTGGCATTGAGCAGGGTGAGTACAAGCGTGCCCTGGAAGCGGCCCGACGGATGCTGAATTATGGAGATTCCGTTGAAAAAATTGCTGACATCACTCAACTTTCCATCGAAGAAATCAGGCAGTTACAGAAACAAGCCACAGATGAACGGGGATTAACACAGATGAGGCACAGATAATAAATAAAAACATCCGTGTCCCATCCGAGTTCATCTGTGTCTATCTGTGACAAATCATCCGTGTCCTATCTGAGTCCATCTGTGTCTATCAGTGCCAAAAATCCCGCATCCGTGTCCAATCTGCGTCTATACGTCGCTTGTGCTCCGTTTGCGTAAGCGGAAGCTATTGACGTTTATGCCGGAGGCACAAATGCATCTGTGTCATAAACACCGCTTTCGTGTATATTTTTATTCTATTTCTACGCGTTCGATGTGGGCGCCGAGGCCCTGGAGTTTTTCTACGAGCATTTCATAGCCGCGCTCAATCTGGTAGACGTTGCTGATTACGCTCTCACCCCGGGCAGCCATTGCAGCAATAACCATCGCCATTCCAGCCCGCACGTCCGGGGAAACAAGATGCTCTCCGTGAAGTACGCTCGGTCCCGTCACAACCGCACGGTGGGGATCGCAGAGTGTGATTCTCGCTCCCATGCTGATGAGCTTGTCCACAAAGAACATGCGGCTCTCAAACATCTTCTCGAAAATCAGGACGGTTCCCTCAACCTGTGTCGCGACCACGGTCATTATGGAAGTCAAATCCGGCGGAAATCCGGGCCACGGACTGTCATCAATCTTCGGAATCATTCCGCCCAAATCCGTGTTCACGCGCATTTCCTGTCCTGCAGAAACCGTAAGCTCGTCTCCCTCAATGTCCCATCTTATCCCGAGCTTGCCGAAAGAGATTCTGAGAGGCCTCATGTCCCTTGCGTTTACCCCGGTGATTTTGATTGAGCCCCTTGTAGCCGCCGCAAGTCCGATAAAGGAGCCGATTTCCATGAAGTCAGGTCCGATGGTAAAATCTGTGCCGGAAAGTTTTTTCACTCCCTCAATTTTCAATATGTTCGACCCGATGCCGCTGATTTTGCCGCCCATTGAGTTGAGCATGTTGCAAAGGTCCTGCACGTGCGGTTCGCTCGCCGCATTTGTGATTTCGGTTTTTCCCTCGGCAAGGACTGCAGCCATGATAGCGTTTTCCGTTGCCGTAACCGATGTCTCGTCCAAAAAGATGTCCGCGCCCACAAGCTTGTTCGCAGTGAACTCGAACTTTCCGTCTGTCGTGACCCTCGCCCCCAGTTCCGTCAGCGCAAGAAAATGCGAGTCCAATCTCCGCCTTCCGATTACGTCCCCGCCCGGTGGAAGCATGACGGCTTTTCCGCTTCGGGCAATCAGTGGTCCCGCAAAAAGAATGGACGCGCGGATTTTTTTGCTCAGGTTCTGTGGAATCGTGTTGCCGCTGAGTCCGCTTGAGTTGAACTTCCACACATGCTCCTCAATCTTTTCCGCCTTTACTCCGAGAGCCTGCAGAATCTGGATCATGACGTGGGTGTCCTCAATCTCCGGCATGTTCCTTAGGATTACGTCATCCTTTGTGAGAAGCACTGCCGCAATGCATGGAAGGGCCGCATTTTTGTTTCCGCTCGCCCGGATTGTTCCTTTGATGGGGATTCCGCCCTCAACGTGATATTCGTACATAAATCAATTTCCTTCTATATAATATGCTGCTTTCTGAGCCTAATCTTTTGCCCACTGTGACGCGAGCTGAATCAGGACTTCCACCGCCTGAATCATCTGGGAAAAACTTGCCCATTCGCTCCTTGAGTGGAAGTTGTGTCCGCCGGTGAAAATGTTCGGTGTGGGGATTCCCATCTCGGTAAGACGTGAGCCGTCGGTTCCTCCCCGGATTGGCGTGTACTCCGGTTTGACTCCCGCCGAAAGATATGCCTTTTCAAGTTTTTTCACTACGTCCGGATGCTGGTCCAAAACCTTCTTCATGTTCAGATACTGCTGAGTGTGCCTGACCTCCGCTTTTCCGCCGAAAGAGTGTGCGACGCTCGCTGCGATTTCCTCCACGAGCTTTTTCCGCTCCTCCATTCCGTCGTCCGTAAAATCCCTGAGCAAAAGATTGACCGTGGATTTCTCAATGGAGCCGTCAATCTGCATAGGTGCGAAAAATCCCTGGTGTCCGTCGGTGGTCTCGGGCATCTCATGTCTTGGAAGATTTGCGACAAATGCCGATGCCATGCAGACAGCGTTCACCATGCTTGCCCTTGCGCTTCCGGTATGGGTCGCTTTTCCGGTGAAGGTCACGTCGCTTTTGAACGCGTTGAAACATTCGGTCTCAAGCTCACCCAGGTTCCCTCCGTCAACCGTATACGCGGACTTTGATTTTAGGAGCTCCAGCGGCACATGGTCCATTCCGTGTCCCGTCTCCTCGTCGGGCGAGAAAATCACCTCAATCGTCCCGTGCTTGATTTCGGGATGCACCACAAGATACTCAAGCATGGTCATAATCTCCGAAACCCCGGCCTTGTCATCGGCACCGAGCAGAGTGTTTCCGTCGCTCGTTATAATCGTGTCCCTTATGAGTCCTGCCTGAGCCAAAGCAGGGTCGCTTTCGGGGTCAAGGATGTTTCCATAGGGCAATGTAATCGGCTTTCCGTCGTAATTTTCATGGACGATGGGTTTCACGTTTTCCCCGGTCACTTCATCCACGGTGTCTATGTGCGAGAGGAGACAGAAGCTCGGAAGGCCTTCCATTCCCTTTGAGGCCTCAAGCCGTCCGTAGGTGTAGCAGAAGGCCGTCGTCTGAACGTCGGAAAGTCCAAGTGCCTCAAGCTCGGATTTAAGTGTCGCCGCCATGTCCCATTGACGTGTAGTGCTGGGCATGATGTTCTTATCCGCAGTCTCACCGCAGCTTTCCGACCAGATTTTCACATAGCGCAGAAAACGCTCCATGAGTGCGGGCGCGTAGATTTTTTCAAGAATGTCTGACATGCGAAAAGTATACTATAAATACGCCTGATATTCAAGGCAAGAATCCCGCTGCGTAGGAGGCAAGTGCAAATCTAAATAAAACCAAGCAAATCAGTTTCCAAAAGAGGAAGCACTTCCATTCACGCCAG
>DFKI01000075.1 GCA_002373325.1 Treponema sp. UBA3649
GAAAAGACCTGCCGTAACTACGGATGAAAGACCTGTGCGACCACCAGCCGCGACACCAGATGAGCTTTCAACGAAAGAAGTAACTGTTGAAGTTCCGAGACATGCTCCGGCCACTGTTCCGACTGCATCAGAAAGAAGCGCTTCCTTTGCATTCACGATGTTTCCGTCCTTATCTTTGAGGTTGCCCTGCTCCGCTACTCCCATCAGAGTTCCGAGAGTGTCGAACATATCGGTGAAAAGGAAAGTGAAGAAGATGACAAGGAATTTTCCGAAGACAACAGCCGATGCATGACCTGTCGAAGAATCAATCAGGATGCCCTTGAAATCAAAGTTGCAAAAATACGGGGCTTTGGGTACCGAGAAGAGTCTGAAATTTTCCGGGATTTTTGTAACGCCGAATGGGATTCCAATCAATGTTGTGATGAGGATTCCGATGAGTATTCCGCCCGGGACCTTGAGTATGTAAAGAATGATTGTGATAATCAATCCGAGAACAGCAACAAGAGCCGCGGAGTTCTGAAGATTAAGATTGACGAATCCGACGAAGGTACCGGTCGCCTCAGGTCCCATGGAGATGCCTGCGTTGTGGAGTCCAATCAATGCAATGAAAAGACCGATTCCCACGGACACAGCTTTTTTAAGGGATGCCGGGATGGACTTGATGATTGCCTCACGGATTCCAAAAATTGAAAGGATGATGAAAAGAATTCCCTCAAGCAGAACCGCGGTAAGTGCAAGCTGCCATGAACAGCCCATGCCAAGAACCACAGTATAAGTGAAGAAAGCATTGAGTCCAAGACCAGGAGCAAGTGCTACAGGAAGATTGGCGCAGAATGCCATGACAAGTGTTGCGATTGCGGCAGAAACACCGGTCGCGGTAAATACTTTTCCCCAGTCCATTCCGGTACCATCGGAAAGAATTGACGGATTGAGAGCAAGAATGTAGGCCATAGCAAGGAATGTTGTGATTCCGGCAACAATCTCACGGCCCACAGTTGAGCCACGCTCTTTGATTTGGGTTTTGAACATATTGTCCTCCATTTTTTTAGAATCGCCGACTTAAAATCACGGCAGCTTCATGGAAGACATTATATCATTTTGGAAAAAAAATTACAAATGGAATAATGTAAAATCAGTTCTAAAAATCAATTCAAATAATTTTTCTGAGTTGCCCTTCACATATAAAAAAAACATATAGATTTTGATACAAAACTTGTATTATGCAAAGTTTTATTTTTTTGCTACTCTTCAAACATCGAAAGCGAAAACGGAGGAAACATGATAAGGCTTGAGAACATAAACAAAAGATTTGAATCAGAAAAGGGTGAGACCGTTTTTGAACTTAAGGACGTGAGCATTGGAATTGCTGACGGAGACATCTTCGGAATCATCGGATATTCGGGAAGCGGAAAATCAACGCTGCTGAAAATCATCAACTCGCTGGAGAAACCTGACTCTGGAAATATTTTCATCGATGGAAAAAATCTTGCCGAGCTTTCAAAAAAGGATGCATTCGTTGAGCTTTCAAAAATCGCTTCGGTGATTCAGAACGTGAATCTTTTTGAAAACAGGACGGTCTTTGACAACATCGCTTTTCCGCTGAGACAGGCCGGAGTAAAAAAGGATGAGATTCAAAAAAGGGTCGCAGAGCTTTTGAGGATTGTTGAGCTTGACGGAAAAGGAAAATCATATCCGCTTGAGCTTTCGGACGGACAAAAACAAAGGGTCGCTATTGCACGTGCGATTATCTCAAGGCCTAAAATTCTTTTGCTTGATGAGGCGACTGGAAATCTGGATCCGGCCACCACAAAATCAATCCTGCAGCTGCTCAAGAAAATACACAGGGATTTTTCTTTGACGCTTGTAATTGTCGCGCATCAGATGAACGTAATAAAGGAAATCTGCCAGCACGTAGCTGTACTGGATAACGGACGTGTCGTTGAGCAGGGTGAGGTCTACCAGATTTTTGCGAATCCGAAATCTGCCGTTACAAAAAAGTTCATCAACTCAACATCAAGTCTTTCCAAGGTTGAGGAGCTGATTGAGTCAAACTCACCGATTACAAAACTTGAGGCGGGTGAGAAAATCGTGCGGCTGACTTACCTTGAAAAAAATATTTCGGAACCGCTCATCGCAAGTTTGACGGCTGAGTTTGCTGTGATTCCGAACATTATCTTTGCGGACATTGAGATTGTGCAGGATGCCCCCATCGGAGGAACGGTCGCAATCTTCAGCGGAAAGGAAAAAGCCGTGGACTCTGCGCTGGACTGGCTCAGAGAAAAAAATGTCGGCGTGGAAATTCTTGCAGTTGGAAAATAAATTACAAAAAGTTGAGCAAAAAAATATATTTTCAAAATAAACGTAGGAGGTTTATATGAAAAAAATTTTATTCGTTGCATTGGCGGCAGGAGTTCTGCTGGCGGGATGTTCAAAAAACAATAATGTGGCAAAAACAAAATTTACGGTCGGTCATTTGAACTCAACAGCACATCTTCTTGCATTCGTGGCTCAGGAGGAAGGATTCTTCGCTGAGGAAAATCTGGACGCTACACTGACACAGTTCTCAAGTGCCGGTGAGCTTGCGAGCGGTCTGGAATCAGGAAAGCTGGATGCGGCGTTTATAGGCTCCGTTCCTTCAATCACATTCCAGAGCAACAACCACGACCTTACCATTTTCGGAGGCGCGATGACCAACGGACACGGTTATGTAATCAAGAGCGAGTACACGGGCGGCAAGGACGGTCTTGGAGTTCAGATTCTTAAGGGACGAAATGTTGCTTCAGTTAAAAACAGCGTTCAGGATGCCGAGCTCCTTTTGATTTTGTCAAACGAGGGAATTGAAGTCGGTGAAGGTCCTGATAAAGTTAACATCGTTTATTTCGACAGCCAGAAGGATGCGTTCAATGCGCTCCACAACAGTTCCATTGATGCGGCTTCCGTTTACTCACCTTATGCGTCGCTTGCAAAGAGCCAGGGTTACAGCGTGGTTTACTACTGCTCTGAAATTCCTGCGCTCAAAAATCAGCCGTGCTGCCGTCAGGTTGCTCCCACAAAGGCACTTGCTGAAAAGGAAGAGACATACAAGGCTTTCGAGCGCGCGTTGATTAAGGCGTACAAGTTCAGCCAGGAAAATCATCCGAAGACAATCAAGGACGTGAAGAAGTACATTGACATTGACGAGGGATTCATCGAGACGGAAGTATATGGAGGCTACAGCGTTTCAAGTCCGGATCCCGACAAGCAGGGAACAGTCGCCTTAAAGCAGACTCTCGTTGATTTGGGCTACACTACTGATTATGACATCAACAAGCTTTACAACACGAAGATTTACGAGAACGCCCTTGCAAGTCTGATAAAAGAAAATCCGGGTGATTCCGTGTATGCAGATTTGAAAAATCACTTCGATCAGTACGAGTAAAAAAAACAAAAGTAAAAAATTGGAACACCTATAGCGGGTAAAATAAACGCTTGCTATGGGTGAATTCCAAAGGAAGGGATTGTCTAAAAAATATGGTTTGTCATTGCCGGACTAGATCCGGCAATCTGTAAAACCTTTTAATGCACAATATAGATTATCGGGTCAAGCCCGATAATGACATTTTTTAACTTTTTGGACATCCCCAACTTTGAAAAATAGATGCGGTGGAGAAATTTATGGCAACGATAGAAATAAAAAACATCAGTGTGGATTACAAGGAAAATGGAAGGACTTTCAACGCTCTGAAAGATGTTTCATTTACCATAAACGACGGGGAGTTTGTAAGCGTAATCGGACCAAGCGGTTGCGGAAAAAGTACGTTTTTAAGCGTGCTTGAGGGCATACAGCCGGTTTCACAGGGACAGGTTTTAATAGAAGGAAAAGAAATTGACGGTCCCGGAACGGACAGAGGCGTGGTCTTCCAGCACTACTCTCTTTTCCCCTGGCTCACCGCAAGAAAAAACATTGCGTTCGGAATCCATCAGACAAACAAAGAATTGCCGAAAAAAGATTTGAACCGGATTGCGGACGAGTATCTTAAAAAAGTGGGGCTAGAAAAATTTGGAAGAAAATATCCGTCGCAACTTTCGGGTGGTATGCAGCAGAGAGTCGCGATTGCCAGAACGCTAGCCATGAACACCGACATTCTTTTGATGGATGAGCCATTCGGCGCGATTGATCCGAAAAACCGTGTGACTCTGCAGGAGCTTCTTCTTCAACTCTGGAGCGAGGGAAGTGACGGAAGCGGAGAAAAGAAAAAGACGGTTGTGTTCGTAACCCATGACATTGACGAGGCAATTTTCCTTTCTGACAAAATCATAATGATGGCACCGAACCCGGGACACGTGCTCAAGGAAGTTACGGTTCCCTTTGAAAGGCCGCGCAACAGGCAGGAGCTTTTTTCAACGAACGAATATGCTGAGCTGAGAAGAGAACTCATGGAACTTTTTTACCGCGATGAGAAAAATGAAAATATATTTGAGGAGGCAGCAGTATGAATCTGAAATATCGTTTTCTGCGCTTTGTGAATTTGTTTTTTGCCCTTCTGCTTCTTGTGCAGCTTTTGCCCAATCATACCAAGGCGGATCCTGAGACAAAATACACAATAATCTTCACACTTATAATAGAAGCTTTTGTGATTCTTTTTTCAATCCTTGCGAAGGAAAAAAAGAGTCTGAATCTGCTTTTGGACGTGATTGCATTCATCTACGTCTTTTTGATTTTGTGGACTCTCGCAACCGCAAAGTTCAACTGGCTCAGCGAATATCTCTTTCCACCGCCCGGAAGAATTTTCAAATGCCTTGTAAAGGACAGTCCGAAAATCGTGCAGAATGTTTTCAGCTCCGTCCTGATTGTTCTTGAGGGATATGCTCTCGGTCTTGTAATTGCAATTCCGCTCGGACTCTTTTTGGGATGGTCTGCAAGACTTGGAGGGGCCGCAACATACATTTCGAAATTCTTCGGCTCCATTCCACCGATTGTCTACATTCCTTATGGAATCGCCCTTTTACCGACATTCCGCTCTGTCTCAGTTTTCGTAATCTTCCTTGCGACTTTCTGGCCGGCTTTTGCGGGAACCATGAGCGGCGTACTCAACGTGGAAAAGAAAATCATCGACTCGGCGAGGGTCCTGAACGTCAAGCGGCACACCATGCTTTTTTCCGTAATCTTTCCGGCTGCCCTTCCTGAAATCTTTTTGGGATGCAACCAGGGACTCAGCGTTTCGTTCATCCTCCTCACATCAGCGGAAATGATTGGTGCGAGCAAGGGAATCGGATATTACGTGAAGCAGTATTCTGATTTCGGAGACTACACAAGAACCATTGCCGGCCTGATTGTAATCGGTCTCGTGGTGATTATATTCTCCTTCCTCGTGATGAAAATCCAGAGATTCTTCCTGCGCTGGAAAAAATAGGAGACATGCAGATGGATTTCATCGACGTTCACACTCACATTTATCCTGAAAAAATTGCGAAAAAGGCTGCCGATGCAATATGCTCCTATTACCATCTTACGGAGGGGATGACTGGAACATCGGAGCTTTTGCTTGAGAGGGAGAAAAAGGCGGGAATCTCAAAGGCAGTTCTCTTGCCGGTTGCGACGAAGGCTTCCAATGTTCAGAGCATAAACAATTTTATCCTTGAGGAACAGAACGCTCACGACCAATTCATTGCATTTGCCACGGTTCACGCAGAGATGGAAAATCTTGTTGAGGAGACCGAGGGATTTTTGGGCAAGGGACTTCACGGAATCAAAATCCATCCTGACCAGCAGAACTTCCCGATTGATGACGAGAGACTTTTTCCGCTCTATGATTTTTTGCAGGGGCTTCCTGATGACAAAAAGGTTCCCGTTCTCTTTCACTGCGGGGATCCGGTTTCAAATCTCTCGCACCCTTCCCGGCTTAAAAAAGTGCTGAATCTTTTTCCAAAGCTCAAGGTGATTGCGGGGCATCTAGGCGGATGGTCAATCTTTGACGAGGCGGTGGAAATCCTTCGAGGGGAAAACTGCGCTTATGACATCTCAAGCACGCTGGCATTTCTCTCCCCGGAAAAGCTGAAGTCCTACATTGACATCTACGGGGCGGAAAAAATCCTCTTCGGCTCCGATTTTCCCATGTGGGATCCGGTAAAGGAAGTCGAGCGTTTTTATGCCCTCCCCCTGACTTCGGATGAGCAGGAAATGATTGCATACAGAAACGCACAGAGGATTCTTTCCCTGACATGATATTTCCGTCATCCCCCAGCGAAACATTCCGTCATCCCCGGCGTGCCATTCTGTCATTACCCGGCGTGACCGGGTAATCCCTCCCCAAATGAAATCCACAAAGAGATTATCGGGTCTAGCCCGATAATGACACAACAGCGTGACATCCTGTCATTACCCGGCTTGACCGGGTAATCCCTGCCCAAATGAAATTCCACCAAGAGATTATCGGGTCTAGCCCGATAATGACACAACAGCGTGACATCCTGTCATTACCCGGCGTGACCGGGTAATCCCTCCCCAAATGAAATCTACAAAGAGATTATCGGGTCTAGCCCGATAATGACACACCAGCCCGATAATGACACACACATCCGATAATGACACACCAGCCCAATAATGACACACTAATCCGATAAAGACGCATATTTTATGGAAGAAAAAAAACGAAAAATTTTTTAAAATTTTTTCAAAAAGCTATTGACTAAATTTTTCGTTTGGTATATATTCTAATCATCAGCAATGATTAATGCGGCAGTCATATAACGGCTCATTATCTCAGCCTTCCAAGCTGATGACGAGGGTTCGACTCCCTTC
>DFKI01000178.1 GCA_002373325.1 Treponema sp. UBA3649
CCGAGGCGGAGTGGGAATATGCCGCGTGTGGTGGAAACAGGTCAAAGGGCTACATGTACAGCGGAAGTTCCGATATTGATTCCGTGGGTTGGTATGACGACAATGCGTACAGCACTCACGATGTCGCGGAAAAAGAGCCGAACGAGCTTGGAATCTACGACATGACAGGAAACGTCTGGGAATGGGTTTGGGACATCCATGGAGATTACTCAAGTGCCGCACAGACTAACCCGACCGGTGCGATCGGTGATTATGATGATGACAGGGTGCTCCGTGGTGGTGGACACTCAAGCTGGTCAAGAAATTGCCGCAATGCCTGCCGTGGACTCAATGATCCGGATTCCCGCCATGATTACAACGGATTCCGCGTCGCCAGGTCAAAGATGTAAAACCGCATAAAAAAACATGAATGGGGCACGCCAGATTTTCGGGTTTCCGTTGATTTTGGCGTGTCTTTTTTTTCGAAATGTCCTTATGCCTCCACGATTTTCCATCTACCGAGGGTGCGTGTGGAGGAGTCAAAGTTCGCGCCGATTTTGTAGAGCTTTTTCTCTGTTCCGTTTCCGTCCCTTGTGGCGGAGTAGGGAAGAAGGGCCTTCAAAAAACCGATTCTGACCTCATCGTTCGGGAATCCCAGGGTGTAGTCGTAGCCGTCGAATTTTTTTATTGTGAGATAACCGCTCTGATAAAGCATCGGGATGGGATCGTCTGCCGTTTCCGTGGGAGCGTCGAACATCTCCTGGGTTGCGATGAATCCCTCGTCGAAGGAGACCGGGTCCATTCTGTACTTCGCGATGAGCTTCGTGAGCACGGTCGGGGTGCCGGTGGAGAACCAGTAGTTTGAAATCTCCCTATCGGAAAGGGCACTGATAAGACTGAACGGATTGTACACATCGGGACAGTTCGGGGAAAAATGGTATCCGTCATATTTTTTCTTCAGGACCTTACAAGCCTCCTCATAGTCCATAGTGTTTTTATCCGCGAGAGACTGGATGTCCGGTTTCATCTGTGAAAAAAGCTCATCCTCGGTGATTCCGCAGATTGACGCATATTCATCACTCATTGTGATTGTCCTCAGGTTGTTGAGCTCACTGAAAATGCTCAGCTGGCTGAACTTGCTGATTCCGGTGAGGAAGACGAATCTTATCATCCCACCGAGTGCCTTTATGGGTGTGTAGAGATTGCGGATTTCCTTTCTTACAGAATCGAACGGTTCCTCTCCGAATGTGTCGAGCATCGGCGTGTCATATTCATCAACAAGAACCACGACCTGCTCGCCCGTAATTTTATGCATTGACTCTATTATGGAAGCAAGCCTTGCCCCCCAGGCATGGTTCTCGGGATCAGGTTTGATTCCGTACTCTTCCTCGAAACTGGAAAGAATCTTGTGCAGCGTGAAGTCGAGCGTCTTGTGGTCCGTGTACTTTACAAGACTCATGTCCAGCCTTATAACCGGATATTTTTTCCATTCCGTCTCATGTTTTGAAATCCAGAGGCCGTCGAAGAGCTCCTTCCTTCCTTCAAAATAACATTGCAGCGTGGAGATAAGAAGCGACTTCCCGAATCTCCTGGGACGCGCCATGAAATAGAATCTGCTTGTGTGGGTGAGTTTATGGACCAGCTCGGTTTTGTCCACGTAATAATATCCGTTGGTCCTCAGCTGTGCGAAATCCTGTATGCCTATGGGAAAGAGTTTCAAATCTGACATGGAGCCTCCGAAATCAGTATAGCACATAAAAGCGTTTGCCGCTAGACTTTTTAAAACCTTTTTCAAAGCCCCCAAATCTTTTCAAAAAACAAGGTCATTTCAAATTTTCGTTCCGCACTAGAATTTTTATTTGAAATCTGATATAATCCCTCCCATGAAACGATTTAACACAGCATTTTTTGTCGTCCTTGCATTTTCCTTTTTGACGGCACTTGTCTCCTGTTCCAACGACGTAATCGGTTACAGCGTCGTCCTGTGGAATATTCCTGAGCGGCAGATTCCCGATGGAAAGGTCGTTCCGGTGTTTATGAAGTCAAACATCTCCAAGACATATCTGATAGGCGTTCCCGAAAGCGATGATCGTGTCGAAGTCCCCCTGTGGAAGATTACGGCTCCCACATCAAAGAGCAAGGCAAAAAAACTTGCGGCTTCCAGGGAGAGCTATGACCAGCAGTATGCCGTGTCCATAATAGACGGTCTTCCAATCCGACGTGAGCCTACGAATGTTGCCAAGCAGGTCTACCGTTTGCGTAAGGGTGAGATAATCAGGACGATTGTTACAGGTGTCGGTGACATTCCGACAGTGGGACGTGAAAAACTTGAGGGAGAATGGTATCAGGTGCTTACTTCCACGGGTGTGTCCGGATGGTGTTTCAGCCACAATTTGCGCATGTTCCAGATGGCGGGAGACGGTTCTTACGAATTTACCGAGGAAGTTCTTGTGGACATTCAGGAAAAGGACGATTTGCTTGACATTGCCCTTGCGACGCTGTGGTATCCCGAGTACTACGCGAAGATGATAAACAACCGCGAGATTGATTTGAAATACATGCAGGATGATTACGGATTCGATCCCGGAAGCGACACCGGTATGCTCAAGCTAAAACTCTCCAATGTTTCAATTGAGGTGCCTTACGAGGGTGTGACAAAGACGGGCGACCATATCTACCGTTTCAACAATACTCCCATACAGATGACCATACGCAACGAAAGCACGATTCTTATCCGATATACCGATGATACGGGACGGCCTTTCAGCGTGTATTTCATTACCATTGAGGATGACGTGCGGACTCTGATTGCCGCGGAAAAATCAAGGCGTGAAAAAGTTTACAGCAACTTGATGCGCTTCGGACCCGGTTACAGCAGCTCGAACTACGGAAACTTGAATTTCTCGGGTAACAATCTTTTCAGATGGACGGGATTCGAAAATCTCCAGCCTGCCGTAATCAGCATGGATGCGAAGACTTCAGGAACTGTTGAGTCAAAGTACTTTGTCCCTAAAAATCTGCGCGGAAAATGGGACGGAATCCTGAGCTTCACTTTCAACGGTGACTCAAGGGATGTGAATTTCTTCTATAAAATGGAAGCAAGCGGACTGAGACTTGCCGTGGCCCGTGTCATTGTCACCACCGATCCTTCAACCGGACGTGACGTTGCGAATGTGACGGAGCCTTCAGGAGCTCAGGTCATGTATTTCCACAACTAAAACAGAGTTTAAATCAGGGGCTGAAAATGGCATTCGTACAGTTTTCGCGTGTATCCCTTGCATTCGGCGACCGCGACATTTTAAAGGACGTTTCCGTAAATCTTCAGGCGGGAAGCAAGGCGGCTTTGACAGGTGCAAATGGAGCAGGAAAATCCACGCTCATAAAAATCATGGCGGGACTCATTGAACCTGACGGCGGACAGAGAATCGCACAGAAGGACGCACGGATTGCCTATCTTCCCCAGAGCGGATTGGTCCACCAGGGATGCACGTTGATTGAGGAGGCGGACAAGGCATTTTTGTGGGGCTACGAGATGCAGAGACGGATTGACGAGCTTGGAGCCGAGATGGAGAGTCTTACGAATCAGAACCACCCGGATCAGGCTTCGAAACTTGCCGAGGAACATGCCGCGCTTCTTTCAAAACTTGAGGACTCAGGCTGGTACAGGCGTGAGATGATGGCCGAAAGCGTCCTGATTGGTCTTGGATTTTCCCGCGAGGACTTTAACAAAAGGACGGAGCTTTTTTCCGGCGGATGGCAGATGAGAATCGCATTGGCAAAGGCCCTCATGTGCGGACCCGACATCCTGCTTTTGGACGAGCCCACGAACTACCTTGACATTGAGGCTCGCAACTGGCTTGAGAAATTCCTTGCCGACTTCAAGGGCGGATTTCTTTTGGTCAGCCACGACCGCTATTTTCTTGACCACACGATTAACGAGGTGTATGAGCTTTTTAACGGAACCCTGAAAAGATACCCCGGAAATTTCACTCATTACGAGGAAGTCCGAAAGGTGGAGCTTGAGTCCTTGATTGCGGCCTATGAGCAGCAGCAGCAGGAGATTCAGCATCTTGAGGATTTTATCCGTCGCTTCGGCTATAAGGCTACCAAGGCGGCACAGGCTCAGGACAGACAGAAGCAGCTTGACAAAATCGTGCACATTGAAATTCCGGAGAGCCTTAAGAAAATCCACTTCACGTTCCCGGAGGCTCCTCACTCAGGTCAGCTCGTCCTTACTCTGGAGGGACTCTGCAAAAATTACGGCGGTCCCGATGTGATTCACAATCTGGATTTCGTGCTTGAAAAAGGGGAGCGGCTTGTGGTCGCAGGACGGAACGGCGCTGGTAAATCGACCTTGCTCAGGATTGTTGCCGGAGTTGATTCTGACTACAGCGGCAATGTGAAGCTCGGTGCCGGAGTGAGCGTGGGATATTTCTCCCAGGATTCCGCCGAAAAAATCACCGGTAGCGAGAGCGTGCTGGATTATATGGAAAAAAAATGTCCGCTCCATCTGATTCCGAAAATCCGCGACATGCTTGGTGCCTTCCTTTTCCGGGGCGATGATGTTTTCAAGAGCATTGACGTTCTTTCCGGTGGAGAGAAGAGCCGCATCGCACTTCTGGAGCTTTTGCTCAGGCCCGTGAATCTGCTTGTTTTGGACGAGCCGACGAACCACCTTGACATGCACTCAAAGGACGTGCTTCTTGAGGCCCTGAAAGATTACGGAGGAACCGTTGTTTTTGTAAGCCACGACCGGGGATTCATTGAAAGCCTTGCGACGAGGGTTCTTGAGCTGCATCCCGGCACATGGAGGAATTTCCCCGGGGACTATGCCTACTACATGCAGCGTCTTGAGGATGAGGAAAACGGATTGGTCTCATCCCCCGAAAACGTACCGACGCAAAATCAGGCCGTGAAATCCGAGCTGGAAAAAGCGGCTCCCGCAAGCGCGACAAAGACCTCATGGGAGGAGCAGAAAAAAGCTTCCGCCGACCGACGCAAGATTGAGCGTGAGATTGAAAAGATTGAGACGGAGATTTCAAAGCGTGAGTCAGAGCTAAAGGAACTTGAGGCGAAGATGGCAAATCCTGAAATATATTCCGACGGTGAGAAATCCCGCGCGGTACAGGCATCCATTTCCGAAATCAACGAAATCCTTGAAAAACTGAACGCCGAGTGGGAAGAGTTGTCCGAAAAACTGATGTAGGCTGCACTTTCCCCGGCTCAGGTTTCCACCCACGGTTCGGCGAAATCAATTCACGCAGAATCCCATTATGCGATCCTGCTCCTTTTCAAGCCTCTCGTTCTCGCAGAGCTCCACAATTTCTTCCCGGGAGGGGAGCACCCCTTTTATGATTTCCGTAATTTCGCATTTCCGGACTATGTTGTCGATTTCTCCTCCTGAAAAATCAAAGCGTTTCGCAATCACCTCCAAATCTTCATCGGACAGGACGTTCAGCTTGCTCTTCCAGATTTTCTTCCGAATTTCAAGATCCGGTTTTTCGTATTCCACCTTGAAAAGAAATCTCCGCTCAAATGCCTTGTCCATGTTGTTGCAGAGATTCGTCGTGGCAAAAACAAGTCCGTCGAGCTTTTCCATCTCTTCCAAAAGGATGTTCTGAATGGCATTTTCCGTTTGAGATGTGTTTCCGCTTCCGACATCACGCCGCTTTGAGATGAGCGCATCCGCTTCGTTAAAAAGAAGAATCGGAGTGTTCTCGCCATGTCTTTCCGCCGTCTTGCAAAGCTGCCTGTAATCCGTGAAAATTCTTTTGATGATTTTCTCGCTCTCTCCGAACCACATGGATTTTGAGTCCGCTATGTCAACGTGGTAAATCTTCCGGTTTGTTTTTCTCGCAAGCTGATAGACCGTCTCCGTTTTTCCCGTTCCTGGCGCGCCGTACAAAAGCACTGCGATTCCCTTGGAAAGACCCTTCGACTCAAGACGCTTCTGCATGGCCACAAGATTTTCCTGGCAAAGGCTCTCTTCCAGAGTGTCAATCTGCTTCTGGACTTTTTCGGAATAAAAAAGACTCTTCTCCTTCAGGTCTTCCGGGGCAATGATATTTTTTCCGCTGACTCCCCGCTTCATGTACAAATCCGCGTTTTCCCCGTAAAGCAGCTCGATTGACTTTTGACTCAGCGTGACTGTTGATTTTTCCGGAATTTCATTTTTGTCAACCACAACGAAACCTTCCGTCACAAGCTCATGTTTTTCGTCAAGGAAGGAGCGCAGAGCCTTAAAGTAGTCATCGTTTTTTCCATATATGTCTTCAATTGTTGCGGTCAGGCACGAGTCGTTTCCCGTCGAAAAATCCGCGGCGATGTCATACAAAATAAAGCGGTCATAGAAGTTGATTTTAGTTTTGTTCAAATCTGAAAAAAAGGGGAGGTTTGAAAAACGTCTCTCCATGTCCCGAAGTTTTGAGCGTTTTCGGATAATGTTCATTTTCCTCTCGTAAGCACGTCCAAATTCCCGGAGAGCGTCGTATGTCTTCTCAAAATCATTTTTCTCGACAATCTCGGCCAGATAGTTCTCTGCCTCGTTTCCGAAAAGAATCCTGATTCCGTTTGCGGTGAGCTTGAGGTTCTGTATGTAGTAGGGCATGCCGAGTCCGTCCTTTATGTCTTCGAGCTCGCGTTTTATAAGATTTTTCTCAAAAAGGATGTCCTGCTCGTCGTCAATCTTCTTGCATCTTGAGTATTTTACAAAAGCGGGCATGATCTCCGTAATGAGGTTCTCAAATTCGTCGTCGGCCTCAATCACACATTTTCCCGTCAGGCACTGGGCGGAGAGCAGGTAAAGAATCGCACGGCTTTCCATGTCGGCTGGAAATTCCTTCCTGATGTTCTTGACGATCTCATTTCCCTCAGATTTTCTCTCCAGATTTGAAATCTTCCTATAGAATTCACATTTGTCGTCGTCAGCGCTGTGCTTCATCATTTTAAAAAGATTGAAAAACGATTCGAATGTTTTTTCCAGGCTGTCATCGTTGTCCTGAAAGTGGATGATCGGGGCTCCTTCCAAAATGCAGTCCGCCACGGATTCCGGAATCTCAAAGCCTGCGTCCCTTGATGAACGGGAGAATGCCCCCTCTGAATCCTTCTGCACTATGAGATTTTTTCTTTTGAGCAGCGTAAAGTTTGCGGAGTATTCGAGCATGTGGAGGTGCGGAAAAGAGAGGTAGTCGGCAATGTCCGTCATGTTTACCGCCGAGCCGTGCTGATTTTGATTGATGAAAATCACAGCGAAGAAAAGTGCTGAAATTTCATCAACGTCAAGATAATTTGCCAATCTGCCCAGGTCTTCCTTTTCACTCAAGAAAAATGATTTTTCCATTTTGCAGCCTTCAATTTTTTCTGAAAGCGAGATGATTGTCCTCAGTATTGATTTTTTCTGTGAATTCGCCATATTTATAATATATGCCGTTTTTGGGAAAAGTAAAAAAAAATCGTAAAAAAAATTTGTAATTTTTTTGTAAAAGTCCTTGACATAAAATATGCAATGTTATATAGTACTTTCATCAACACATTCCCCGATTGTGTAATGGTAGCACCTCAGATTCTGGTTCTGATTGTGGGGGTTCGAATCCTCCTTGGGGAACTTGCACTGGTCCCTTCGTCTATCGGCTAGGACGAAAGATTCTCAATCTTTAAAGATGGGTTCAACTCCCGTAGGGACCGTTTCCTTTTATCCACTTTAAGTTTTTTCTCTTTGAATAAGTTTCTTTTTAATTTTTTACCTAAAAACAGAAAATTATTTGACAAAATATTTTTTTTGTATTATCTTGTATATGCGGTATTGTCACCTTGTTGAACAATAAATAAAGTTTTTGAGCCGAATGGAGGCCCTTCATGTCAGAAAATGTCAATTCAGGAAATCATGCGGAGTTCAGCAGAGCCCTTTTCATCCCGATTATTTTGACTTTTGCCATCCCGATTGTTTTCGTCGGTCCCATAGGAATGTACGTCGGTGCCCTGAGCATGAGTGAATTCGTCAGGATGATAGCAGATCCCTTGTACTGGCTGTTTTTAGTTGTCGTGGCAGGTGGCGTGCCGGTTGGAGTTTATAAGCTTTATCTTGCCCAGGTTAAAAAATATGATGCTGGAAAAATTGATATCATGGGGCTGCTCCATTTCGTAAAATTCTATTTCATCTCCCTGGTGCTTGTGGTCATTGCGGCCCAGCTGGGACTTGCTTGCCTCATCACTTTCCGGGCGACCCGTGGTGGATTTTCTTACGAGAATTTCGGAGGAGCGAGCGGACTTGCATTCTGGATTTTTCTCATAAACGGTATTACTTTCACGGTAGCGACCTCATTTTATCTTCAATATATGTTGAATCTTGAGAAATCTCTCTCATGGCTTGCCGCAACCAAGGGGCAGTATGTCATGCACATCATGTTCCGCACCACAATCATCATCGCCTTTGCCGTCATCGGGCTTATCACGCTGATTTGCTCTCCTCTTTTCGTGCCGGTCAACCTCAAGAACATAACGAAGACCCTTTACGGAAAACTGATTCCCCTTGCTACGGTCGGTGGAATTGCGACGGTCATCAATATCTACAACAGTCTGAACGGAATCAAGAACGGAATCGAAGAGCTCAGTGTCTTTACGGGAAAACTGGCGGACAGAAAGTACGACATGGAGTCCATCCCGCTCACCCTTAGAAACGAGATGGGAGATTTGATAAACAACATAAACCTTTTCCGGGAGATGATGCACTCCCTCCTCAAAAACATGAAGGATTCCGCATCGGCATCCATCCGCACAGCCGGGGATTTGTCTCAGAACATGGACAGGGCAGGTGGAAGCGTCATGAACATCACGTCCGCGGTACAGAACGTTGAGATGGAGATGGAGAACCAGGCCGCCGTGGTGGATCAGTCGCAGGCATCCGTGAACCAGATTTTGGGTCGCATCCGGGATCTGAACGAGAGCATAGAGGGACAGGCCACGAGCGTGAATGAGTCGTCCGCCGCTGTGGATGAGATGGTCGCAAACATCAATTCCGTCACACAGGTCCTTGAGAAGAACTCTGCCGCAGTAAGTGAGCTTGGAGTCGCATCCGACGAGGGACGCAACGCCGTCAAAAAGTCCGTGAGCATCGCCGAGGATGTCATCAAGCAGTCATCGGGACTTATGGAGGCATCCAATATCATCCAGACCATAGCGAGCCAGACCAACCTTCTTGCCATGAACGCCGCAATCGAGTCAGCACATGCAGGGGAGGCTGGAAAGGGATTCGCTGTCGTAGCCGATGAAATCCGTAAGCTCGCCGAGCAGTCCAACAAACAGGGTAAGGCAATCAAGACAAGCCTCAAGTCTCTTTCCGGGGCTCTCACGAACATCGCGCAGAGTATCATGGAGGTTCAGGAAAAGTTTGACACGATTTATAACGTCGCACAGATTGTGAAGAATCAGGAGACCGTCGTTATGAACGCAATGTCTGAGCAGAATGCCGGTAACAAGCAGGTCCTTGATGCCATGAAGCAGATCAGCGACGCGACCACATCCGTAAAAGATGGATCCAACGAGATGCTTGGCGGGGCAGAACAGGTCGCTATTGAGATGGCGAATCTTTCGGACGTAACGCGGAGAATCAACGAGAGCATGACATCCATATCAGCGAGTGTCACGGAAATCACTTCGGCAATGGAGCTTGTCTCTCAGTCGTCGTCGAAAAACCAGGAAGACATCAATGCTCTGGCAGCCGAGATTGCGACATTCAAACTGTAGGGCGGGGAAGGAGAAGAGCCGTGAGATTTTCATCCCGCGTGAATTTTTCTCCATGCCCTATTGACTTTTTTCTGTGGATAGGTATAATTGCAAGAGTATGTTGGACAGTATGACCGTTTTGGCACCTGCGAAAATAAATCTTGGTTTGAAGGTGTTTCCGAAAAGAGCCGACGGTTATCACGACATTGAGAGCATCTTCACTCTCGTCAATCTTTGCGATGAGCTTTTCGTGAGCAGGGATGGCGGAGGTGAGAGCAAATGCGTAGTTGACTGTAAGGGTATGGTTCTTCCTGAGGACAATACCTTTCAAAGGACATACAAAGCTTTCTGCGTGCTGACTGGCATAAGGGAAAATGTTCGCGTAAAAGTGACAAAGCATATTCCCGCCGGCGGTGGATTGGGGGGCGGATCCAGTGATTCATCTTCTTTTTTAAAATCCATCGACATGCTTTTTGGTACGCGTTTAGGTCATTCTGCCTTGGAGGAGATTTCGGGGCAGGTAGGAAGTGATGTTTTCTTTTTTACCAGGGCTCTGGAAGAGAAGAAAAGCGATATTTCTTTATGGGAGAGTTTTACCGCTGTTGTAAGTGGTCGCGGAGAGAAAATCAGACCTTTGTCGGGCAGAACTGACTGTTCGATTCTTCTGGTTTTTCCCGGAGTGCCGGTGTCCACAAAGGATGCCTATGGACTTGTCGATGAATGGCAGGTCTCGCATCCAGACGTGAACAGGAATCTCAGCATCGCTGATTTTCTGGAAAAGACTTACAGCAGACCGGTACGGGAATGGTTTTTCAGTAATGATTTTGCAGCTCCTGTTGCGGGACGGTATCCCAAAATTCAACAGGCATTGGACGCTTTGAGGGCTTCCGGTGCGGATTTTGTTGATATGTCAGGGTCGGGTTCAACTGTTTTCGGGGTCTTTGATGAGAGAAGCAGGGCTGTGCTTGCAAGGGACTTCTTGTCGAAGCGGTGGAATTCCGTACTTGTCTGATAAATTCATACAGGAGATGGAGTGTATGCAGGTTACTGAAATACGGATCCGTAAGGTAGAGGGTGACAACAAGCTTAAGGCTTATGTTACAATTACGTTTGATGACTGCTTTGTTGTGCATAATGTGAAGATAATCGAGGGAAAGAGTGGGCTTTTCATAGCCATGCCCAGCCGGAAGACAGCGAACGGTGAGTATAAGGATGTTGCTCATCCGATCAGCCCTGAATTCCGCAATTCCCTCCAGGACAAGATTGTCTCCGAGTATCTCGCGGGACACGTTGAAGAAGGGATTGTCGGTGCAGATGAATAGTCCAGTCTCCGCCGTATCCTTATGATTCTGCAATTTTGGGACGTCGTCAAGTGGTAAGACAACGGCTTTTGGTGCCGTCATTCCGCTGGTTCGAATCCAGCCGTCCCAGTTTTTAAACAACTTTTTAAAGGAGTTCTGAGAAATGGAACAGTTTGTAATCAACGCAAAGACACGCAGCTTGTCAGGAAAAACTGCTGCAAAGAGAATCCGTGCTGAGGGTAATCTTCCGGCCATCGCCTATAATGAAAAGGGTGAATCAATCATGCTTGAAGTGAATGCCCAGGAGTTCTCAAAGGCATGGCGCTCTATCACAAAGACTACTCTTGTTAACCTGAAAATTGACGGAAATGACAATCAGGCATATATCAAAGACACTGAGTATGACATCAAGACCGACAAGAACCTTCATGCGGATTTCCACATCGTAAGCGGAAAAAAGCCCATCACGGCCGTACTCAAGATCCGTCTCTCAGGAAATCCCGCTGGTGTGCTCAAGGGTGGATTCATGGTCAAGCATGTTCCCGACGTGAAGCTCAAGGCTCTTCCTGCTGATATGCCGGCGGCGGTTACAGCTGATGTTTCTCCCCTTGAAATCGGTGGAAAGCTCGCAATCAAGGATTTGAAGCTCGGAGAAAAGGTTGAGATTCTTACCAATCCTGAGAGTCTGATCGTTACAATCGCACCGCCAAAGAAATAAGGAAGCATCGAGAATTTGATTTTCCGGTGCAGGTCCTGAATATGCAGTATGCCTCCGGATTTTCCTTCGGGAATCTGGGGGTGTCTTATTCTATAACGGTCTGGAAACTGCCGGAACGCAAGGCTTTCAGAGGTGAGAATGAGGACAAAGAACACAGGTTCGCTGGAAAATGAGCAGAATGAAGATGCGATAATGGAAATCTGTACGTTGCTGTCTGAAATTGACGACAAGGAGCTGATTTACAGTTTTTTTGGATGTCTTTTCACCGCGGCTGAGCTTAAGGATTTTTCCAACAGATGGCATCTTGTGAAGGAGCTGGACGCGGGTACTACTCAGAGGGAGATTGCGCGCAAATACGGTATGTCGCTCTGTAATATTACCAGGGGTTCCAGGGAGATGAAAAAAGAGGGGTCGGCGTTTAGGATTGTGCTGGACATGCTGAAGTCCGGAAATCAGTAGGTGACATTCGTTGAAAGTCTTGCGGATTTCAAAAAAAATAAAAAAATCTTTTGCATAATCATTTAAAACGTTTGACAAATCTCCAAGTGCGAAATATAATGTAAGATATGAGACCTCAAGATTGGGAGTCCGACAGTCGGGATGACCGATGCAAGGTTGTACAAGGAAACTTTGCGTTAAAGATTTTGGGGAATCATGCCGAAAAGTAAATAAATAGGTTCCATGTAAAACAAGGAAATCTACAATTCAAGGAGAATTGAATGAAAAAGGGCGTAGTCATTTTAGGAAGCCTTATTCTTGCGTTTGCTTTCTGCCTTCCCGCAGCAGCACAGCCAAGTGCAAAGGCCGTAGAGACAATCGTTATCGATAACTTCGATACACCGGATGAGATGGATTGGACTTGGGGTGCCCGTGCCAGCCGCTTTATAGCTGACGGATATCCTATCGTAAAGTCATTTGAGGGAATTCCTAATTCTCTCCGTCCTTATCACAAAGACACCGATCCCACCGCTCAGGTGCTTGGTGCAAAGGTTGCCTTTGACCGCAAGGGTGACAACTGGTTTGAGGTATATCCTCAGGATTCAGAGGGAAACGAGCATGAGATTCCTTTCGTAGGAACCGTAACTCAGATTGATTTCTGGGTATGGGGTGCGAACTACAACTACAGGCTTGAAGTTCTCGTGCGCGATTCTGATGGTCGTGTTCACGTTCTTCCTGCCGGAAACCTTATGTTCCAGGGATGGAGAAACATCGTTCTTAATGTCCCAACTTATATCAGGCAGCATTCTCGCCTTCGCTCAGGTCGTCCCAACTTGACTTTCGTTGGATTCAGAATCCGCAGCGATGTAAGTGAGGCTGTTGATGACTATGTGGTTTACTTTGACCAGCTCAAGTTCACGACAAACACATTGTCTAATGTATACGACGGTTACGACTTGAAAGATGCCGATTTCGGTGACAATAACTAATAAAGAAGGCGGTACAAGATGAAAAAGATAATCGTAGCTTTTATGGCATTGGCAGTTGCTACAGCCGGTGCTTTTGCACAGAGCCTTTCAGATCCGGATGCTTCAAACATCGGAAACGACAGCGCACGTCAGGCTCTTCGTGAGGTAAGTGTTGACCGTTTCGAGCGTGAGGGTTCTTGGTCAGTTCACATCTCTTCAGATTATGGTGTGATTTCCGGACGTCTCTTTGAGGGTAGCCCTGCTGCAAAGGATCCCTTGGATGATGCTGGAAGCCAGGAGCTTGAGGATACAAGAGTTTTTGGTGTGAAGACTGAGTTCTTCCGCCGTGGTGTAAACTCCTTCTATATCAAGGCAGCCCGCCCGATTGCTATTGAGGGAATCACCAAGACTGTTTCTGTTTGGGTCTGCGGACGCAACATGGGACATGACCTGTGGCTTTTGGTTCAGGACTACAATGGACACAACTTCGAAATCTGGATGGGAAATCTTGAGTTCTCCGGTTGGAAGAAGCTTACGACAGCCATTCCTCCTTCCCCCGATGGAGTTCATGGAATCGTTCAGTCAAGCGTTTACTATGGAAACAAGCCTGGTCTTCGCATTGTCGGATTCCGCGTGGACTGCAATCCTGAGGAAGCACAGGGCTCATACTACATGTACTTCGATGATCTCCGTGCTGTAACAGACCTCTATGATTTGGAGAACAGGGATCCCGATGACATGGACGATGCCTGGTGATTTTCGATATCGGACAAAAATAGTTCCGGTGCTCTACATCTGATGTAGGGTATGGAATCCTCCGTAGATTTTTCTGCGGGGGTTTTTTATTTTTAAATTTAATGGCTCTTCCACTTGAATATTTATAATATAAATAGTAGAATGTATGCATAAAATTTCATTTATATCGAGGTCTTTTTATGGCGAAAGATAAGGTTGTTTTGGCTTATTCAGGCGGTCTTGACACTACGGTAATCATTCCATGGCTCAAGGAGAACTATGACTACGATGTAATCGCTGTCTGCATTGATTTGGGACAGGGCGATGACTGGGCGGCAATCAAGGCTCGTGCTCTTAAAACCGGTGCTTCCGCTTGTTATGTCGTGGATGCCCGCGAGGAATACATCTCCGAGTACTGCTGGCCTGCTTTGAAGGCGAATGCCGTTTATGAGGATGAGTATCTGCTTGGAACTTCCACCGCTCGTCCTCTTATCGGAAAAATTCTTGTTGAGTATGCTCGCCAGGAAAAGGCTGTGGCAATCTGTCATGGTGCGACTGGAAAAGGAAACGACCAGGTTCGCTTTGAGCTTGCAATCAAGGCATTTGCTCCCGACATCAAGGTGATTGCTGCATGGCGCGATGACAAGTGGGATATGGACAGCCGCGAGGCAGAGATTGCGTATCTTGAGAAGAGGGGACTTGAGGTTCCTATGAAAAAGGACCAGTCTTACAGCCGCGACGAGAACATCTGGCATCTTAGCCACGAGGGACTTGAGCTGGAAAAGACGGAGAACGAGCCCAACTACAAGCACATGCTCAAGAACACGACTGTGCCCGAGGAAGCTTCCAATGACGGTGAGTATGTGCAGATTGATTTTGAAAAGGGAATCCCTGTCGCTGTGAACGGAAAGAAAATGGGGGCCCTTGAGTTGCTTACCACATTGAATGAGATTGGCGGACGCAATGGTGTTGGACTTGTGGACATCTGCGAGAACCGCTGCGTCGGTATGAAGAGCCGTGGTGTTTACGAGACTCCCGGTGGAGCAATCCTTTACTTCGCGCACAGGATGATGGAGCATATCTGCCTGGACCGCGACACGTATCATTACAAGCAGCAGCTTTCAATCAAAGTGGCGGAGCTGATTTACGACGGAAAGTGGTTTACGACTCTCTTCGACAGTTGCATGGCATTTGTTGACAAGACTGAGGAGACTGTCACCGGTTGGGCAAAGGTAAAACTCTGCAAGGGTGCAATCCGTGGCGCAGGCTCATACTCAAAGTACAGCCTCTACAATGAGAGCATCGCAAGTTTCAAGACGGGTGATTTGTATGATCACAAGGACGCTCAGGGATTCATCACTCTGTTCGGACTTCCGCTCAAGGTACGCGCGATGATGGAGCAGTCGGTAGGCGAGGGACAGGCAATCATTGAAAGCAAGTCCTTTAAGACACGCCCGACAGAGTAAAATTTAAATGCCAAGTTTTTTAAGAATCATGGGCACTTCGAAAAATTCATTTGAAATGATTTTTTCGAATGCCTGTCGAGTTTAAAAGCCTGAAATTACAGGCTTTTAAACATCGCATTCTCAAAGTTACCTCGAAAAACTGAAGTTTTTCGAGGTTCCCTCATGTCATTATCGGGCTTGACCCGATAATCTCTGTGTTGGGAGATTCCCGTGTCGGAGCACGGGAATGACATTCTTGTTGAGACGATGAACCGTCATGCAAAGATAATGAACCGTCATGCAGAGATGATGAACCGTCATGCAGAGATGATGAG
>DFKI01000121.1 GCA_002373325.1 Treponema sp. UBA3649
AATCTTTATCTCACGGTTTTTGTTGCATGATGTCAGCGTGAGGGAAAAAATCTGCAGGATGCCAAGAAAGAAAATCAGCATGAAGATTTTTCGGTTCTGTCCGATCATCTTTTTTCCTCCCCAAGGATGAATTTTTTTACCGACGGATAGATTTTCATGTCGCTGTCCACAAAATCAAGTTTCTCAATCTCCTCAATGTCGGCCCATCTGTATTCGCTGTGCTCGGTAAGCTCGTAATTTTTTTCGGTCCCGTCGTGCGGCACGTGGATTTCGTATGCGTGCAGATTCACTTTCTGTCCGTTGTGCTCAAAATCAGTCTCCGCAATCTTCCTTCCGATTTTTATCTCAATGCCGAATTCCTCCCGGTATTCCCTGCTTAGAGCTTCCGTGTCGCTTTCATCTCCGTCAACCTTTCCGCCGGGAAATTCCCATCGGTTTCCCATCTGCCCCGTGGGATTCCTGTGCGCAATCAGTACCCTGCGTCCTTCAAAAGCGATTCCTGCAACAGATGTCCTTGCCATTTCTTTACCTCCGGATTCCATTAAAGGAAAATCGCTCTTGGGAAAATGAAGTGGAGAAGGGCCGCAACAAGACATGCAACTCCGATGTATCTCCTTGGATTTATGAAGATTGCCTGCATGCTGTCCGAAAGCTCGAAATCATCGTCGGTAACATTCGCCGCGTAGTATTCAATCAATATGGACACACCGCCCGCTATTCCTGCAAGGGACGGAATGAAATCTCCGAGAACCGGTATGTTCTTGTAGGTACAGAAAAGTTTTACGATTCCCACGCATGATGCAGCGATTCCCGCTACGAGCCTTAGTCCCCGGTCGTTCAGTCCGCTGAGATTTTTTGGAAGCCTTCTTCCGGGGATGAGTTTTTTCTCCGGTTCATCCTTGCTCAGGTCCACCGTCTCAGAAATGCTCCCGGCTGATTTTTTCGTCAAATCCATTCCGTAAACAAGTATGAGACCCGCAAGAATGTTCAGAACCACCGAAAGACAATAAAACTGTTCCATAATCGCACTTCCTCGGGAAAATCAGCCTCGTCTCATGGCAAAGCAAACAAGTTCCCCATTTCCTTATCGGCATATTTTACAATAAACTTTAATTTGGTGCAAGAGAGGTGAGAACTGAGAGTTGAGAACTGAGAGGTGAGAGTTGTGAGGTGTGAAGTGAGAATTTTAGAAATGAGGACTTAGGTATTGATTTTAGGAATTGTCGGACTTGATTTTTTTGTGTCATTGTCTGACTTGATTTTATGTGTCATTGTCGGACTTGATCCGACAATCCCTATTTAAAGGGATTCCTGCGTCGGAGTGCGAAAAAAAGAAGCCTGTACAATCGGAAAAGACCATGCTTGGGATTCTGGACTCAAAATCAGTCAGGTTCGACGTATACACCCGTGATGATAAGAGGATTTTTGACATCGAAATGCAGACTTCTGCGAGAAAAGACCTTTCCAAACGCGCAAGATACTATCAGAGTGTCATCGACATGGATAACTTTTCACACGGAAAATCTTTTGCGCGAGGGACTTACACCAGAGATGATAGCACGATGTATTGGGCTTCCACTGGAGCGTGCATGCAGATTGCGGAAACAATTCCAGCGGAAAGCATTCCAAAGAAAGCGGTTCTCACATCGATCTGAAAAAAATGACAGATAACTATGTCGGAAATCCTGCGGGGGACTTGAATCTATTCCCTCGTAAAAGTAGCCCGCACCAGTTTACCGCCCTCGCCCAACGGCAGGTTCATGGAAAAGCTGTCGCCAGAGTCGTCCATCACGTAGACCGCTGTCCACCTCAGGTTTTTTAGCCGTGCGATGTCAGTCTTGAATTTCGCGCTGACTTTTAAAATGTCGTCACCCTCGCTCCACGTTCCTTTTGTTTCGATTGTGCCGCCTGAAAAATCTCCGTCAGGGGTGACTCTGACCGTGCACTTTCCTTTCTGCGCGAATGTGATTGTATACTCGTCCGTGAAATTTCCGTTTTCAATGATGGCGTACCATGTCCCCTCGAATCTGTCGGGCACCGGGATTTTCGAGACAAGATTGCGGGCGAAATCCGGAAGCTTCTGATAGAACTCGCTCCATGTGTCGCAGGTCATCTTTGTGGAATAAAGGATTTTTCCGGTCTCAACTTCCACAGTGCGGGCCGTGACATTGAGCGTGCATCCTAGCATGTTCGCAGTACCGATGATAACGCAGTCTGCCCCGATCATTTTTCCGATGGACTTTGCCGTGGCGGGGTCGGCATAGGATGATGACTGGAACTTCATCTCCTCCTTGATTTTGCTGATGTACTTCCGCTCAAGCACCGTGATGTGGCTGATGTTCACAAGCTCGTCCGTGAGCAAGTCGCTCATGGTTCCCGTCGTGTCCCCGATGCAGAAACTGTCGGTATCAAAATCAAGGACCGCAACGGTCTGCGCGGAAAGGGAGAGGGATGCAACTGCGGCGATGATTAGGGTAAGTAGTTTTTTCATTTTGGAGTTCCTCCTTGTAATTTGTCCGGTCATTGAGCGAAATCGAAATGACCATTTTTTTCTTCCGTTGTGATGTGCTAAGTGTATATCAGGGAAGAGATGTTTCATGCAGGCGGCAACCGTAAGATGATGCGGAAAATAGCACTACCACACCATCATCCTGTCGCGGTTCGGCTCCCTCCGTGACACGATTAAGTATATTTCCCCGGACTTCGACGGGCCGATTGATATGGAGCAGTATTCGGTCAGGACGGTGTTTTAATTGCTAAAAGCCCGCACCGCACGAACACAACAGGTACCGAACTTGTAGTCGTAGTCGTACTGACGGCCGTCGCTGAACCTCTGGTCCCACGCGTAATCATTATTGCTGGGAGACGACGACCAGTGCCATACACCACTAGCTCCTGCCAGTATTTTGGGACCTACATTTTTATACATCAGGTTCAGCTCGTCCTTGCTTGGCAAGAACCATTCTCCTGCACTTGTGTTGGCATTGTTATACTTGTAACAGACATACGCGGCACAGTTGGAACTGTTTGCGTTTGAAAAATAACTTACAATTTTGTATGTATTGGCTTTCCCATAACCAAGTCCTGTTGCCCCTTGTA
>DFKI01000027.1:0-5952 GCA_002373325.1 Treponema sp. UBA3649
CGAAAAAATACGAGGGACTTGACGGAACCGAGCTTGCCATCTCCGAAAGCCAGGAGCGCATGGCGGTGGTTGTGCGTAAGGAAAATGTCGAGAAATTTATCAAGGCCGCAAACGCAGAGAATCTTAACGCAGTTCAGGTCGCGGTCGTTACAGACACAAACCGCATGGTGATGAAGTGGCGCGGAAAGGTGATTGTTGACATTGACCGTGCTTTCATCGATACCGCCGGAGCCCCGCATGAGGCCACTGCTGAAATTGAGTCTCCCGCAGCGCAGAAGGACTCTCCCTTGGTTCGTCCATTGGAAAGCGTTGAGAAAATCCTTGGCGAGAATCCCTCTCAGGATGATTTGAAAAAAGCATGGATTTCCAATATGAATGATTTGGCATGCTGCTCCCAGAGAGGATTGGGCGAAAGATTCGACGGCTCAATCGGCGCTTCATCCGTGCTCATGCCCTATGGAGGAAAATATCAGTGTACTCCCGAGGCTGGTATGGCGGCCCGCATTCCGGTTCTTTCTCCGCGCGAGACTTCCACGGTGAGCCTCATGTCCTACGGTTATGATCCGAGGGTGGCACAGTGGAGTCCCTGGCATGGAGCTCAGGTCGCTGTTCTTTCATCGCTTGCAAAGATTACTGCTATGGGCGGAAAGGCTGAGAAGTGCCGTCTGAGTTTTCAGGAATTCTTCGGTCGCGCCGTGAGTGAAAAGACTTGGGGATATCCTGCTGCCGCGTTGCTCGGTGCCCTTGATGCACAGAAAGCGATGGGAACCGGAAGCGTCGGCGGTAAAGACAGCATGAGCGGTACTTTTGAAAATCTGAACGTGCCTCATACGCTGGTGAGTTTTGCGGTGGACACTGACGAGGATAAAAATGTCCGCGGCGGATCATTCAAAAAAGCTGGCGACAAAATCTTCGTCGTTGAGGTTCCCTACTCAAAGGAGCTTGCCCCTGATTTTGACACCTTCACAAAAAATGCCGGAACCCTTTACCGCCTGAACAAGAAAGGAAAAATCTCCGCAATGTACCCTGTCGGTGCCGGTGGACTTGCGGAGGCCGTGAGCAAGATGGCGATGGGAAACAGAATCGGTGCCGAGCTTAACGATGCCTTTAAGTCCGCGACTTCATCCGGTTTGGATATGTCTTCCGGACTCAGGGATTTCTTCATGCCTTGCTACGGTTCAATCGTGGTGGAGAGCCCGGAGGATATTTCTTCGGAAAGCGGATTTGCGCCTGGTACCGTAAAGCAGATTGGAGTCACGAGCGGTGAAAAATCAATCAAGGTCTGCGGAGCTGAAATCAGTCTTTGTGAGATTGAAAAGGCGTGGGAAGAAAAACTTTCCGTCGTGTTCCCTCCCGTGAGCAGCGCAAAAAAATCTGTGTTGCCTGAGTTCGCGGTAAAGGAACATTCTTCTCTTTCAAAAGCCCGTGCTGATTTGAAATCGTCCGCGGTAAAATCATCCTTTGCGAAATCCGGGGCGAAACCGAGGGTAATCATTCCCGTTTTCCCGGGTACCAACTGCGAGTACGACATGGCGAGGGCATTCAATCTGAACGGTGCCGAGACAAAGATTCTCGTCTTCAAAAACCGCACGCCCGATGATTTGCGTGAGAGCCTTGATGCGTTCAGGTCGGAAATTGAGAAGAGCCAGATTCTTGCTTTCGCCGGTGGATTCAGCGCAGGTGACGAGCCGGACGGTTCCGGTAAATACATTGCGAACGTAATCCGCGAAAAACGAATTGCCGACGCGATTATGAATCTTCTGAAAAACAGGGACGGACTTGTGCTCGGTATCTGCAACGGGTTCCAGGCCCTGATAAAAACTGGTCTCGTGCCCTTCGGTGAAATCCGTGAGCCTTCCGCCGACATGCCGACCCTTACGTTCAACACCGTGGGACGACACATCAGCCGTGTGGTGAGAACCCGCGTGGTAAGTGCCGCAAGTCCATGGGCTTTGAACGAGTCGGTTCTGGACGCTGCCTGCCATCTGGTTCCCGTGAGCCACGGTGAGGGACGCATTATTATGGAAGAGAATCTTGCGAAGAGACTCTTTGAAAACGGACAGGTGTTCACTCAGTATGTTTCCGTGGATGAGTCAGGCCATGTTCTTCCGACAATGGAGGAGCCAGACAATCCGAACGGAAGCATGTTCGCCATTGAGGGATTGACAAGCCCAGACGGACACGTGCTCGGAAAGATGGGACACAGCGAGAGAACCGTAGGAAATGCCCTGAACGGTGGGGACGAGAATCTGATTAAGAACATCGCCTCTTATCCTGAGAACCGCAAGTCCGAAAGTTCATGCCAGAATCTCTTCCGTGCGGGCGTGGAATATTTTGCTTAAAAAAACGGAGCCGGCGGGATGATTTTGTCCTGCCGGTTTACTTTATAAAAAAGTGGTGACCGAATTGATTCTTTCAGAAAAAAAAATTGCGTTTTGCATTCCCTTGATTTTATTGTCTCTCGCCCTGTGCTCCTGTGGTGGAAAATGGTATACGAGTCTTTCGGATGCCAAAGTCGCCGCGGAAAAAAACGGTAAGAATATTTTTCTTTTTACGGCTGCGGAGACGGAGTTTGCGTCTAAGTTTAAAGATGAAGTGCTTGCCTCAAGAAAGTTCCGGTCTGTGGCTGGTAAGAACTACGTGCTTGCGGACATGTATCTTTCGTCTGGGGAGATCGGAAAAAAATCCGCCGAGGATCTGGAAAAAGAAGGCAAAGAGAAATCCGCGATGATGCTGGACTATGACATTCAGGGTGATATTTCCATGCTGATTCTTTCACGCGAAGGATATTATCTTGCCGAGGTTCCTTATAATGCGGAGAGTCTTTCGGTCGAGGGACTGCTGAGCGCGATTGATGAGACGGAAAATGAGACGCGGAAAATTGATTCGCTTGTCTCAGAGGTGCGTAAGACTGAGGGTACCGACAAGGTGCGCGCGATCGATGCTCTTTATGAGGCGACGGATGAGAAAATCAGGAGACCGCTTCTTCCTCTATGCCGGGAGATTCCGAATCTGGATCCGGGAAACATCAGCGGCCTTTTGGGAAAGTACGAGCTGCAGCTGACATTTGATGATGTTTACAAAATGCTTTCCAAGGATTCCGTGGATGAGGCGGCGGAGAAATTTGTGTCGCTCGCTGAAAACGGACATCTGGACAGGACTCAGAAATTTCACGCGTATTATTATGCGGCGTATCTTTATCCTCTTGTGGGGAGCACGGATTTTGACCGGATGCTTGAGCTTTTGGAAAAGTCCTACGCTTCGGATCCATCCAACGAACATTCGGGCGACATTTCCCTGATGATTGAGCAGACTCAAAAAATGAAAAAACTTTACGGCGGTAATTAATGGAGATGAATATGAAGATGGATTCGGACTTCCTGATTCTGATTGTGATTGCCGTCGTCTGTATTTTATTCTCCATGTTTTTTTCAGCCGCGGAGAGTGCCTTTCTTTCCGTGAACAAACTTCGCGTGCGTGTTTTAAAAAATCAAAAGAACCGCCGTGCCGCAAGGGTCCTGAGGCTCCTTAACGACAAGGAAAAACTCATCAACACGCTTCTTGTCGGAAACAACATCGTGAACATAATCATCTCTTCAATTCTTGCGTACATCGCGCTGAGGATTTTCGGAAACGCGGGAATTGGAATCGCGACTTTTGCGGCGACCATTTTGCTTTTGATTTTCGGTGAGATAACGCCTAAGACAATCGCGACCCATCATCCTGAGCCCATCGCTTTTTTCGCGAGCGGATTCGTTGAGGTGCTTGAGGTGATTCTTTCGCCCCTTGTTTTTATCTTCACGTCCGTTTCCCGTTTTGTGCTCGGGATTTTCAAAATCAACACGAAGGAAAAAAAAGTCAGCTTCACCGAGGAGGAAATCAAGACCTTCATTGACGTGGGAAGCGAGCAGGGCGTAATCAAGAAAAACGAGAAGACCATGATGCACCGTGTTTTTAAATTTACCGATTTGTCCGCGCGTGACATTATGACTCCGAGAAAGGACATAAAGGCAATCTCCACGAAATCAACTTATGAGGAAATTATTGAGCTTTCGGAAAAATACCGCATCTCACGTTTTCCGGTTTACAAGAGCGACATCGATGACATTGTGGGAATCCTCTACATCAAGGACCTGCTTTTTTACAAGGGAGGCGTGGAGAACTTCCGCGTGGAGAATGTGATGCGGGCTCCTCTTTTTATCCTTGAGACAAAAAAGATGTCGGGAATCCAGCAGATGCTTGAGGAAAATCATCAGAGCATGGCCGTGGTGATTGACGAGTATTCCGGGACCGACGGGGTTCTTACGAGCGAGGACATTGCGCGGGAGATTTTCGGCCCAATCGCGGATGAGTACAAACCCTATGCACGCCGCGTTGAGGTGGTGATAAAAAATCAGGAACATTCCGAGGTTGAGGGACAGGCGCGCCTTGTTGATTTGAACGAGCAGCTTGGTATGCGTCTTTCGTCGGATTACTGCGAGACTCTGGGGGGGTATATCAGCGAGGTGCTCGGAAGGATTCCTTCGGAGGGAGAGTCGGTCGTTCGCGAGGGATTTAAATTTACCGTGATGCGCATGGACGACAAGCGTGTCGCTAAAATCAGGATTCAGAAAATCGGCGAGGAGGAGGCGGAGCATGAATGACCTTGTTTTTATTTTGGTCTCTCTTCTTGCCGAGATAGTCCTTCTTTTTTGCGGGGCATTTTTTGCGGGATCTGAGACTGCTTTCACATCGCTTTCAAGAATCACCGTGCGGCAGATGATGAAGGACGGAGAAAAAAACGCGGGAAAGATTTATAAGCTCAAGACTCATCTGGACCGTCTGATTTCCACCGTGCTCATAGGAACAAATCTTGTGACGACCTTGATTTCTTCACTTGCGACGGCGCTTACCGTGAGGATTTTCGGAGGGGCTGCGGTGAGCTTAAGCACTGCGATTGTTTCCGTGCTTGTGATTGTTTTCTGCGAGATTATTCCGAAGACACTTGCCGCCGTAAGGTCAAAACAGTGCGCCTCTTTTTCCGCACCGATGATTTCAATCATTCAGCTCCTTCTTTTTCCACTCGTAAAATTCTTTGACCTGATTTCCGCGTTCCTTGATTTTTTTGACAGGACGGTGATGAAAAAAAAGAAGCCGCTTGTCACCGAGGAGGAGCTGAAGACTTTGCTTACCCTGGGCCGGATTGAGGGAACTCTTGAGGCGGACGAGAAGGCCATGCTTGACAGAATCTTCGACTATTCCGATTTGCAGGTGCATGACATGATGCGGCACAGATCGCTTGTGTGCTATGTGGACGTGAGCGACTCCGTGGATTCCGTTGTGGAAGTGTTCGCGAAATCCGGGTATTCTAGGCTTCCTGTGATTGACGGAAATCCTGAGAAGGTCGTGGGCGTGCTGCATTACAAGTCGGTTTTGTTCGCGGTTCCTGAAATCAAGAGGAGCCCCGATTTTGTGAGAATCTGCATGAGCGACGTGCTCTTTGTCCCGGAGACTTTTTCGGCTGTGGAATTGCTCAGGACCTTCAAAAAGGAGCATGAGAATTTTGCCGTGGCGGTGGATGAGTACGGGGGCACATCTGGAATCGTGACGATGGATGACATACTCCGCGGCGTGTTCGGTCGCATTACGGATGAGTACGGGACTACCGACGTGGCTCCTGAAAAAAGGGTGACGGTGCTTGGGACAAAGGAGTTCATTGTGCCGGGCGACATGAAGATTGATGACGTGAATGATGTTCTGAAGTTGAATCTTGAGAGCGAGGTTTACAACACTCTGGGAGGCTGGCTTCTGGAGCGTTTTGACGAGCTTCCTCCCGTGGGTGCTGTGTATAAATTCGGGTCGATTATTTTTGTGGTGGAGGACCAGAGCGCGAGAAGAATACAGAGCGTGAGGATTGTGCTGAGGTGATTGACACAAAGCTGATGACATAGAATTATGTACTAGTATTCTGTA
>DFKI01000027.1:6018-35658 GCA_002373325.1 Treponema sp. UBA3649
GGGGGGGGGGGGTATATTTTTAACAAATTTTAAAGAAAATCTAAAAAAAGTTATAGACAAAACTTTGAGTTAGATTAAGATGATTTTCATGGAAAAAATGAGGAAAATCAAATTCCCCGAAAATTCCACATCTTAGTTTTATCTCAAAAGGAGAATCTATAATGAAAAAGAGAATCTTGGCATTTGCTGCGGCAACATTTTGCGCGGCTTTTGTTTCAGCTCAGACATCGGAAGTGAACAAGGCCACAGCCGGTCTGATTGGTGACGACATGATTGACAACCTTGCTTTCGGAACTGAAAAAGGTGAGGGTGGCATTGTCTTCGCACAGTTTGATGACCCATACAACTTTAAGGCCGGTTTCGGAAACTGGTTTTCGGATTCACTCTGGATTTCTGTCTATGACAGCTGGAACAACAGCGGAAGCCTTTCTGACAGTGCAAGAGTGACAAAAACCTACGGCACGACTGACGGAGTGAACATTGACTACATCGATGAGGAAAAAACACTTGCTGATGGATATTCATCTTCAGCATTTGATAACACTCTTGGTGTAGGCTTGAATTTCGGTGTCTTCGGCGCTCAGATTCTGTGGGATGCAGACTGGACTTTCTATGACGGAGCTTACATCGTTAATGCGGCACAAGGAGACTGGGGAGCAGGAACTTATGAAACCTCATCCGACAAATACGACACGCCGACAGGAACAAGGACGACAGAAAAATACGACAACATCCAGAATTTTGATCAGTACAACACATTTACCGTGAACTTCAAGGGTGCTGGCGTGGAAAATCTTGGTGCCGTTGATTTCTATGCGAAGCTCAACAAGGTCTCTTTCGGCTGGTACAATACGACACACGCAAATGACTACAGCAATGTTGTAAACGTAAACGGAGCCGACACGACAAAAATCAACGCGTCTCTTACGGACATCCAGCAGACCTTGGCTCCCGGACTTGAGTTCGAGCTTGGACTTAGCCTTCCGGGACTTGGAGTCATAAAGCCGAGCCTCGCATTTACGGATTCTTTCGGGATATGGTTCAAAGCATGGAACCGCTCAAAGACTCATACAAAAGTGGATGAGACAGCCACCGAGACTACGACAACGACAAACGACTATTCCGCAGCACCGGGCTCAGATTTCGACTTTGCAAACACTTTGACTCCGAAATTCATCTGTGACTTTGATCTTGGCGAAAACCTCACTCTCAAAGCCCAGGTCTCAGCCGCTATTGGTGTGGGAATCTCTGATGACAAGGCTGACACATACACATACACGACTACCAAAACGACGCTTAACAAGACGACCGGAGCCAAGACTGTAACGAAAACAACTGTAAATGGTGCTGGTAATCAGAACACTAATTCATTTACGACTTCAATCGCACCGGACTATGCCATCGGTCTCGTCTACAAGGCAAACCCCGGCAAGCTGAACCTGAACCTCGGAGCTCATGTGGAGCGCGGTTCCTATCAGTGGGATACTACTACCGTTACCAACGCCAACATCAACACTGTCACCACAAGAGAAGATACAGATAAGTTTGGAAATGTCACAGGATATAAGACTGTGAATGTTGCAGCAGGCGGAACGGAAAGCAAGACCGTCACATACAGAGCTCCTTCTACCACCACAACTTCTCTCAGCCTCGGAACCACATGGTTCATTTCCGACAGCGTGAAGCTCGACGCATATTACTCAGGAAGTTTCACAAGCTTTTTTACAGCCGGAAGATTTGGTCTTGACCTTTGCGTGATGTTCTAATCAAGGAGAATGGAATGAAAAAAAACATAAAACGGGGACATAATAAAGCGGCTGCGCTTCTTTCTCTCGTTTCCTGTGCCTCCCTCATGCTTGCGTCCTGTGCTCCCGACATTGACGGAACCACCGCGAACTATGAGGAAAAAAAGCAGGAGCTGAACGCAGACCTTGGTTTGAAAGCTTTGGATTATTCATCTGAGGATGGATATTCATCTGCCATTGTGCTTGGAACGACTTCGTTGGATTCAGCCCAAAAGAATTCTGACGTGAGCCTCTCTGTCTACACAAAGACAAAACTTGACAAGGAGAGCCTTAACTCTGCCATAACCTTCTACAGTCTCAAGACCAATACGGACAATGAACTTTTTTACCCCATACATGACGCGGTTCTTGAGAAGAGTCTTGTCACTGTGAGCGAAAGACCCACTGATTCGTATGATCCAATAATATCAGACGGTGTTGCTACGTCAATCTCTTACGAGATAAACGCTGAGTCCGTTACTACAGACAAAATAGCCGTTGTTGTTGATGCCACAAAACTTCGCGATGTGTCGGGAAATCTTCCCCTGAATCTGAACAACAACAAAGTTTTCGGTGAGGCAGCGGACAGTTTCGTCTCTTACATTTCGGTGTTTGAGAAGAATGACGGTACGGCGACCGATTCCTTGGGATATAATTATCCGGAGACATTCAATTATGTCTACACTCCCGTTCAGGTTTTAGGATTTTTATCAATCACTCAGAACTCCTCTGATGGAAGTTGCTATGACATTTGGATTCCTGCTACCGGCGTACCGAACGAATCCGGCTCTGTAGTCTATGATGAGACTCTTTCCGACACTTTGAAGCGTTGTGCGAAAATCCGTGTCGCATTGCCTGAATCTACCGTGGCGGAAGATCAGAGCCTGGACTGGACTTACGACTCTTCGAGCTATGCGTACAAGGCAACTACAGGATCTCTCCCATACGGTACGAAAATCCTTGGGCTCGTTTTTGAGATTCCGGAGATTTCTGTTCCCCAGAATCTTGAGAAGGTATACGGACATCCTGCCGTCGCTTTGACTGAGATTCTTTCCGTAGGTTCAAAATATCTTCAGGAACCTTACTCCAGCACGACGCTGAATTTCATCAAGGATGAGCCTGAGTTCATTGTGAGCGACTATTCCGATCCTGCTGATTCTGCATGGACTTCTGGTACTTTCTATGAATATGACATTCAGCTTGCACAGATAAGTCTTTTGTCTGTCTCATATAGCACTAAGGCAGCCGAAGAACGCACCTACGGTGGCGGACTTCACTCCGTCGGAGACTACTACACATTCGAGGTCTCTACCAGGCTTGGAGCAACACTTTCTACCTACGAGGATTTTATCCTGACGGACAGTTATAACAGAAAGATTGAGTCTGTGAAAAGCTTTGTGAAGAATGCGGACGGTTCTTTACGCACGGTCTACATTGCGACAAAAATGCCATGTTCTTCACAACCTAAACTCTGGGTTGGAAGCGGCACGACACTCTCTCAGAACGCGGCTCATCCAAGGCAGCTCAAGTTCGGAACCTTCAAAAATGTTTCGAAAGGAGATGTCAGCGGTTATGTCAATCTTCGTTAGGATTAAGGAGGCATGAAAATTATGAAAAAAACTTTCAGACCACTGGTTCTTTCACTTTCCATCTTTGCGTTGGGCTTTGTTTCCTGCGTGCAGGGATTTGACGGAACGACAGCGGACTTCTCGCAGCAAAAGGATGCTTATACAGGAAACTACGGAGTAACCAGTGCGTATGGCTTAAGAGACTATAGTGTTTCTCTCTCAGATTCATCCGGCTCTGTTATCAATGCAGCGACAAATACTCTGGATGTCAAGGTACAATTCAATTGCGATTTTGATCTTGATGAAGGCAGCGTGGAGAATGCGCTCACATTTTTCCGCCTAAAAAGCAATTCAAAGAACTCGCTTTATTATCCAGAGCATGACGGGGAGATTTCTAAGACCCTGCTTCATGTGCTTGAGTCTACCTCATATTCTTCTACAAACTATACCTTTGAGTATCGGCTTGACATGAGCGCTGTGGCAACGAATAAAATCGCCCTTCTTGTTGACGCCACGAAGCTCCGCTACAAGAACGGTCTTGCTGTTTTGGCATGTGATGGAAACTTGCTTGCGGGTGAGACCACGGATTCTCTTGTAAAATATCTTACGGTCTCCAATTCGGACTCCAGTTTGACTTCTTTGGTAAATTTGTATTCGGAAAGCTATGCGGCAAAATGGGACGTAGGCTTATCAGGCTACACTGATTTGCCTGACAGAAAGGTTCGCTTTAATGTAAGAGCTCCTTCGTCTCCTAGCGGTGAATACGACTCAAGTCTTTCAGAAAGGCTCTCACAAATCTTTAAGATTGAGGTTTTAAAACCATCTTCATCAGCCTGGGAGAGTGCGAGTCTTTCGTTCACTTTCCATGACGCTGCGTCAACCGACCCCTCAGACCCTTATTCCGCAAACACATATACGGCGGACAGTACGGTACTGGAGCAGGGGACCAAATGGAGAGTTCTCAGGGATTACTCTGTAAGTCTCGGTGCGGCTCCCGCATGGTTTGAGGAAGTCTATGGACATCCCGCTTTCTACGACAACAGAAATCTCATTGATGAGGTGGAGTCTGGTCAGATTCCCTATGGAAGCGCTGACACTGACTTTATCTTCGAGTGGGGCGGAGACACGGAATTTACAGGAGCGTCTGACTGCACGTACAACAATGCGGTAAATGCCCAGAGCCAGATGTTAAGCGTAAGCACAGAATCGGGGACGAACGTAAAAAAGATTGTGCCGGCTTCCGGTGTCGTGCTTGATAAAACTGACGGCTTTGTCCTGGTGGATTCTAAAGGCAACATTGTTGAGTCAACTAAGGCCGTATACCACAAGGCGGACGGAAATGTTGACTATGTGGCTCTCTCACCGAAGAACACAAGCTACACAGGCTCTCTGAAAGTTTACGTGAACAGTTCTACGACCATCAGGGAAAACAGCTATCATGCTTCCCAGCTCAAGTTCGGCTGCTACCCTGACAGCTCAAAGGGAAGTCTCTCGGGATACGTGGAGCTTCTTCCGCTCCTTCCGGGAATTCCCGTGTGCCAGGTGTATACATCATATAGTACTAACGTTGCAAGCGGCGAGTATACTTATGTTCCGTTCCTTCAGGCAGATGAGGAGGAGAGCATGACTTACCAATTCATCACGAATCCCGGAACCTATTATTATATCTACTTTGTGGACTCCGATACAGCAACGAACTTTACCGGCATAGACGATGCCTCAGGCTTGCTTGATGCGGAGTTTTCCGTAAAGAAGAGCGACGGAACTCTCATTACGTCTGGGGGCAGTTCCTACTCAACTTCTTTCAGGGCAGTGTCTGAAATTACCACAATAACTGTTTCAAAGTCTTACGCATCTGATATAGGTGCCTGTGCTTTCCGTGTGCGTAAGAGTTTATTCTGAGCATAAGTGCTGAAAATAAAATGGGGAGGTCCAGGACCTTGAGCGTTCTTGATTTCCCCGGAATTCCTCTTTTTTGCCTCTTGCATCGGAAGGTGCAGGAGGTGTTTTTTTCTCATCTTGTTCTGTAAGGCTTTGTGTATTTGAAAAATTTCGGTGCCCTGTAATCAACGTGCCAGCCGCCGGTATAGAATCCGTTTTGATTTGCCGTGGGACTTACGAAAATCACTTTGAGGGCAGGGCTTCCTGTTTTGTACTCGAAGGAGTTTGAGATCCACTCACCGTCGTTTTCCAGAATCATTCCGTCCTGCATTTCCACCGGGGTGCGTACAGAAATCAGGTATGTTCCTTCCATCATCTCAAGGTGCAGGACCGAGCCTCCGCGAAAACATCCCTTGTAATAGTTGTGCGTCCAGTGCGGTTTTGTCTGCATGTCGTAGTACCAGCTCATGTTCAGTGAGATGATTTTGTCGCTCGCGTCGTTTCCGTCCATGTCGGTGATTTCCAGAAGGCAGGGAATGTCGTTCATGTGTCCGTAATTTTCCGGCCTGTAAATTTCAAGTGAAAAGGCGAGTCCTGAAAAAATCATTGCGAGAAATGAAAGTGTTTTTTTGAGTCTCATAATCCTATTTTCGGATTTCGTGGACAATCAGTTGAGGTCGAAGTTGTAGTAGACTCCGGGCTGTGTCATTCCTGCGAAACCGTTTTCCTTCGCGTCGTAGTTCACGAAATTGTCGGCGTAGTGGCAGAGAAAGATTTTTTTCTTGATTGCAGGATCCAGACTTTTGAGCTCGTCGATGCTTGTGTGGACTCCGCCCGTGTAGCTCTGGCAGTCATGGAAAATATACTCGGGGTGATAGGATGCCTCAATCCAGGAGAGAAGCTCGGGGTCGAATCTTGTGTCGGCGGGAAAGAGGATTCTGTTGTCAACGAGGATTCCCGTGCTCCAAGCACTTTCTTTCCACGATGGAACTCCGTCTGGCATGTGCATGGTGCGGAAGAATTTCACGTTGATTGATCCGCATCTGAATTCCCACATCGGACGCGGAACAAGGCAGAGCGGACGCGGTTTTATCTGCTCGAAGTAATCGTCAAAGCTCAGGTAATGTCCCGGAACATCCTTGTTGTACGGGGTCTCACGGCTCTCACCATAGCTGAGTCCTCCCTTCAATGTTTCGTTCCAGAGCAGTTCCTTGTACGAGTCGTTTATGTAGATTTTGGGACGGGTCTTTGTGACGTATCTGTGCATGAGCGCAAGTTCCTCAACTCCGCCCGCATGGTCTGAATGTGAGTGGGAGATAAAGACATTCTGCACTTTCATAATCGCGGACTTATATTTATGAAACGCGATGGGGCACTGGGATCCGCAGTCAACAAGGAGATGATCATCCCCCTTTATGATGAGAAGATTATTCTGAAAATTTTGTTTTACGAAGGCGCTTCCTGTCCCAAGAAAAAAGAATTCCAGTGAGCCGTCGTTGTTTGTAAGTCGCAGTGATTCATCAAAAGGCAGTATTTTCATCTCAATTCCCTCTTCTCTTTTTCGGAATCCCCGGATGAATGTATTAGCGTTTTTTTTGTTGATTCCCGGGGACTTGTTTTTTGCCGTGTTTCGTTATAAAATCAGTGTGACAAAAAACTATTTGAGGAGCGTCTTGCCTTATGCACATAAGTGATGTAATCAGATATATCGGAGTGAACGATCACGACATCGATCTTTTTGAGGGACAGTTTGAGGTTCCGAACGGAATGGCGTACAACTCATACATGCTGATTTCCGACAAAATTGCCGTGATGGATTCCGTTGACGCAAGGTTCGGGGATGAGTGGATTAAAAACATTGAGTCGGTCTTGAAAGATTGCGGTGGCAGAACGCCGGATTTTCTTGTGGTGCATCACATGGAGATGGATCACAGCGCGAACATAAAGACCTTCGCGGAAAAATATCCCGGGGCGAAAATCGTCGCGTCAAAGGTCGCATTTTCTATTATGAAAAATCTTTTCGGAACTGATTTTGCAGACCGTCAGATTGTCGTGGGTGAGGGCTCGAAACTTGAGCTTGGCGCGTCCGAGGGGGAGTGTCCCTTGTGTTTCGTCACGGCTCCCAACGTGCATTGGCCTGAGGTCATAATGAGCTATCTGGAAAAAGAGAGGACCGTTTTCAGTGCCGACGCTTTCGGAAAATTCGGCGCTCTTGATTACGAGGATCCTGATGGATGGGCATGTGAGGCACGTCGCTATTATTTTGGAATCGTCGGCAAATTCGGTGCGAACGTTCAGGCTCTGCTCAAAAAGATTTCCGGCCTTGACATCAAGAGAATATGCTCGCTGCATGGTCCCGTGCTTGATGAAAATCTTTCCTATTACATGGACACGTACAACATCTGGTCTGGCTACGGAGTGGAAAGCGAGGGCGTGGCGGTTTTCTACACATCGGTTTACGGAAACACAAAATCAGCCGCGGAAAAAATCTCGCAGACTCTGATTGACAAGGGATGCCAGAAGGTTGTCCTGAATGACCTTGCCCGCGAGGACATTTACGAGTGCGTTGAGGATGCGTTCCGCTATGGAAAAATCATCCTTGCGACCACAACTTACAACGGAGGCGTGTTCCCGAAAATGAAGGAGTTCATCAGTCTGCTCACGGAAAGAAATTTCCAGAAGCGCAAAATCGGCCTGATTGAAAACGGAAGCTGGGCACCTGTCGCCGCAAAGGGAATGACATCGCTTTTCGAGGGATGCAGGGAAATCACATTCCTAGAAAACAAGGTCACGATAAAAACCGCAGTCACCCGGGACACAATCACCGCGCTTGAAAAAATGGCCGACGAGATTCTTTCGTCGTCGTGGTAAATCGCAGATTAAAATCACCGATTAGAATCGGTGATTTTTAGGATGGTCAAAAAGTAAGAAAAATGTCATTATCGGGCTTGACCCGATAATCTATATCGTTGTATTGTAAGGTTTTATAGATTGCCGGATCAAGTCCGGCAATGACAAATCATATTTTTGACGGCACCTTGGTTCTCACCGTAAATGAAAACTTTTTTTTAGATTTACAATTCCTGGCTTTGATTCAGATTCGTACTTGTCTTCTGCACGGATTTTTATGACCATTTGACATAATCTTGTTTTTGTGTATAATGGATGACCATACCGGGGTGGTGCCTTAGGGTGCCTGAGATTATACCCGCACGAAGTCCGCACGGATTTCGCAACCTGATCCGGATAATACCGGCGGAGGAAGTATGAAACGCAATACTTTCATCTCATCAATCATTTTTATTTCAATCATTTCAGTGTTTGCATCGGTCACTATGGGCTGCAGCAAAAAATCAGCGGACCCTCGTCTTTCAGAGGTTGTGGTCTACACTTACGACAGCTTTGCGGGTGAGTGGGGGCCCGGACCTGAGCTTGCGAAAATCTTCAAGGAAAAAACTGGCTACACGGTCAATTTCGTCTCATGCGATGATGCGGTCGCAGCTTTCACACGCGCGGTTCTTGAGAAGGACAATGTTAAGGCGGACGTGATTGTGGGGATCGACCAGAATCTTGTGCAGAGGGCAAAGGACTCAGGAATCCTTGAGGCGTACACACCAAAAGACGCTTCGTCAATCGTTTCGCCAGAGGTTCAGTCCGAGCTTGGAAACGACGGACTCCTTACCGCCTATGATTTCGGACACTTCGCGATGATTTACGACACTCAGTCAAGCGTGCCCGCACCGGCTTCCCTTGCTGATTTGACAAAGGATGTTTATAGGAAGAAAATCATCCTGATGGATCCTCGCACGTCAACACCTGGACTCGGATTCGTGGCATGGACACAAGCTGTTTTCGGTGACCGCTGCATGGATTTCTGGAAGGAGCTCAAGCCGAACATTCTTTCCATGACTTCGGGATGGAGCGAGGGATGGGGCATGTTCCAGAACGGGGAGGCTCCTCTTTGCATAAGCTACACGACAAGCCCCGCGTACAACGTTGAGTATGAGAATGACCACCGCTTTGTCACCCTGATTTTTGACGAGGGACACGTGGAGCAGGTCGAAGGCTACGGACTTTTGAAGAACGCCCCGAATCCCAAGGGAGCAAAGGCATTCATGGACTTTTTAATCAGCGAGGAAGCCCAGAACACGCTTCCGCTCACCCAGTGGATGTATCCCGTAAACTCAAAGGTCAAGATGCCGGAAAGTTATTCGGTCGCGGCGCCTCTTCCTGAAAAGACCCTGGTGACTGACAGCAAGGCGACAAATGATGCCGCTGAAAAAATCATGGGTCAGCTTGCCTCATGGTAAAATCCTTGAGAAAGTGAAAGTCTTCAGAAATCGCAAACTGACATTCACATTGCTCGCGGCATTCGGCCTCCTTTGTTTTTTACTTTCAGCCGCAGCGTTTCTCATCCCATATTTAAAGGCGGTCTCTCCTCTTTTTAAAGGAAGCGGGAAAGTCCGTCTTGTCCCTCAGATAATCCGCATAACGGCATACACTTTTGAGGAGGCGATTCTCTCAACCGCACTCGCAGCCCTGATCGGAATCCCCGCCGCATATTTTGTCTCCAAAAAAAGATTTTTCGGACGGAGTCTCCTGCGGTCTTTCGGTGCCGTCCCTCTCTGCATCCCCCCGTTGATTGTAGCCCTTGCCTACATCTCAACTTTCGGCATGAACGGAATCTTCAACAGGATCCTCATGCAAGTCTTTTCGCTGAAGGAAGCTCCCTTTCCATATTTGTATTCTTTCGCGGGAGTCGTCCTCACCCAGGGATTCTACAATTTTCCGCTCGTGATGATAAGCGTCGCCGACAGATGGAGCACAGTGGACAAATCCCAGGAAAATGCCGCGCGTCTTTTGGGGACCTCATCGTCCCGCATTTTTTTTACCATCACTCTCCGGCAGATTGCTCCCGCCATCATCTCCGGCTGCATCCCTGTTTTCATCTTCTGTTTTTTTTCATTTATGATTGTCCTGCTTTTCGGTTCGGTCGGAGGCACTACGCTGGAACTCGCAATCTTTCACGCGGGAAGAATCGAGCTGGATTTTCAGAAGGTCGCATTTCTCTCGGTGATTGAAACTTTGTCCGTCTTGATTTTGCTCTCTTTCTGGGAGTACGCCGGAAAAAAAAGCGAGCATAACGATTCCGTGAGCCTTGAGAAAAATTACGCCGTAAAAAAATTCTCCGCAAAAGAATCTGTTTTTTTTGCCGCGCTGATTTTTTTAATCGCCGTGTTTTTTGTCCTTCCGCTCCTTTCGGTCTTCATCTCGTCCTTTGTCTCAAAAAAGGGAGCTCTTACTTTTGACACATGGAAAAGTCTTTTTTCATCCCGCGGATTTCCCTCCGCATTACGGAACACTCTGGTCTGTGCTTTTTTTACCGCCACGCTTTGTACCGCGACAGGATTTTTTTACTCCGCCTTTCTCAGGTTTTCTCCGCTCAGAAAAAATGTCCTTGCCCGGCTCATCCCAATTCTTCCTGCGGCAGTCTCGTCGGTCACAATCGGAATCGGAATGCGGGCCGCTTTTCCCCATGGCTCTTTCCTCATGCTCATTGCATCCCAGACGGCTCTCTCATGGCCATTTGCTTACCGGCAGATTCATCCCCATGTCTGCGCAGTTCCCGGAAACGTGATTGACAGCGCGAGACTTTTTTCCCAAAATCCCTTGGACTCAATTTTCAGGATTGTGCTTCCTTACTCAAAGCGGGGAATCCTGAGCGCGTTCGGACTTTCTTTTGCCATAAGCTCTGGGGACGCGACCTTGCCCCTTGTGCTCGGAGTGCAGGGATTCGACACATTGTCGCTTTTCACATACAGGCTTGCTGGGGCGTACAGGTTTGCGCAGGCCTCGGCTTCGGGACTTCTTCTCGGATTTTTATGCGCGCTTGTTTTTGCCCTTTCAAAAATCAGTTTAAAAAATAGAGGAAAATCTTCAAATGCCAAAGGGGGAAATGAGGGATGAGTTTTTTTGAGTGCGGCGGGATAAAAAGACGCTTCGGAAATTTTCTGCTCGACATTTCTTTTTCCGTGGACGACGGAGATTTTTATTGCATCACCGGAAAATCAGGGAGCGGAAAATCAACTCTGCTCAGTCTGATTGCTGGACTCATTCCTTCTGCAAAATCAGAGCCGGGCAAAATAATTTTGGACGGAAAGGAGATAACGAATCTTGCTCCTGGAAAAAGGGAAATCGGGATGGTCTTCCAGCAGCCGTCGCTTTTTCTCAACATGAGCGTGCTTGACAACGTGGCTTACGGACTTGTGTGCCGTGGAATGAAAAAAAAGGACGCGCGGAATCTGGCCGGGGAGTTTATGGAGCCTTTCGGACTTTCACATCTTCTGCATGAGTCGGCTGAGACCGTGAGCGGAGGTGAGGCACAGAGAATCGCACTCGCACGCACATTGATTGTACGCCCCAAGCTTCTTTTGCTCGATGAGCCGATGAGCGCTCTGGACGCACCCTTAAGAAAAAAAATGGGAGAGGAAATCCTTTCGCTGAAAGATAAATTCGGCTTTACGGCACTTATGGTGACTCACGACATTGAGGAGGCCAAGCGTCTTTCCACCAAGGTCATGGTCATGGGGGAGGGAAGAAAAAAATGGGAGGGACTCCCCGCTGATTTTGATGAGTCAAGGATTTGAAAGAAATCCCGAGAAAACCCAACCGACAGTCTCTTCTTCATTCAGGCAATAAACAGGCTTTTTTCCCTTTTCCTGATTTTGTAAAGTCTTGTCGGCATATTTGACGGGAATCCAAAATCCGTGCGCGTCTATAAAATCGTAGAAGGGATAGTGCGTCTCTTCGGTCTGAATCAGTTCCGTGCCGTCCTCAAGAAGAGCGATTTTCTCACCCCAAGGAGAATCCCTGAGCCTTAGTCCTTCGCTTGAGTTGACCTTCCAGCGTGTTCCCTTTTTCTCAACGAACTTCAAATCCTTATCATCCTTCACGAGAAGATAATCAAAGTTGGAAGTCAAATTAACTTCACCGGTCCCGACATCATAAAAATCAATCTTGTACTGCCCCGGCTCCTTTATGGAAAAATCAATGGAGCACACGCCGTTCTCGTCGCTCTTTGTCTGCACTCCAAGGAAGGGAACATAAAGCAGCTTGCTCTTTCCGTCATAATAGTAGCAATAAGAAAAAACAATCATCGTGCCTTTTTCCAAAACCGGGAACGAGCCGCCCTTGCCCTTGTAAATCATGTGGTAGGGTTTTCCCGGCTCAAGATTTCTGTTTACGCTTATGGAATCGACGAAGGGGGATTCATAACCATGATCGCCTGTGTAAACGGTATATCCGCAGGGAGAGGGTTTTTGACTTACGGTTTCGCTCGCCAAAATTGTTCCGTCGTGGCAATCCCTGAGAGTAAGATTCCACTTGTCGCTCTTTGAGTACAGATTGCGGTTTTCAAAACTGATATACGCACGATAGCCCAGAAGCTCGCCTTTCGAATTTGTTTCTTCCTGGAAATCTATGGGGTTCGTTTCCTGATAGGTGAAAGTTTTTCCGTCATGCTCCGCCTCAAGATAAAGCTCATTACGCTCCTCAAAGACAGATGCCGGCAAATTGATATTAAGAGCCCCGCCGTCATTCATAAAACCGATGAAGATTTTTGTGTAGGGTTTTTCAGGAGGAAAATACTCCACCTCATCTCCGAAAATCATCACCTCCTGTTTTTCAAATTTTTCAGGCACGTCGAAAATGTATCCGCCGTCAAGAATGGAGACACCGCCCTTTTCATAGGAATATCTCGTGTCCAAAAATTCGTCCATCGTGAGGTAATCCTTTTCGGGTGGATTTTCCGGCTCCGTTTTCTCAACCCCAACTTTTTCCTCAGCAGGATTTTCAACCGCAAGCGAAGCGTCAGGGGAGACAGTTTCCTTGCCCTGATCTTTTGAATTCGAGCAGGAACATAAAACAACGCTTACGAATACGGTGAAAATTTTCATCCACGTTTTTTTACTTTCAATCATCTCTCCCCCTCCTGATGCTGCTTAAAAACCTTAAACCATGTATTTATTATTGATGTTTACAGATTGCCGGGTCAAGCCCGGCAATGACAAACCATACTTTTTAGTCATTCCCATGACATTTATTCGTTTTTAGACAATTTCCACTATAAAATCAGCGTCCTTGAAATCAGGATTTTTTTGCGGCAAGAATTTTTTCAGCGGCCTCATCCACGGAAAGACCTGAGAAAGTTTCCCTCGTCGCAAGTTTTTTCAAAGTGAGTTTTCCAAAATCAGCCTCTTCCTTTGAAATGAGGATTCCCCAGGGCACACACTTTTTTTCGGTAACGGCATATTGCTTCGCCATCTTCACGGCATCCGGGAAAACCTCCACCGCGATTCCTTTTTTGCGCAACGCACCTGCCACCCCCTGATAATGGATTGCAAGAGCCGCGTCACCGTTGTAAATCTCCACGTCAAGATAGCTTCCGCGTTTTTCCGTAAGGCCAAGCTCGGTGAGTCCCGCAATCAACCTGTCCAATCCAATGCTCGCACCAACTCCGGGAACCCTGTCCTTCATGTAAAGTCCAGCAAGATTGTCATAGCGGCCGCCTGAGCACACGGAACCGATTGAGGGAAGCTCGTCAAGGAAAGTCTCGTACACTACCCCGGTATAATAATCAAGTCCGCGTGTAATGCTCGGATCCAAAATATATGTGGACTCAATTCCAGCGGCTTTCATCATTCCGTAGATTTCCCTCATGCGCCAGCTCTCGTCACACTCACCGCCGGAAAGAGCCTCTATGTGAGAAAGGGTCTCCTCAAATCCGTCCTTGCCCCGGATGTAGTCCAGAATCTGGGATGCGGAATCCTTGGAGCCGGTAAGTTCCTCCAACTCACGTCCCACCTCTTCCTCACCGACTTTCGCAAGTTTGTCCACACTGCGAAGGATTTCCTCCGACTGATTTTTCGCCCCGATTTTTTCCAGGAAGCGATTGAAAATCCCGCGGTGATTTACGTGAATGTGTATCTTTTCCACCCCGATCGCCTCAAGGGCACTTTTCATAAGCGAAAGAATCTCGAAGTCTGCGGATGCGGAGTCTGAGCCAACTGTGTCAAAATCACACTGCACGAATTCTCTGTAACGTCCGGCCTGTGGTTTTTCGCCCCTCCAAACTTTCGCAATGTGATAGCGCTTGAAGGGGAAATAAAGCTCCTCCTTATGCTCTGCCGTAAAACGAGCGAAAGGGACGGTCAAATCAAAACGCATTCCCACGTCCCTGTGTCCGTTGTCCTCGAATCTGAAAACCTGCTTTTCCGTCTCGCCGTTGCTTTTCCGAAGAAGAATCTCACTGTACTCCAAAACGGGCGTGTCGATCGGAACAAATCCGTATGAGCGGTATGTCTCTGTGAGCTTTTCAATCAGCCCAGCGCGCAATATTTCATCCTGCGGAAGAAAATCCCTGAATCCTTTTAAAACTTTAGGTTGAATCAATGTGTCCATGCTGATATAATATAGAAGATTTTTGAAATGTGCAAGGGGAGACTTGTAGCGACATTCATTAATCGTGGCTCTTTGCGGTTAACAAGATGTTATTATGGAAGGAAATTGATTTTATGCTTTTAGGAATTGACATAGGAAACACAAACGTCGTGGCGGCGATTTTTGACGGGGACGAGATTCTTTTTCAATGGAGGATTGCGTCGGACATTAAGAGGACAGGGGATGAGTACACGTCGGTTCTGCTCACACTCGCGCGGGATGCCGGGCTGGATTTGAACAAAATTGACAAGTCCATAATCAGCTCCGTTGTTCCGGATTTGACGGGTCCATTCATCACGGTTGCACAGAGGTTGAGCAAGGAAAAGCCCTATGTGATTTCATCGTCCCTTGCGCTCTCACAAACTCTTCCGGTACGTCTTCCGGCGGGGAGCACCCATGAGCTTGGAACCGACCTTCTTTGCAATGCAGTGGGTGCGTGGAATCTTTTCAAGGGAGGTCCCACCGTCGTAGTCGATTTTGGAACCGCATGTACTCTGACCGTTACCGACAGTCATGGAATCATCCAGGGAATCACAATCTCACCTGGACTCAGGACTGCCGTACACGCGCTTGCTTCAAACACAGCCCAGCTTCCCGTGGTTCCTCTTGTGGCTCCTCCAAGTTCCCTCGGCTCAACGACAAAGGAAGCGATTCAGGCGGGAATCGTCTTGGGCTACAAGGGACTGGTGGAATATCTTTTGAGGCAGGTGAAGGAGGATTTGCATAAGCTCACGGGCGACTTGCCGGATTCAGTCCATGTGGTTGCGACAGGCGGACTCAACTCAGTGCTCAAGCCTCTCACCGACGCATTTCAGGTTGTGGACAAGGAGCTGACTCTCAAGGGACTCAAGGCGATTTCGGATTTAGTGCAGGGAGAAAATCTTCCGGTCTGAAATCTACGGGCGTGAATCCTTTTACATGTCGGGCAAAGAGTTCACGTCAATTTTTTTCATTTCCCAGCCTTCCATTTCAAGCGTGGAAAAAAGCTCTCCAAGACTGATGAATTTTATGTTTGAGAATTTGGGATCGTTCATCCACGCTGATTTTCCGCTTTCATCCTCGTAGACGAATGTGCAACCAGGACACAGTTTCGGCACAAGTTCCCCGCCGTTGTTGAAGACCAAAAGATGGATGTCGTAAATCTGTCCGAAATCCCTTTCTGTGTTGAGCGCGAGCTTGAATTTGCCCTTGAGTTTTTTTGGAATCTGAGAGCGGCATCTTCTGTTGTAGAGCATGGCGATTTTTTCCTGCAGGATTTTTTTGTATGCCTTGACTTTTCTTCTTGTGATTTCCTGTTCGACGGTGCGCAGTGAGAAAAAGTTTTTTGCAAGAAATTCACCGACCGACATTTTCTGGGTCTCGCATAATTTTTTTACGAGCATCATCGTCATCATCGCGTCGTCGCTGCTTTTGTGTGCCTGCAATGAGCTTGTGTCCACTCCGTAGAATTTGAGCCATGAGCTGAGTCCGTTGTGCGAGTTGTTTATCCGGTCGGCGATGACGTGGGAATCATAGGCGGAGAAATCAATCTGCGGGAGACTGAAATTCTTACATGCGCTCACGATGAATGAGATGTCGTTCTCAACCGCGAAACCGATGTTTTTTCGTCCGGGTGCGGTGAGCAGATTTTTTATCCTTTCGTAATGGAATGAAAAATCGGGATGGGAAAGAAAATATTCGCGCGGATAAGCCAGTGTGCATTTTGCCCTTCCTGAAAAAAGAATCGGGTCGAATTCGGAACGCGGGTTCATCACGATGTCCTCGCTTTCAAGGAGATTGAATTTTTTGTCGCACAAGACATATCCGAAAGAGCAGATGTGCCCCTCGCCGTCAAAATTGTTCGCGCTCTCAATGTCAAAAAACAAAAAGGTCTCGTCCATGCTTTTATTTCCCATAGGTCTTCTCAATCTCCATGATTTTGTCCCGGAGGGCAGCTGCGTCCTCATAGTCAAGTCTGTCGGCGGCTTCCATCATCTCCTGTCTCAACGCCGCAAGCACTTTACGTCTCTGGGCGGGCACCATGAGGTTCATATTTTTCTGCAACGCACCGAGCTCCACGTCGGCATTTTCCTTCGCGTCCTCCGCCTGATGCTCAAGGATGTCCTCCACCGCTTTTTTGATTGTCTTGGGAGTGATTCCGTGTTCCTTGTTGTAGGCTTCCTGTATGCTTCTCCTCCGCTTGGTCTCGTCAATGGCCTCTTTCATCGCGTCGCTCATCCGGTCAGCGTACATCACGACCTTACCCTCAGCGTTTCGTGCGGCTCGTCCTATTATCTGGATGAGACTTGTCGTGCTCCGTAAAAATCCAATCTTGTCAGCGTCCAAAAGAGCGATGAAGCTCACCTCGGGAAGGTCAATTCCCTCACGCAAGAGGTTGATTCCAATGAGCACGTCGATTTCCCCGGCGCGAAGATTTTTCAGAATCTCAACCCGCTCGAATGTGTCTATCTCCGAGTGGATGTACTGAACCTTCAGGCTCAGCCCCATGAGATAGTCGGTCAAATCCTCCGCCATTTTTTTCGTGAGTGTCAGAATCAAACTGCGCTCTTTTTTTGCGATTCTCTCCTGCACTTCCCGGTAGATGTCCTGCATCTGTCCCTCGCTCGGCCTTACCTCAACGATGGGATCAAGGAGTCCCGTGGGGCGGATTATCTGCTCGACTACCTGTGTGCTTTCCTTTACTTCCTGTGGTCTGGGTGTGGCCGTGACATAAATCACCTGGTTCATTTTTTTCGTGAACTCATCGGCTTTCAGGGGGCGGTTGTCCAGGGCTGAGGGGAGGCGGAATCCGAAATCAACAAGATTCTGTTTTCGGCTGCGGTCTCCCTCGTACATGGCTCCAATCTGCGGGACAGTCACGTGGGCCTCGTCAATCATGCACAGAAAATCATCCGGGAAATAATGGAGCAGCGTCGCGGGCGGATCTCCGGGCTTTCTTCCTGCAATCGGAGCGGAGTAATTTTCAATCCCCGAGCAGTAGCCCATCTCTTTGAGCATCTCCATGTCGTAGGTGACGCGGGTTTTCAGTCTTTCGGCCTCAAGCATTTTTCCCATGGACTGAAGCTCATCCACCCGGGTTCCCATCTCTTTCAGGATCCTTTCGCTTGCCTCACCGAGCATCTCCTGCGGGACCACAAAGTGCTTCGCGGGATAAAGCCAGAGCTCGTCCAAATCTTCTATTGTGTCTCCTGAAATTGCGTTGAAGCGTTTGATTCTTGCCACCTCGTCAAAATCAAGCTCGATGCGGTATGCCTCGTCGGTCTCCATGTAGGGCGGGAAGATGTCGATTATGTCCCCGTGGATTCTGAACTTTCCCCGCTCCAAAATCATGTCGTTGCGCTGGTACTGCACGTTTATCAGGCTGATTGCGAATTTCTGTATGTCAAGGAGCTGTCCCTTTTCAACGTGGGTGCGCATCTCTTTGTAGAGGTCAGGCATTCCGAGTCCGTAGATGCAGCTTACCGTCGCAACTATGATTACGTCCCTTCTTTCCATTAGCGCGTAGGTTGCGGCAAGACGGAGCTTGTCAATCTCCTCGTTTACCGACGCGTCTTTTTCAATGTAGAGGTCTCGCGCGGGAACATAAGCCTCGGGCTGATAGTAGTCGTAGTAACTCACGAAATATTCCACTGCGTTGTCCGGGAAAAAAGTCTTGAACTCACGGTAGAGCTGTGCGGACAGGGTTTTGTTGTGGCTGATTATGAGAGTGGGTCTTTGTACCGCCTCAATGATTTTCGCCATGGTGAATGTCTTTCCGCTTCCGGTCACACCTTTCAGCGTCTGATATTTGTCTCCGCGTAAAAATCCCTCGGCAAGTTTTTTGATTGCCTGTGGCTGGTCTCCCGACGGCTCGTAATCCGAAACAACATGAAACTTCCGCATTTTTCTTCCTTATATAATGAGCTGATTTCATTCTATCACATTTCACCGCAATAAAAAAGTGGGGATTGTCTAAAATGTAGAAGGCAAGTGCAAATCCGAATTAAACTTGGGAATTGTAAATCTAAAAGAGGAACCGCTTTCATTTACGGTGAGAACCGTGCCAATCAGTCATGGGTGTGCGGTAATAGGAATTGGAGGTCGCTGTCGCTCCCTTCCGCACAAATGCCTGCTTGTCACGAACCTCACCTACATTACAGCGTTTCCTCAATCAACACTAAATTTCCCATGCAACAGTTACGGCACTTGTCTTATACAGATTGTTTCACTCTTGTATTTATGGATTTACCATGCTATGATTTATGGGAAGATTGAAAAACGAAGCACGGAAAGATTATGAAATATTTCAGAGTACACACGGCGGACATCGCATACATCACACAGCAGCCGAGAGGAATCTTTACCACCGTGGGAAAACTTGTGGACGCAAAGACGCTGAGCAACGAGGAGACTGCCGAGTACTGGAAAAACCGGGAATATTTTGAACGAGTGCTCCCGGTCCCTCCCTTCTACGAAAGCGGAAACAAGGAGCGGGCGACAACATGGTTCAAGGACACACCGCAGGGAACGGACATTTGGAAGCAGATGGATTTTTACCGTGCGATGTGCAGAAAATACGGAGTCAAACTTTACCGCTCGGAGACGGACGAGATTCCAGGGGAAATAATTTACGAAGATGATTTCCAGATTGCGGTCACAAACACACGAGAAGATCTGAAAGTCGAAACCAAGGAAATCTAAGGAAAATGAAGATCCTTTTCAATCCTCATCACTTTTCCGTTCAAGTTTCACAAACCATTCCCCTTTGCTAATCACGCAGGTAAACTCACCCGAGATGATTCCAGTCTTTGGATAAGTACGGGTCCCTTTGTCGTTCACCAGCTTCATCCCGATTTTTTTCATCACGGCGAAGGACGCTGCATTTTTGCAATCGCACTGTGCACAGACTTTTTTTACCCCGAGTTTTGTAAAGGCAAAATCCACCATGGCACTTGCAGCCTCGGAAGCGAATCCCCTGCCCCGATATTTTTTATTCACAATCCAGCCCAGCGTCGCATAGGAATGGTCATCGCTGTGTCCAAGGTCGCAGTCACATCCACCTATTATTTTTCCATCGTACACAATGACAAACTCAAAATTGGTCTGGTCGGGAGAGTCCCATTCCTTTGCATTGCGTTTCACAAAGTCGGCGGTTTCCTCAAAAGTGTCGTTTGGCAGCCAGAACATCATCGTGATTTCCTTGTCGCCCGCATACTCGTGAACCTGCTTTTCGTCTCCAATCTGTATAGGACGGAGGGTAAGCCTTTTTGTCTTGAGCTCAACCTTTGTTTTCATTTTAACTCCCGGATTTTTCAGAGCGCCTTCAAAAATCTCTTCTGCTCTTTTTCAGAGACATAACCCAGATGCTCATAAAAAGCGTGCGCGTCCGTTCGGTTTATGCCCGAATTAAGTCTCATCAATCTGATTCCCTTTTCCTTTGCCCATTTTTCCGCCGCAAGCAAAAGAGCCTTTCCGAGTCCCAGTTTTTGAAAATCCCGTTTTACCGCAAGCCCCAGAAGATTCGCCATGCTCTCAAAATACAGGACATCGTAGCGCTCAACGTGAACGAATCCCACGACCTGCGATTTAACCTCGGCGACAAAAACAGCCTCCCGTCTCGAATCCAGATTCTTAATCTTTTCCTGCGCCAAAGAAAGAGAGCATTTATAGCCCATCTCCTCCGAGCATATTTCGCAGATTGAAGGTGCGTCGCTTTCGGATATTTTTCTGATTTTATTTTCAGCCGGGTGATTGGGCCTTCCGTTTATCGACTCAGAATCCGCGGATTTTTTTCCCGCAAGACTTGAGTAGATGTATGCCTTGAAAGTCGCGCTCCCGTCCCATTTTGTGTACTCGCCGTCACGCAGATAGGACATCCCGAGTTTTTCCATCACCTTTCCGCTTCCCACATTTTCCTGCGCAAACTCACCCTGAAGCTCACGGATGGGCCTTATAGAATTGACGTATTCAATGATTGCCCTCTCTGCCTCGGTGACATATCCCCTGCCCCACCTGTCATGCCGCAGATTGTAACCCACGGCCCAGACATCAATATCCTCGTGGTAGTAAAGACCGCCCGAGCCGATGACCTTTCCGCTTTCCTTTTCCACAAAAGCATATTCATACGCGTCGGGATTATTGTGGTCGATTGACTCAATCCATTTACGCACGTCCTCCGCTTTTGTGTAAAGGGGATAGAGCATGTATTTGTTTACGACCGGATCCCCGCACCACTCAAAGGCATCCAGATAATCCTCCGCCCGGATGGGACGAAGAATCAGCCGCTCCGTTTCGATGATTGGCTTGTACGGAAATTCAGTTTCTGTAATTCTCATATTTTTCTCCATAATTATTCGATTTTCTAAACCGTGATTCTAAAAGGCACGGCAGGAAGAAGTTCCCTTGAGTAAAGATTTACCGGAGCAGGACTGTCTGCCCAGAGATAGCGCACCTCAAGGATTTTTCCCACCGCATCCGACGCCAGAACTTCCACGCAGTTTCCGTCAATCAAAACAGCATCCGTTTCGCACGCTGATTTTTTTCCATCTTTTTCACACAAGAAACTGAATCCGTAAATTCTTTTGTCAGAACTTTCCGTCCTTAAATCCGAGCTCTTTCCGTTTACCCTGAATGTTGCAAGCGATGAGGATTCACAGTCAAAGCGAATCAGGAATTTATCTTCCTTGAATTCATAGCTCTTAAACTTTGGAGCGGGCGAAATATTTTTTCCATAAGCGAGCCTCAGGGCCTCATTTGCGGCGCGTGTTCCGGCGGATTTCTTTTTCTCAGGATGAAGGTCGTTCCACTCACCCGCGTCAATCGTCACGGCAAGTCCTGCGTTCACGGCTTTATCCGCAACATCGGACTCCACCTGACGGATGTTTGCCCATCCTCCGTCCAAGCTCACACAATCCTCGTTCCATCCGTCGCTCCAGTTCGGAAGCTGCACGATTACAAAAGGCATGTCCTTTGAGGCATAGACAAATTTTTTCCGCCACAGCTCAATCATCTTCAAAAGCATTCCCCTGTATTCCTCAGGATGCCCCGCGTCCGACTCCCCCTGATACCACACAGCGCCCGAGACCGCCTGATTGAAGCAGGGAGCAAGCATGGAATTATAAAGGGCAGTCGGAAGCCACTCAAAGAACATTCCCTCGGGACAGTCGCGTATCTGAGAGTCCACCTTCATTTTCCAATCGCCGCTCAAATCAATTTTCTCAGCATCATTTGGACATGGGAAATCCTCCCGCACCTCAAGATTTCTTGAGACACATGGAGCGACAAAGGCGTTTTCCGTAAAAAGAAAATACGGTTTTTCAGTAAAGAAACGCACGGGCCCTAAGCTGCTGTTTTTCTGCACGCGTAATGCTATGAGATTTTTTCCCTCGCGCAAAGTCCCCGCCGGAACCGGATATCGTCTCGGAGGATAGCAGTAAGGGGTTGAGCCCACCTGCACTCCGTTTACAAAAGCAGTGTCAGCGTCCACGATTGTTCCCATCCAGAGCCACGTCTTATGAGCGTTAAAATGCCCGACCTGAGCGGCTGTGAGACTGATGGTCTTTTTAAACCAAAAGAAACCTGCCTTTTTTACGGGGAAATTACCCGGAATCCGAACGTCCTCCCATTCCTCGTCGGAGTCAAAATCGGGCTCGGTTGACGCGGCATAAAGCTCATCATTCCATGCGCTCTGTTTTTCAGCAAGGTCCTTTTGTTTTGCGGCGGCATTTGCGGGGTCCACAAACTCATCAATCCGCTTAAGATACTCACCCTTGTCTCCCATCTCCTCAAGCGATTCTCTGCTCATCCATGACGCGATCGGTGAGCCTCCCTGACTTGCGTTGATGATTCCCACAGGCACATCCAGCTCGGAGGAAAGACGCTTTGCAAAAAAATATGAGAGCCCCGAAATGGAACCGAGTGTCTCAGGAGACGCGCAAAGCCATTTAACCCCGGGACAGATTCCCTCGGCCTTAGTTCCCTCATCTGCGTTCGACTGCCATCCCACATCCACAATCTCATCTTTCTCACCATCGAGCGACCAGTTGATCGGCACCGTAATCACACGGATTTTATCATTCCGCGGAAGCCCCATTTCCTCGGGATAAGAAAACTTCATCCTTTCCATGGGAAGCTGCGCGTTGGACTGACCTGAGCTAAGCCACACCTCACCGACAAAAATATCGCTGAACTCAATCCTGCTCTCACCGCTTCTGACAGTCATCACAAAAGGACCGCCCGCCTCACCCGGATTAAATTCAATCTTCCAGCATCCATTTCCATCAGCACACGCGGCATGATTTTCACCACGGAATTCCAAAACCACATCGGCACCACTTTCCGCCGTACCGTACACGCAGTTGATTTTGTTCCGCTGCAGGACCATTCCCGATCCCGTAAGACCTTTTACCTTGATTTTTCCCTTCATATTTTTCTCCCTGTAATCCAACTTTTTACATAAAACTTCAGAGCTTCGATAAACGCGCAAAGTTCCATCTCTGAATGATAAACTGTAAATATCAAAAATACAAGCGGAATTTTGGTATTGATTTAGCATTAAAGGTATTGTATAATTTCAATATATAATGGAGGATTTCGATGAAAAAGAAATTTCTAAGAAAACTTTGCGTAACACTCGCCCTTCTTCCAGCTTTGATTTTTTCAGGATGTATGTCAGCACAGAAGCTCATTGAAAAAGGCGACGATGTTTCCGCAATTGAAAAGCTTGCGAAAAAATTGACGAAAAAACCAGCAAGCCAGGAAGATGCAGATCTCTTTGTGTCTGTCTATCCGAATGCGGTGGAAAACAGACTTGGCAACACACAGACTGTCAGTGATGTAATCAACAACTTTGTAACTTCAAACGGTGCTTCATCAGTGGGTGCAGCCCTTGCCAATATCAAATCAAGTCTGCCGGAAGGTTCGTTTATCGGAGACGAAAGTTCTGTACGAAGTGCCATTTCAAAAGCGACACTTGCCTATACACGTGCAGAAGATTTGTACCGCATCCAGAAAGCAGTCCGTCCCATGCCGCTAGAAATCGGTGATTATGCGAAGGGTGAGGTCTACTGGGTCGAAAAGTACAATGATGATTTCGCCGGTGATTACAAACTTGCCGGAAGCGAGATGGCGGAATTTGTGTATGCCGTTGCAGATGCCGGATATCCCGGAAAAACCCGCAATGAAAAGCAGAGGGATTACGAGCTCTTTGATACCGTAAGAAAATATGACTCAAGCCTTACGAGCGACTGCAATCAGAAGCAGGCAAGATTGGCTTACGACATCGGAGACATCTACAAGGAAACCACTGTCATCAGCGAAAAGAAAACCGCCATTGACTGGTATAAAAAGGCCGACGGCAAGGTTTCAGGTTACAACGGCGTAAAGGACAAGATTCTTCTTACCAACTACGAGATTGGAGAACTCTACCTTGAAAAGTTTGAGAGCGGAAACTCACGCTACGACCTCAAGGACGCAATCTACTACTTCGGATATGCAAAGGATTACAAGGATGCTCCTATCCGCAAGGCATACTGTGAGTCCCTGCTTGACGAGCTTGACCACCCGGTTGAGGTCGTTGAGGGTGAGGAGCTCAAGATGGAAGTCACCATGGGAGAGCTCGCTTTCTCCGATACGATAACAGCAGCCACAATCCCGATTAAGGTAAGCGGCGTTGATTATATCCTTACCGCAAATGATTTCTCCATCACAAAGACTTCCGCCATTGAGAAGGTTGATGTAGCATCCACAAGAAGCTCGGCGACTCCAGCCACTACGGTGACATACATTGCCACCATCACTCCCGTGGACCCTGACAGATTCTCTTACGGAACCGTCGGAATTGAGGTGCGCGACAAGGGTAAGAATGTGGTTGAGTCAAAATCCTACGGCGTTGACACAAAGAAATTCTTCGTGCCGGCAGATATATCCGTTGCAAAGACCGAATACTCAAAAACAGATTCTGATGTAACTCTCTCATTCGGAACAAATCATCTCAAGAAAAAGCTTGCTGTGAAAGACCTGATTGTAAATGGAAACGAAACAGGAGCAACCCTCTCGGAACTCAAGCTTGCAAGTGAGTATGATTCGACAAAGGCTCTTTATGAAGTGACCTTTACCGGCATCGAAAAAGGCGGAAACATTTCCATCGCTGTAATTGGTGATGACGGAAGCCCGCTCCCATGCTACGATCATGTTACATCCCTGGACACAAAGTCCGCAAAGTATGACATCTCATACAAAATCGACTACAGCAAGGTCTATGTGCCGCCGGTAGTTCAGTCCATCGCAAAGGGAATTGTCGCAAATGAGCGTTATTTCTTTGAGGGTGATGACATTTGGTCCGAGAAGGCAATCTGTTTTGAGTCACCGACCGTGGTATGGTTTAGCAGTATGGATGCTTCCTCCAAAGTCTCTTGTAAAATTGATTCCAAGACAAAGAGCATTTACTTTGAAGAGGTAATTGGAAGCAGTTTGGGTGGTGTCTATTGGACTGATGAGCTTATAGGAAAGGAGCTTTATTTCGACGTACCGACCCCTGGCAGAATTGTAATCTACGAGGATGTTTACCACGGAGATCTGGACGACCCGACTATGGCATCGAAACGCTACCTCAGCAGCTGGACTCTTCCTGGAGAAGCTGACGTAAGAGTTGATTATGACGATGTTACCGAGCTCCCGCCCGTTCCTTATGCCTTTGTTGGAAAAATGTATTACGGCGATGAACAGGCCATTGAATTCCTGAGTGAGGAAAGACTTCGCTACAACAACGGCGAACAGTGGCTCTCTGGCTTGACCTACAAGGTGAACCCTGATGAGCGTCAGATTAAAATCATGGATGGAAAAAAGCAGATTATGCTTTTGGAGTACTACATCGAGTACCAGAATGCTTATTATCTTTTTGATACGTGGAACGGCATTTATTGGACAACCCGGAATCCATGGATTGACTAAGGCCTAAGCAAAATCTGAACAAAAAAAACGCATCTGTCATTACGGCAGGTGCGTTTTTTTTAATGTCATTATCGGGCTGGACCCGATAATCCCCATCCATCAAGAGATTCCCGCATCGTAGTACGGAAATGACATTGCTTTGTAAAACTTGAAATAGAGCTTACCAGCCTGTTACTCAACGACCTTTACATCGCTCGGATCGGCTTTCAGATAGAAGAAATAGTTCTCCTCATCCTGAACGAGCTTTGCCTTTACCTTAACACGTGTGTCTTCCTCGGGGAAATCCTCCAGAGTCCAGCCAGTCACATCAAGCGTTGTTCCCACAAAGTTTCCGTCCTTGCTCTGACCAATGGAAGCCGTGCTGAATCCGATGGAAATCACACCGTCAATCGTAACTTCCTGATCTGCCTCAAATTCCATGTTCTGTGCTTTCTTGGAAAATTTCTCCATCGCGGCATAGTCACCGAATGCAATGTCAGTCTCGCTTGAAGATGTCACCACGGGCTCCTCAGCAGCAGGTTTTTCCGCCGCATTGTTTGACGCGCATCCAGCAAGGAATGTTGAAGCAGCAAGTGTCATAACCATGGCAAGTCCCAAAATCCTTTTCATGTCTAACTCCTTAGCATAAAACTTTTGCTAAACTAAAGTATATTGCGAAAAGAAAATGTGTCAAGCAAAAATCCAATGAAAAACACGTAAAATTCAAGTTTCCGGGCCGTCGCTTTAAGATTATCTCCAAAATCTCATCTTTTTCCTTCCCTAAAAATACGTGGCAGGGTGTCGTTAGTATGTTTTAATACAAATCACAATAGTGAAAGAATCTGTATAAGGCAAGTGCCGTAAATGTTGCATGAAAAAATTAGGTGTTGATTGAGGAAACGCTGTAATGGAGCCAGGGTTCGTGGCATCGAAGCATTTGCACGGAAGGGAGCGAAAGCGACCTCCAATTCCTATTACCGTGCTTATTGTAAAGGGATGGGAGTTTTGATGTTTTTTCGAAAGAAAAATGCGAACTTTGCGAGCAAAGCAAAACTCCTTAGCAAGCGACCGCTTGCTTTAGTTCCTGGCGTGAATGGAAGTGTTTCCTCATTTAAAAAATGATTTACTAAGTTTCATTTAGATTTGCACTTGCCTTTCACAAAAATGCGTGGCAGGGTTCACACTTCGCCGATAATATGGTATTATGGAAGAATCCAGTATGCAAATTGCGGTTTTACCGACGAGGAGGATAAATGACCTTAACAGAACTGACCGGTGGAAAAAGCCTTGAGCTGAACGAAGTGGTGGGAACGAACACAATCAAAATTGCGGCGGCGGGAAGATTGGACACAAACACTTCCATACAGTTGGAAAACTTGATAAAAGAAAGGAGTCCGAACGTAAAAACCCTCATCTTGGACTTGAGCGGCATAGAGTACATCTCAAGCGCAGGACTGAGGGTCGTTCTTTTGGCACACAAAACCATGCTGAATTACGGGGGAAAATTAATCGTGCAGTCCCCGTCAGAATTCTGCACGCAGGTTTTCAAGGCAACCGGAATGGAGAGTGTCCTGAACATCCAGTAAGGAAGTCCAAAATCCATAGTCTTGAACTTCCCCGGTGATTTTCTTCCCTGATTATGCCCCTTGCTGAGCGCTTCCCGAGTTCAAATCAGCAAAGATTGCCTTAATCTGATACGCGAAAGAGTACAGGTCGTTGAAAAGCATTTCGTTTTCGGATGCACATCGGGCAAAATTGTCCAGTGTCGCGCGGTTAATGCTGTCGGCATCTTTCACGGACTGAATCATCTTGTTGATGTCGGCAATGTTTCCCTCAATGCGGCTCGTGACGTGAGTTACGTTGTCGTTGTTCTGCGAGTTGATTTGACGGACATTGGTGAATTTTTCCAGGGTCGCCTCCGTCTCATCGTTCAGCCCCGTAAGCTCATCCGCATTTTTGAGCGTATCCTTTTCCAGATTCGAGATGGAATGTGTGAGAGCTTCAACTTTCGTCTTGATTGTCTCGGACGTTTTGTCAGTGTCATCGGAAAGTTTTTTGACCTCATTCGCGATGATTCTGAATCCCTTTCCCGCAACACCGGCCCGGGCAGCCTCAATGGACGCGTTGAACGAAAGCAGGTTCGTCTGAGCGGAGATGTTTTTGATTGAATCCACCAGATTGTTGATTTCCTTCGCCTGTGCAATCAGCTCCTTGAACTGCTCCATGTACTGTCGGTAATCAGCCTCAATTCTTTTTACGGAATTCTGCAGCTCACCGATGGCGGAAAAGATTGAGTCAAGACGAGAGTTGTTGTTCCTTGCGTTTTCGGAAATGCTCCTGGATTCCTCACCGATCGCACTGCTGCTTGCCGCAAGTTTTTCCAAGGCCTCCCTCTGAGTTTTAGCCGCATTTGACTGCTCACCGACGTTCGAAAGATAGTCTTTCAAAAAATCAGCACCCAAGGCATCTTTCGCAAGATATTCAATGAGTATGTTCGCGATGTCAAGTCCGCTTTTTACAAGATTTAGATTTTCCATATCAGTCACCTATTACCAAAGAAACGAGGGTTTGATTGCAATGAATCCTTCCAATCTGTTCGCCGTAGCATGAGAATCCGCAGAAAGTGGGGAACGTGTTTTTGTATTTGTCGATTATGGAGCCTTTCATTCCAGAGCGGTCAAAATACATGGTTCGCGTGATGCATGTCATCAAAAGGGTGAATTTCGGACGTGGGATTACAGAACGGATTCCCGAGCAGGTTTCATCGGCTTTTTTAAGAGCGTCGCCTATGTGCATCATCTCAAGCGTGGAATTCGGAGTGACCCTTGCGAACGTGGTGATTTTTTTGTCGCTGGTCAAAGATGCGATGGCAGCAATGTGGATGCTTCCGTTTACAAATCTTCCGAACGGATTTTCAAAAGTGTTCTGTGCCGCCTTTGACTCACTCATTCCCAACTGTTCCGCATAAACCGTTGCCGCCGGACGACCGTTCAGAGTATGGAGTTCCCTTTTCATTGTGTCGGACCTGGTAACATAAATCTGCTTGCCGGTGGGATTGAAAATGTCTTCCTGCCTGATGTCGAACTTGCACCTTGTTTTGACAAAAAGCATGACGGCTCCGTCCTGGGTGGTCTTTCCGTTGTAGCTCACAAAACTTTTCGGCGTGTTTCCCGTATATCCGGCAGTCGCACCAGCAAGAGGAAATTTGTCGTTTTTGATGATTGCATAGAAATTGGAGAGTATGGTTTCCTCAGCGTTGTAGATTGCGTTCGTGAATTCAATGGCAAAGGCATCCCTGTGTGAGTTCGGATCCCCGATGTTGATTCCCACGCTTTTTAACGCAGATTCAATGTCGTTTTTGTACGCGATGGGATATTTGCTCGCTTTGTCAATGAACACTCCCTTGACCTTCGTTGAGGAATCGCTCATTGTGGTCAAAATCAACGAGCCTTCCGTAAATCCGGATGCAGAGAATTCACCCGCCGTGCTAGTCCCAATCACCTCCGCCGTCGGAAATTTCTCCTTCATCTTTTGTGAAAGAAGCGGAAAATCATAATCAATGGCAGCAAGAAAAATCACTGCCTGATAGGAATCCGCGCTCTTACGAAGTTTTCCGCACAGTTCACTGATTGCAGAGTCTATGTTTTTATTTCTGGTGCTTATAACTTCCTGTTCCATTCAATACCTCCTAAAAAATTCTCTTCTCTACTAAGAGTCCCGTTGAGAAAACAATGTGCCGGAAATCTATGAATACAGTATACCACATAAATATTCAAGTTGGAAGAGGAATTTTATTTTTTAAGCCAAAAGTGATTTTTCAATCTGAATTCAAGAATTTTTTGTTGATAAATTATACATGCTGTGATATCTTATTAGCCCGAATGTCGAGTTTCACATTTATTGTAAATTTCCCGAGAATTTTTCCTTGCCGGATTGGTCTTATGTCATTGCCGGATTGGCCTTATGTCCTTGCCGGACTGGTCTTATGTCATTGCCGGACT
>DFKI01000027.1:35748-40965 GCA_002373325.1 Treponema sp. UBA3649
ATTGCCGGACTTGATCCGGCAATCTCACCTGCAAAAGGGATTCCCGCGTCGGAGCGCGGGAATGACATCAGTCGGGGAGCGGGAATGACATTGTTTCGTATAAGTCGAAATTAGGACTATCCAATCAGCCCCACAAAACTCATTCATCACAAATTGATTTTTCCCTCAATCTCGGAAATGCTCATCCCGCTTTCCCTAGCAATTTTGGCAAGATCCTCAAACTCGATTTTTTTTCTTTCCACACCGAAGCCCGCTGATTTTTTCACACGGACATCTCCGAACTCGGTTTTCACAGTTTCAATCTTCCTGTCCATAAAATAACGCCCGCTCACATTCTCACGCACACCGAGAGTTGTCGTATGCTTGAATAGAGTCCCGAGGATTTTTGTCCGATTCTCTTCCCGGCACATAACACAAAGGAGATTTCCTGGCCGGCTTTTTTTCATTGTTACCGGTATGGTGTATGCTTCCACGGCTCCAGCCTCAAAAAGACGCTCCATGGCAAATGCGATTTTTTCCGCGCTTATGTCATCGAGATTGCATGTATACTCATAGATTTTTTCAGGAGTCTCATCCATTTCACCAAGGATTGCCCGTGTGCAGTTCGCGACATCAAAATCCTTTTTTCCCATACCATAGCCGTAAGACAAGGGACGCATTGGGAGCATCTGTCCGAAGCGGCTTACAAAATGCTTTAGGATTGCGGCACCCGTCGGAGTACAAAGCTCAGACTCAATCTGCCCGCTGTAGATTGGAACGTCCCTGAGTATAAAAGCGGTCGCTGGTGCTGGAACCGGAAGGATGCCATGAGCGCAATGGACGTGACCGGATCCGACGTTGACCGCCGACGCATAGATTTTTTGAGGAGCAAGCATTTCAAAAAGGAGACATGACGATGCGATGTCTGCAAGTGCGTCCATAGTCCCGACCTCATGAAAATGAATCTCACTTACAGGCTTTCCGTGCGCATGACTTTCCGCCTCCGCAATCAATGTGTAGATTTGCATGACATGGGTTTTTACTCCGTCGCTCAGGTCCAGATTTTTTACAAGCGACTCTATTTCGGCCATGCTTGTGTGGTGATGAGCGTGCCCATGTTCATGTTCATGTGAATGTTGATCATGCGTATGTTCTGACTCTTCATGCTCATGGTGCTCGTGATGCGTGTGCTCATGGTGTCCGTGATGATGAGCATGATTATGAGCATCCAGACACTCTTCTTCCACTCCGTTTACAGAGACTTTTATGTGTGTTCCCGTAATCCCGCATTTAAGCGATTTTTCCGCAATCACTTCCACACCGGGAATTCCCGCATGATTGATTTTTAAAAGAAAATCCTTCCTTGAATTTTCGTCCAAAAGCTCGTAAAGAGACGCGCTTATCATGTCTCCTGCAGCACCCATTCCCAAATCAAAAAAAATCACTCTCATCTTGAACCACCCCTGTTAATCATATTCGCAAGATAACCTGCGCCAAAACCATTGTCTATGTTCACAACCGAAACACCGCTCGCACATGAGTTGAGCATGGAAAGCAAGGCAGAAACTCCGCCGAAAGACGCTCCGTACCCCACGCTCGTCGGAACTGCAATCACAGGACAATCGACAAGTCCACCGATTACACTTGCAAGAGCCCCTTCCATCCCTGCAATCGCAATGATTACGCTTGCTTTCATTAAATCATCCAGATGCGACAAAAGCCTGTGAAGACCTGCGACCCCGACATCGTAAAGACGAGTCACATTGTTGCCGAAAAACTCCGCCGTAAGAGCAGCTTCCTCCGCCACCGGAATATCGCTCGTGCCACCGGTAGCCACAAGCACAGTCCCTGTTTTGCCTGGAGATGGAAAACCACCGACAATTCCTACCCGCGCATCTTCCCTATATTTAAAGGGGATCTTTTCGCCATCAGTTGCCGAAAGAAAATCAGCGGATTCCTTGGACATCCTGGTAATCAAAATACGCTTTTGTCCCGAGCCTAACATCGCACGCACAATTCCCCCAATCTGCTCAGGAGTTTTACCCGCACCATAGATGACCTCCGCCGCCCCCTGTCTTGCTTTACGATGCAAATCCACCTTCGCAAAACCGATGTCCTCAAAGGGCTTTTTTTTGATTTCCAAAAGAGCGTCGTCAACGGAAACTTTTCCGTCCCTCACATCCTGCAAAAGATTTTTTATCTCACTGTTCATCGCGCGTCTCCAAATCAAATAAGACGGAATCGTAATCTTCCTTAAACTTCCCAAGGATTTTTTCCCGGTTTTCGACTAAAAGCTGAATCTGATTTTTTTGAACCTGGATTTTTGCGATTTGCTTTTCCTGTGCGACAATCATCCTTACGCGGAAATTTGAAAATCCAATTTGCCTTAGAAATTCCTCCGCGCGCTCGGTACAGTCCAGTCTCTCCTTGTTTATGGCACAATCTGTGGGAATCCTTGTGGCAAGGCAGGCATAGGACGCTTTGTTCCATGTGAAAAGCCCTGCTAGTCTCGACCTTTCCCGGATTTCTTTTTTTGTAAGTCCACATTCCCGGAGAGGAGACAAAACCTTAAGCTCCTCCAATGCCCTCATTCCCGGACGATCCGACACACTGTCACTCGCATTCGTTCCGTCGAGCAGGACTGAAAATCCATCTTCGGAGGCCCGCTTTATAATAGAAGAAAAAATCACTTTTTTGCAGAAATAACATCGGTCAGGTGGATTGGTACAAACTTTTGAGTCGGAAAGCACGTTGACATCAATCACGGAAAGTGAAACCCCGATTTCGTTTGCAAATCTCACGGCATCCTCATATTCAAAGCGTGGCTGAAATTGCGAACGGACATAATAGGGATGCACTTCCTTTGCATACTTTTTTGCTGCATACAAAAGAAATGCCGAGTCAACGCCACCTGAAAAAGCGACCGCAACTTTCGGATTTTGAGAAAAAAAATCTTTCAGTTCCAAGTTTTTTCCACTATTTGCTTCTGACGGAAGAAAAGAGAGCCTTTTTTAAAACTCCCTTCGGATCTTTTACCAAAAGAACCACAAGCCAGATAATCAGACCAAGAGCGACGACAGAAAGTCCAAGGTAAAAATCATTCAGCATGTCGAGTGGAGCTGGTACGAAAGATTCCGCACCAAGTTCCGCATACTCAAAGATTGCGTCAATCAGCCACATGAGTGAAGCGCCCCAGAACATGAGCGAAAGAAGCCCGACTTTCAGGGTGCGAGCCTCCTCATTTTTGTACCAGATTATCGTACAAAAAATCGCCGCGAAAACTGTCGTGAGAAGCGTCATGCCAGACCTCCCGCAAAAGAGCCTCTTTTGTCGGTGGATTTTTTCTCCATCAGGTTGGAAACGGCCACCATAAGCCCCCATACCGAAGTTACGACGAGAGCCATGCAAACTCCCGCAGTCGCCATCTCATGCAGCATCTCCGAAGCCTCTCCGTTTTTTACGGCAGTCAGGAATGGGAAGAAGGGAACGACCTCTCCGTGCCACACATGCTCGAAAGCAAGCAAAGCGGATCCTCCCCAAAGCATTTTGTTGAGCCATCCGAGTTTTGTTGAAAAAGAAATCTTCGGTGCGTCCGAACTCTCAGTCTGAGCAAGCGGATTTTTCATCGCAAGTTTTTTTTCTTTCGCTCTGATGATTTTTTCCGCAACCGTCGTAATAACCGCCTCTGCAAGCGGAACCGTAAAGCACGCCATATTAATCTCCTTGTCTTCCATAATAGCACAAAATGCAAAACTTGGATATAATTTTTCGTTATATTAACTTCTCCTATACCACAAGCATTTCCTGAGTGTCCATCACGTCGGTCGCAAACTTTATGACCTTTGATTTCAACACATGATATTTATCGCAAAGACTTATGAACGAACTTTCCTCCGCAAGATATGACAAAGGCGAGTCGATTGATGAGGAGATTTGTCCGCCCCTATGTATTCTATGGAAGGATTCAGCGTTTTTGTGCAGAAGATTTTATGAAGAATCCTTGCCGTATTAAAAGCATCACTGTTTGCGCTGTGTATCTGCCCCTGATAATCCATCCGGAGAAATTGCAATGCGGATTCAAGGGAGATTGGAATGCCCGCCCCAATCTGCTCGCCGAAAATGTGCTGAAGGTCCACAAAATTTTTGAGTGATAAAATCATCGGCATTTTCGAGCCTTTCATTGGTGATTCCCGTAAGTTCCTTGATTGATTGGGTGACGCTCGAATAACACGGCTTCACATAGGTGTTGAATTCGCTTATCATGTTGTAGTTTTCATCGAGCATGACGGCTCCAATCTGGATTATCTCATTTCTGAGCCCGCAAATCATTTGTTTTTGTTCCTCGGTAAGCTCGCTCATTTCCAAATCAAGGCAAACAAATCTCTTCATTTCATCCCCCTTTTCCAGCTTTGTAATTTTCATTATAAAACGCAAGAGTGCCATTTAATGACACCGAAATATTTTTTTTGAATTATTTTGAAATTTTCTCACATTTGTGATATAATTTTGCAATGAATAAAGTAAACAGCGTGGACGCGTGGACTTCGAGATTGCCTTATGTCTGCTCAAAGGAAAAAGGAGAAAATTATGTCTGATGAGAAAAACTTTGATGAAATCAACAGAAAAAAGAAAGCCGGCGCGCTGATTGTTTCCATTGTTATCAGCATCCCCCTGATTGCGTTTTTGTCCTTTCTGTTTTTTGTCATCTTCAAAGCCGGGACAATCGCAGTCCTTCCCATTCTTTTGATTTATGTCCTGTCCATTTTGTGCACGTTAATCGGCACGGTCGTAGTACTTGTGCAAAGATTTAAAGAAATAGACAAAGGAGAAGAAAATGAAGCTAGTAAGTATTGATTCCATCCCGGGACAGGAGTATGAGGTCCTTGGTTTGGTAAGGGGAACCGTCGTTTACTCAAAGAACTTCGGTCGAGATTTTATGGCAGGATTGAAAACCCTGGTTGGTGGTGAAATCGTGGGTTATACGGAAATGCTCAATGAGGCCCGCCAGATTGCGACAAAACGCATGGTCGATGACGCGGAAAAACTTGGTGCCGACGGAATCGTGGGTGTGCGCTATGGATCCGCCGCCGTAATGCAGGGAGCAGCAGAGATTGTGGCATACGGAACCGCCGTCAAATTCAAGAACTGAAAATAAGGGTGTAGAAGGCAAGCGCAAATCTAAATTAAACTTGGGAATTGTAAATCTAAAAGAGGAACCGCTTTCATTTACGGTGAGAA
>DFKI01000043.1 GCA_002373325.1 Treponema sp. UBA3649
GTCATTATCGGGCGTGACCCGATAATCTCTGGTGGAAGGGGATTGCCGGATCAAGTCCGGCAATTACATAAGGCAAGTCCGGCAATGACTGGGGGGAACAAATCTGTGGTTCCTTAGATTTGCACTTTCTTCTACACCTCCTTGAATTTCGCTTTTAATTGTGTTAAAATTCATCCATAATAAGTGTTGTTTAGAAGTTTTCGTCATTCTGAGTGAAAATCATTGCAAGTTTGGGAGGCTCATGTGAAGAAGCTGGGTAAAATATTATTTAGTACTATACTTTTGACGGGGGTATTGACTCTTCTTACATCGTGCCAGAACTTTTTGAAAGGGGAGGAGATAAAGGAAGAGATTGAAACTCAAATTGCGTATGCGAACGCACCGTCCTACAAAATCCTTGTTCAGGCGGAAAGCGAGTACGGCACTGTAAAAAAGCCTGTTGAGGGGGAAGTTACCCATAAAGCGACGGACAGTTTTGAAATCAAATTTCTGCCAGCCGACGATCATTCATTTGTCAGGTGGGAAGCCTCGTCTGTCAGTCTTCCTGAGGGCGAGAGCATCTACGACTACATTTCTTTTGAGGATGCCGCAAATCCGGAAACAACAGTTCATTTCAAAAAGGCGCTTGCTTCCATAGTCATAAAGGCGTTTTGTCCGCATCTTCCATACACGAATTTTACTCTTACCGGAAGCAAGGACGGAAAATATTCTCCGGCAAAGGGAAATTATATCTGCACCCAGTCATATACTTATCCCCTTTCTTTTGAGCCTGATTCAGACTTTGAATTTCTTCGCTGGCAGATTTTCGATTCAAAGACAGGGGATGAAATCCCGAATGGAACTTACATAAAAATTGAGGATTCAAAATCATCTCAGACCAGCTATTCCCTTGCCGCAGTTCCCCTTGATTCAGAGATTGGGCTTTCCATAAAGCCCGTCATAGCTGAGCGTCCCCAGATTATCTCCAATTCTCCTCAGACATCCGGGGTTTTAAAGGACACGTCCATTCAGGTTTACTTTGATCACGACATGGACAAGGCATCCATCTACTACACTCAGGACGAAATCAATCAGCTTGTGGAAGAGGGGACGGCGGACGAGCCTCTGTTCCCGGAAAAAGTCCAGAATGAGGGCGGAGAGGAGGAGACTGTCTACAAGGGATATAAAAAAGACGGAAATGTTTTTTTCAGGAACATTATGATTTCGGACAACAGGAGCGGGGCAAATTTAAACTACTGCTTTGAGCCTCCGTATTTTGAAAATGAACGCTCGCTGATTGTGCGTGTAAAAAGATCGGGCTCCTTGCCTTTGATTCCGAACTATACGCAGATTTTGGTGAGCGTGGAAAAGGGGATGTCTTACAGGCAGGAAGAAAAGAGCGTGGGACTGTCCGGGAGCAAGAGATGGATGTACAACGTGGGAGAGGGAACCGATGACAGGCCTCCTGTTGATTCCTTTACAAGCTGCGTCATAAGGGAAACTGGAATGAGCACGCCGCTTTCCCTTGAAGCGAGCCTTACGGGGGATTCGAACGGCGATCTGCTTCTTGCTGATGTAAAAAAACTCAAGTTCTTTGACGGCAGCAGTCTTGACCTTGATTTGGATTTGACGGTAAATGACTCGGCGGGCAGCAACGGCTCAAGCGGATCGGGACCCAGGAACTGGTTCAAGATAAATCTGAAAAAAGTTTACGACGACAATTATTACCGCATTGCCTCTCCGACCCTTGTCTGTGAGAAAACCGTTGACTACAACAAGGATGTCATGGTGGACAGAGCGGGCTTTGAGGGAACGGTGACACTTGGAAACCTGAACCTTTCCGACGGCGTTTACGAGCTGAGCTTTGTTTTCGGCGACATAAGCGGAAACGAAAAGGTCTCGGGCGGAAAATATTTTGCGAAAGACCACACGGCTCCTTCCATAAGCGTTTTTGACAAGGAATACACAGGCCAGACCAGCGTGGAACTTTCGTGGGACGGAAGCAGGGACGCGAAGACCTACACATTGAGCTGGACAGACTCGGACGGAACTACGGGATCCAAGACGCTCACTACATCTTCTGTTAGCTTGAACATAGGCAGCGGCAAAAAATGGTACTCCTACTCTTTGGTCGCACAGGATGAGCTGGGAAACACGGGTCCGTCAGTCTCAAAAAAGATTTTCCCGGCTTGCAGGATCCAGGGCTTTGTGGAAGTTGACGGAGCGACTGTAAGCGGACAGGTGGCGGACTCGGAAGTGTTCATTGCGGGCAGAACAGTGCAGATTCCTGATTTGATTGTGAGCGACCACGAGGTGACTCAGAAGGAGTATGCTCAGTACATGACATGGAAAAGTTATGCGCCATCTGAATATCATGGAGTGGGTGATAATTTCCCCGCATATTGTTTAAGGTGGTATGAAGCCCTTATGTACTGCAATCTGAGGAGCGTGGACGAGGGCTTGACTCCAGCATATTATATGATGATAAACGGAAGAAAGAGTACCAGCGTGGAAGACTGGTCAAAAGTAAGCGGTACAAACATAACAAGCACCGGAACCGGAACAAACAAGCGCTATTATTATAATGCAAACTCTGCTAGTTCTGTCCTTGACAGCGGAATAATGCTTGACACGAATGCCGATGGCTACCGCCTGCCCACGGAAGCGGAGTGGGAATATGTGGCACGGGGCGGAAACAACGGCATTCCTTCCGTGCAGACCATATACAGCGGAAGCGACACACTTGATGATGTGGCGTGGTACAATGAAAACAGCGGAAACAAGAACCACGAGGTAAAGACAAAAAATGCAAATTCCCTGGGCATTTACGACATGAGCGGAAATGTGTGGGAGTTTTGCTGGGACTGGTATGGCAGAATTACCTCCAGTACGGGTCCTTTTGGCGCGTCGTCCGGGTCGTTCCGCGTAGTACGTGGGGGGTGTTGTGAAAACAACACGATTAGCTGTCGTGTTGCTTATCGTGGCAACTTATACCACTATTCCGGATACTACGTTGCAGGCTTCCGCGTTGTCCGCACTGCACAGTAACACCCTGTCATTGTCGGACTGCTTTTATGTCATTGTTGGACTTGATCCGACAATCCCTATTGAATGAGATTCCCGCGTCGGCGCGCGGGAATGACACTTTGCAAGTCGTTTTACTCACCCTCCTCAGAATCGGCGTTAGTCGATTCGAATCCGCGTGACAATAAATTTTGCATGACAGACAAATACCATCCTTTTTCCCTTTCACATAAAATTTTTTTGAAAAAATTTGCAAATTTGATTACCGTGGCGAAGATTCGGGGAATATTATATATGTAGACGATAAACACGGAGGCGAAAAATGTCCGAAATAAAAAAGTTCCCTGCATGGGAGGACTTGACGTTTGCAAACAATTTCCTTTTCTGCAAGATTATGGAAAGCG
>DFKI01000083.1 GCA_002373325.1 Treponema sp. UBA3649
GTATAAACAATCTGGGCACTTTTTACATCAATACAGTCATTGCATTCAAAAGTATATGTACTGCTGTCCTCGCTCTTTACAAGAGGCTCATTCATCTCAGGTGCCTTTGTGTCCACCGCAAAATAGAATTTTCCGTCAGAAGGATATGTCATGGAATTGTTGCTCCTGTCCTTGAACTCAAAGCTCAGTTCGTAAACTCCCTCGTCAATGGAAAATCCCTCCTCCTCCAAATCAATGCGGCCCTCGAACATGGCCTCATCCGATGTGACGCTTTGAAAATCGACCGTGAGGCTTTTCGCAATCTGCTGGCCAATGTCAACGTAATTCTCTCCATACAATTTTTTTACGTTGAGCGTGAAATATGAATTTGGTCCAGAGCCTCCGTCAGGATCACGCACATTTATGTCAAGGTCCAGCTTTCCGTCCCCGGTAAATCTCAAGCCCTCGAATCCGCTCTGGTTCGGAGCAAAGGATGCTGACTGCACAAGCTGGGTCTCATCGCTCAGTTTCGCAGTGAACAAATCACTTCCGTTTTGGTTCGTGATTACAAGGGGCTTGTCGTCGGTCTTGTTGTTCACCTGGTACATCCACATCTTGCTTCCGGCCATCTCCACGTTTTTTTCCTGCTCGGTGTAGAAAAATCCCTTCTCAAGCTCAACAAGCACCTGGGTGTAGTCGTCGAGCATGTGACCAGACTCCTTGCTGGCGGTGATTGAAAGAGTCCTCGGTGACTCGAACACGGGAACTCCGAACCTGTCGTTGATGTTATCCCCGGTCTTATTGTTTGTAATCATTATGTTCTTGAAAAATTTATTTCCGCCCTTTGTGTAGCCGTAATATTTTGTCTCATCTCCGAGCATGGTGGAAAGAAAATCACCGTCGCTTATTCCCTCCGAAGCCTTGAGCTCCTCCCGTTCCTTTTCGCTGTAGTAAATGGAAGAAGTGTCCATGTTGCGGTTAAAAAGTACCTGTATGGATGAGTCCTTGAGCATCCCAAGCGCACTGGGTGTATATGAGATGATTTGAGGTCTCGCGCTCACCACGCTCCTTACTCCAAGCTGTATCTCAGATTCTGGTTCCCTCAAAAGTTTGATTGATGTCTTGTCGCTCGTTGAATCCGCAATCTCTATGTATTCGCTTGTGTCAAGTGATTCTCCGGTCCTTGCGTTGAAGACCTCCCAGCGGATAAAACCAAAGTCGGTGTCGCTTTCAAAGGAGATGTCCATGCTCTGCGTGACTTTTAGCGGATAAGAGCCTTTAGAAGGTGAAAATTTACCCTTGGTTCCGTCAATCAAAATCGGAAAGGCGGGTGCGTTTGCCAGGGCGATTTGATCATCTATATCCTTTTTGATTTTTCCTCCGCTCAGGAAATTCTCACAGGAAGTAAATACCCCTCCCGTCAAAAGTATAGTAGTTAATAGGATTGCAATTTTTCTCATGCTGCTCGCTCCAATTTTTCTCTGATTGTTTACGCAAAATCAGTTTCACACTCAATTATATAGAAAATTATAACACAAATCGAAGCGGATGTCATTTCCTTTTGTTGAAATTTACTCAAAACTCTCAACTTCCTGCCATTGCCATTACTCCCCTCTGTCATCGCCGGACTTGTAGCATAGCCGCGGAACGCATCCGGCAACCCCTTCCCAATAGGGATTATCGGGTCAAGCCCGATAATCCTATGATTTTGTCAAGAGGGTAACTCAAAAAAAAAGTTACTCCAGTCCTTGATTTTCTTATCCTGCAACGGCAAGCTGCGCGAGGCGGTCCGTCCTGCCCAGCGGTGCCACGAATTTCCGTGGCTCATACTTGCTGCCGTTCTTCAGCAGAGTGTACATGAGCCCCGCCATTTTTCTTGCAACCGCTACGATTGCCTTTTTCTTGCTCAGCCCGTGCAGCACCAGATCGTGATATTTCTCCTTCAGCGCACCGCCGTTCCTGCACCTCACGAGCACCCATGCTGCCTGAACAAGCAGTCCCCTTAAATAACCGTTCCCTTTCTTTGTTATATGGCCATAACGCACGGTTTGGCTGGAGCAGTCTATCCTGGGGACAAACCCAAGAAAGCTGCTGACCTGCGTCATGTTGCCGAACCTTTCCGCGCTGCCTACTGAAGCCACGAAAGCATAAGCCGTTATTTTTCCGACGCCGGGAACCTGCTCCACGGCCTGAACTTTTTTATTTGAGTGCTCAGCATCCTTTATCTTCTTCTCCAGCTCATCCTTCTGTGTCTCCAGCAGATCTATTACCTGCATCAGCCTCTCTGCCTCCTCCCTCTCATAGCCGGACAGAAGCCCCAGGTTCTTCTCCCTGTTCGTCCTTGTCTTGAGGTCGCTCCTCTTCATGTCCGTAATCCCGCAGTGCTCGTAAACCGTATGCAGCCTGTTCACCCTCTGCGTGTGCAGCCTCACGATTTCGCGGTACTCGCTGATTACCTTGCGCATTTCCTTCATCTCTTCGGTAGGGGCAAAGACTCTCGGCAGGTCAGCCTCCGGCTTGTCGCGTATTTCCTTCGCCAGCTTAAGTGCGTCCTCCTTGTCCGTCTTTTTGTCGGTCATGTAAATCTGGTACAGCTTTCCTGGATTCAGTATGTAAAATTCCGTTCCCGTCCGTTCCTTGAACTCCCTGTTCATTATAAACGCCAGATTGCAGGCCTCGATTGCAATTTTGTCCTCCGCCCGAAGCCTCCTGTAAAGTTCCTTCCGTCCCTCGGGATTTGTTTTTCCCTCCCAACCGGTAATCTTTCCGCAGCGGTCGATCATGCGGAGTACGTACCCTGTCTTTCCCATGTCGATTCCTACAAATCTTCCTTCCTTTGCTACTTCCATTTTTTCCTCCAAAAGTGTAAAGTAAGGACTGGAGACGATTTTTGGTGATGGTACACCGTTCTCCTATTCGCGGTCTGGTTGCTCTGCTTCCAGCCGCATTTTAGTTTTACGGCAGCGGGTTGAGATTTAATCTGACAACCGAGGTAATCCTTAGGATTCCTTATTTTCGGGCACAACCTTCGCCTGCCTCCAAGTCCCGTCAGACTTAGAGTACCATATTTCTTTATCTTGTTAAATCATAGCTATATGACACACAGCCCGATAATGACACACAGCCCTGTCATTGCCTTTACGCCACCCTGTCATTGCCTTTACGCCACCCTGTCATTGCCGGACTTGTAGCATAGCCGCGGAACGCATCCGGCAATCCCTTCCCAATAGACTCATTGACAAAAAATACGTTATCTGATAGGATTCAAGCATTATGAAACACATTGTCCGTTGGGCGCAGAAAATCAATTCCTCTACGTTGG
>DFKI01000024.1 GCA_002373325.1 Treponema sp. UBA3649
TCGAAGGAAAGGAGGAGCCGCTGACGTGGGCCGTAAAGGAAGCAATAGATCGGAAAGTCCTTCCCGATTATCTTGAAAGGAAATCAACGGAGGTAATAAACATGCTGACGATGGAATACGATTACGCGGTGGATGTGGCCGCACAGAAGGAAGAGTCATTTGAGGAAGGTCTTGAGAGAGGACTTGAGGAAGGTCTTGAGAGAGGTCTTGAAAAGGAACGAAAAACAATAAAAATGATGATGAGCAAGTTCAACCTGACGCTTCCCGAGGTCATGGATGCGCTTAACATCCCGGCTTCTGAGCGTGCACTCTTTGCATCCCGTCTGTCATAGGCGAAAGGAACAAAAAACTGCATCAATGGCGATTTGTATGCCTACGCCGCAAACAATCCGGTGAGGTATTTGGATCCGGATGGAAGAAGCCCAGTATATAACACAGATGGTAATTTAATTGGCGTGACTGAATATACTGGTCTACATGGAACACCTTATTTTCTCGATATGACCGAGGATGAATTTTATGAGGCGAAAATGTCTAATGATGAGGTCGCCTCTAAAAATCTTGGAATGGCCGGATTAAAAGGTGAGAATGCTGTAAAAAACTATATCGAAAGTTATTCCAATTTGAAAAATCGGCCAGATTGGGATGGAAAACTTACTTTGGATGAAGCAAATGATTGGTGGCGAAAAGGAACTGGTGAAACCCTGCATGTAGATATGAACTCAATTGATTTGTCAATGTTATACTCATTGGGGGATGATTATGTTGGAAAGCCATATTCATTCAATTTGCAAACGCTTGGAAGCAAAGATGGTTTAGTATATGGTCACTTAAAATTTAATCGATATCCAGACGATGCTTGCCGGGCATATCAAGATATATATGATTTTGATATGCATCCTGGAATAAAATCAACTCCAAGAAATATTGCAACCAAAATTGGATCATTGTATGCAGGAAAAGGAACTCCATATAAAATTAGTTTTTATGGTGTGCAAACGCTTCAGAAAGCATGGTGGGTAAAATGAAAATTAGGTATGTGATTTTTCCAATTTTATTTGCAGTGGTATTTTTATTTGTATACTGGGCTAGCCAACCTTGTACTGTAAAATTTTCAAAAGATTTTTACTATGACTACGACTTAAATTCTATTTTTGGGAACATAAAAGCTGGAGATATTCCACCGGAAATTATCGATTTCTCACATAACAAAAATTTTGTAGTAGTAAAACAAAAACCAAGATCTAAATACCCTGGTATGTATGATTGTTCTGAAGATTTAGCTTACAAAAATGGAACTGATGAAATTTATTATTGGCTGATTTCACTCAAAGAAAAAGAAGTGTATGGTCCAATGCTTTTTGAGGAATATAATATTTTATGCAAAGAAAAAAATGTTCAATTGGAATTTAAAAATAATAAATTCGTTAAGAAAAAAACTCGCTAAGATTTACGAACCAGCATACTTTCTTCTAAAATGTTGAAGGATGTAACATCCAACTCCGTCTGCTTCTACAAAAAAAAACAGAAAGGTTTGTTCGTTGAATGTATATAAGTCCATGTTAAATATTTTTTTACGATACGTATATTGAAGGGGAGCGAAAAATGAAAAAAATCAGCACGTCTATTTTTATTTCACTAATTTTACTGCAGTTTTCATTAGGATTCGCAATTACCAAAGATGAAAAAGATTCTTTGATAGCAAAAGCTGCGGAATATCATTCAGCAGGTAAACTTGACGAGTCTTTGCTTTGCATTCAAAATATCCTGTCAGAATCGCCCCGTGATGACGAAGCTCTATATTACCGCGCGTTTATATTTTTGGAAATGAACAAGGCACAACTTGCCATTTCTGACCTTGACATGATACTCTCTATGGAAAAAACTGATTACGAGACGCTGCATCTTCATGCACGTGCCCAGTATGACTTGGGGAAATATGAGGATGCAATAAAAGATGAGACGAAGGCTATTAATCTGAATCCTCAGGCACATGAGTGTTATGACATGAGAGCTTCCGCATACAGGGCTATCGGGCATCATGAAGCTGCTGTCAAGGATTATACTGCATCCATTTATTATGGTAAAATTCGCAATGCTGATTTATGCAAAAATTATACCAATCGTGCATTGGTTTATCTTGAGTTGGGTGAATACGAAAGTGTTGTAGATGATTGCACAGAGGCACAAAAGTACAATCCGTTTTATATCACATTGTATCTTGCACGTGCGGAAGCCTATACAAAGCTCGGAAAATATGAGGACGCACTTGCCGACACTGAATATATTATTCGAGTCGCACCAAAAGTTTCTGATGGATTTCATGCGAGAGGTGTGGTTTATATGTCAATGGGAAAGTATAAGTCAGCTGTCTCTGATTTTAATACCGCAATAAAAAATGAGCCATTGAATTCATCTCTTTATGCGCTACGAGGAGTTTCATATATGAATCTAAACAAAAATAAAAGGGCAATCAAGGATTTAAGTCAAGCTATAAACCTCTCACCCGATAATGCAGAGTGGTATAAATTTCGCACGGCAATTTATATAAAAGAAAAGCAGAGGCAAAACGCAATAAAAGACCTTGAGAAAAGTTTAAGTCTTAATCCAAATGATGAACAGGCATTAAGATATAGAGATATAGCGGAGGATATGTAGTATCTCATAAGTGAAGAAATGACCGACAGAGAAACGAAACTCGCGCATAGAAATATCCTCACCTCCCTGCTCGTAACAACATCGGAGCAGACCTCTGGACTAAACGCCATTGACGACCTGTCTCTTTTCTTCATCCGCTACACTTTTTTGCTGGAACAATCCTCAAATAACCAAAATTCCCGCGTTCAAAAAACATCTCAACTTAATGTCCCTCAAGGAAATATATATATGGGTGCACGGTACCTGGACCCCAAGTACATTCGCTGGGGGAAAATAATTTTTATGCCTTCACAAGTGTGCTTAAAAAATCCTAATTCCTCTCCATCTAAAAACTGGATTTCAGTCGGAAAGTATCTCGACCTCCGGCACAAAAACGTTCCGTATTATGGCGATTTGTATGCATACACCGCAAACAATCCGGTGAGGTATGTGGATCCTGATGGGAGGTTTGCTACATTTAAATTGATTGATCAGAATCAACCATCTGATTCAAACGAAAATTCAGGCAATATTTTTAAGGCTCTTTGTTGTTATGCTTTAGGAACCGTAGTATTCCTTGGGACGCTTGTGGAGGATGCTGCTACAGGAGGAATTGGTATAGCAGATGATCCAGCTTCGTTTGCGACTGCTGGATTTTTCTTTAGCTGTGGATGGGAGCTGGTTAACGGAGGTAGTTCTAAACATCAAGTTCAATCCCCCTTGGGCAAGAGTCCTACGATATGTAGTCCTGCATCTCCAGAGCCTGATGATGACGGTGACTACTATGAAAGCAGTTTGAAGCATCATCAAAATGCAAGGGGAATGTCCAGCCAAGAGCCAAAAAACGCAAAAGAAATGTTTGATAAATCTGTGAGAGATCCAAACAAACCTAATACACGTTGGTATCGTGATAAGAACGGTGATTTTCATAGATTTCAAGGAAGCAATCATAAATATCACTGGAATGGTTCAACTAATACAGGAACACGTGTTGAAAATGTTCCTATTGAACTTAGACGTTCATTGCCTATAGGAGAATTTTAAATGATTTTTGGTTTTAAGGAATCGTTTGGTATTGAAATTGAATTAAATACTTTTTTCCATGATGATTTTATTGGAGAGGGGAAATTCATCGTTTTTATCAATAATATGACATATGGAATAGATATGCCATATGCCACCACTTTTTTTTGCATTAAAGATGAATTGTTAAAATATTACTCTGAATCCATTAATGCTGATATAAAATTAACCAAATATTCTGGCATAGAAATTGCACGAAGTTATTATGGGCAAAATTATAGTAATATTTTTTTAGATGCATATGATAGAGATTTATTAGCACGAACCAAGAATCTACTAACTTGGAGTCCAGAATCAGCTTTTGATGATGGTTCATATATTATTCAAATAGATGAAGATGACAAAATAAGGCTAATAGGATTTAAAAGTTGCACGAAAGATGAAAGATATATTGTTGATGAAAAATCTACGACGGAACTTCGCATCGAGAAAACTGTATTCAAACAAATCCTAAATAAGGCATATTTATATTTGATGCAGTTCTCAACTTGATGTTATATGAAAGTATCTCTCTCCCGCAAATAGCAATTTGTGGGAACTGGAAGCCGAAGATATGAAGATGGATCTGAATCTGGGGTTGTTCCCGGAACTGTACTATATAGATGACTTTTAATGCAAGCGTAAAATATCCAAGAAGCATCAAATAAAAGAGTGTCAAGTCTCCTTACGATATAGAGAGCGGATCATATAGCATGAATTGCAAAAAAATCCACGATGCCCTGAACAATTTCGAAATGGATTATGGAACTCACACCCTCACCCTTTCCCCAATTCCATTATGTCGATAAACTCTGCTGGCAATAGTGCGGGAATCTTGCTGTGGCCGAAATCTTTTTTGTTCCGTGTGATTATGTACCGGGCATGGACGCTTGCGGCACACTCATCTTGCACACAATCCTCGAAGTCGGGAAAATCATCCCGGTCAAGGGCTGCTAGCAATTCCGAGTGCCCCTCGGAAGCAATCCGGCACCATGAGAAGACAATCTTGAACATTTTTCGTCGCTCTTCTGGGGAAAACTCGTGGCGAAGTAAATACCACATGGTTGTCACTGAGTGTGCGGAAATAAATCCTGTTGCATGGCCCTTAATGCAGGTCTGCATTATTTGCAGGGACCTTTCATAAAAAGGAGCACGCTGAAACAATACGTCCAGAATGATGTTTGCGTCAATCAAAATATCCATGCTTTTCCTCCACCGCATTTTTTAGCATTTCCTTGTAAAACGGATCCTCGTCATAAGGCATAACAAGCGGATTGTGTTTTGACAATATGTCTTGCAAATCTTTCCAATCCGCATCCCGTTTCTCTTCATTATCCACAGGAAAAAGCTTGAACTTCTGCCCCTCGTAAAAATTTGCTTCCCCCAGCACACGCACGGCATTCCCGTCAAAATATGCGTCGTAGGATTTTCCCCGGGGATTTTCTGCAAAATCATATTTCGGGGCGGCAACATCCAGAATCTTCTCGTCACTGTCGAGTTTATATTCCACATTGGAGCCGGAAATTGAGGGAATCTTGTTTGCCCGGATAAACGCTTCGTCAACGTCATAAATCTTCGAAATCTTTTCCACAATCGCGTCCGAAGGAACAACCGACCCATTCTCATACTTGCTGTACGACTGCCGTGAGACACCAATCATCCTGGCCGCATCTGCCTGAGTAAATCCGCCTGTCTGCCTGAGATATTTCAACACATCCTTCATGCCAACCTCCGTCAAAATCCGTTTTCCTGAATTTGATTATAGCACGGATTTACAAAATGTCAATACAAAGGAAGTTGGTTTGCATTGTGTAAAGGTAGGCTTTCCGTTGATTTAAAGCATCGTGTAATTGCCGGGCTTGACATGAGCAATCTCTCTTGCAAAAGGAATTCCCGCGTCGGAGCGCGGGAATGACATTGTTTCGTATAAGCCGAAATTAGGGCTAGTAATGAGATTTTCATAAAAAAACCGCCATCGGACCCAGGACATCCGACAGCGGCTTTTGTTGTTACTGCAAATCACAATTTCATCATGCTACGGAGATTGAAATCTTTTTGGGTGCGCTCAGGGCTTTGCGCGGGATATTCACGGAAAGGACTCCGTTCTTGAAGTTCGCACTCACGGCCTCGGAATCAACGTCCTTGGGAAGAGAGAAGCGGCGGCAGAATGAGTTGAACCTGCGCTCGTGGATGAGCCACTGTACGTCCTCCTTCTTTTCTTCGGATTTCTTTTCTTTTGTCTCCTCTGTGTGGGATGCGATGGTCAGAACATTGTCCTTCAAGTCCACGTCCACATCTTTTTCGGTGCGTCCGGGCAGGTCCATTTCCAAGGTGTACGCATCTTTCGTTTCCTTGACGTCAACCTGGGGAACTCCGAATGAGCAGTTCTTTGCGATTGCTGGGAAAAGTCCATAGTCACCGTCATCAAAAAGTGAGTTGAAAAGTGAAAGTTCGTTCATAACATGTACCTCCAAAATGGTTTTGATTTTTTATCAGGTTTTTACCTGACACTACATATATAGCAAATCCCGTGCCAAGTTTTTTTGTTTTGTAAAAAGCTGTTTTTTTGAAAAAAGACGCGTCATTTGAGGCAGTAACAGGCAATTACGAGGGGATTGTACTGGCTGCGGAGGTGGAGAAATGATTCGTCTGGTAAAAATGACCCTGCGTTGTGTGTCAAATTTTCCACTTTTGGTCAAAATGACACATCGATTTGTATCTAAAAGTCCCTTTTTGGGCTTCAAGTATGGATTTTCCCTATTTTTTGCGTATTTTTGACGAATTTTTTTGACATATCGCGGTATATGGAATATAATTTAGTTGGGGAAGAGAGAGTCAGCATGGGCTTTCAGGAGGTGCCTATGAGCGACGTTTCTTATGATATTTTTTCAGGGCGAAAGACTTTTTTTATTGCTCCCGATATTTCCCTCCTGCCCGAAACTTACATGGAAGAATACCTCTCACACGGTTATGAGACCTACATAATCTGCGATGACCGCTATTGCTCCTTGAAGAAAAAGGTTGAGCTGATTATAAATCTGTTCCGGGACTCCATACTTTTCTTCTATATAGATGCGGAGATTGAGGGAATCGACTGGCAGAAGTATATCTATCACCTGCAGAGGGACTATGGCGACAAAGTTCTTATCGGCGTTCTCTATTCCAAGGGACGGAGCGACGCGGAGAGGGAACGGCTTGAGAGATTCTATCTTTTCGACGTGGGAGTTCAGTGCGGCTGCATTGGCCTTGAGTATCAGCATACAAAAAATTTCTCTCTGATTGACCGGGTTATGTACGCGAATCAGGCGGGCGGAAGACGAAAAACTGTGCGGGCAATCTGTGATGACACGAGCGAGGTCTCATTCACTTTTGAGCATGAGAATTTCCTTGCGAAAATCACCGACATCAGCCTGAACCATTTTTCCTGCGTGATGAAAAAGGATGCGAAAAAACTTCCTGTCTACACGAAGATAAAGGACATGCTCCTGATTGTGAACGGACTTCATTTCCAGACTGACGGAATCATTTTGATGGAGCGCAAAACCTATGACGGGCCCCTTTACATTTTTGTCTTCACGCGTCTTGACGGATCCCAGGGACTTGAGCCGGACACAACCCATCGTCTTTCCCAGAAGATTTACAAGATGGTCACTACAAGGGCAAAGAGCATAATGAACTCAGCTTTTGAATCGGCCAGCCGTGGACAGGACATAGAAAGCATTTCCTCCGAGTTTGCGGGCAAGGTTTGATTTTCTTTTTTGATTGTGTTTGCGTCATGTGCTTTGTCAACGGGCCAGGCATGATGGCAGTGGCGCATATAAATTTAGTTGAATTTTTTTAAGACCTGTTTTATAATTTATTTTATGACCAAGAAGATTTCCTTTTTTTTTCTTTTGTTAACTCTGACCATTGCTCCTCTGTTTTCAGAGCCGGGGCATGACCAGTCATTTCTGAATGATTTTGTGGGAAAAAGCTGGACCACGGAGGACGGACTTCCGGGCATGACGATTGTTGCCATGCTGCAGGACAAGAACGGCTACATATATCTTGGAACCTATGACGGACTTGTGCGCTTTGACGGCGTGGAATTTGCAATTTACAGTCGTGCCTACGATGAGAAATATCAGTTCGCGACGGCACATGCTCTCCTGCAGGATTGCGAGGGAAACATCTGGATAGGACACAACGACGAGGGACTTTCGTGTCTTTCTCCCGACGGCTCCGTTACAAAATATACCGTGGGCGACGGACTTCTGAACAATAAAATCAATGCCCTGGCGGAGGATGCCGATCACAATATCTGGATTGGAACTGCGACGGGTCCCTGCTATCTTACTCCCGAACGAAAATTCGTCATTCCAAAAATTGCCGATGACATCAAGGACACAATCACTTCGGTGAGCATGTACTGTGACACTTCCGGAAAAATATGGATTGCCGCAGGAACGGAGCTTTATGTCTACGAGGACTCCATCCTGCATAAATTCTCCGGCTTCAAATCCTTGGATTCCCACGAAGTCTACTATGTGACCCAGGACAGGTCGGACGCGTTTTGGTTTGCTCTTTCCCCGCATTATGCAATCAGGGTGAAGAACGGTGAGGAGACTCTTTTTAATCTGAGCCACGGTGAAAAAGAAGGTGCTGTCGTGTCGGATATACTTCAGGACTCGCTCGGCAACATCTGGTTTGCTACGGATTGCGGTATTGTGGTTTTGCACAACGGAAAGTATTCTTATTTTGACATGCAGAACGGACTCCCTGACGACGGCGTGAATCATCTGATGGAGGACCATGAGGGAAACATCTGGCTTGGACTGAACCGAGGCGGACTCTACAAGATGAGCTACGGAAAATTTATTACGGTCCCCACGGATTCAAGCATCAACGGAATCTGCGAGGATCAAATCAGAAAAGTGACATGGCTTGCTTCTGATACCGGGGTTCTCTGCTACAAGGACGGTAGTTTTATATCAAACAATCTCACCGAGCTGACGAAGGGACTCCGCATAAGGCACGTTGGCATGGATAAAAGCGGCGAGCTTCTTGTCTGTGCTTTTTCACTCGACATCCCCTTTATCCGGCTTTCAAAAAACGGAAGCATAAAAACATGGTCGGTCGAGGACGGCATCGTCGGAAACAGGGCGAGGGTTGCGATAAAGAGCTCGGACGGCGACTATTATGTGGGTACTGCCCAGGGACTCAGCGTAATCCACAAGGACGGAAAAATCGAGACTTTATCAAAAAAGGTTCCGATGGAAAACGTCTACATCATGTGGCTTTACGAGGATTCGGAAAAATGCGTGTGGGTGGGAACGAACGGAGGCGGAGTCTATGCGCTGAAGGATGAGCAGATTGTGCGGCATTATTCCACTGAGGACGGTCTTTCCGGAAACGTGATTTTTAAAATCTGGGAGCAGGACGGTGATTTTTGGATTGCGACTGGAACAGGTCTCTCTTACTTTGACAGGGAGAAGGATTCTTTCATCAATTTCAATTCCTTGAACGGACTTGGAACCGACAGTGTTTTTCAGATGCTCACGGATTCGAACGGAACCGCATGGATGCTCTCGAACAAGGGCATAATCTCCACGAAGGTCTCCGAGATGAAAGAGGTCATCGCTGGACAGAGAAAAAAACTTGCCGTGCACAATTACGGAAAATCCGACGGTCTTGTTACTGGAGGGGCCACATCCACTGCCTATTCACTCAAGGATTCCGCCGGCAATCTCTGGTTCACTCTTGTAGACGGGTTCGCAATCTACAAGCCGGAAAAAGCATCCTGGCACAATATCGCTCCGGTCGTTGATGTCCAAAGCTACATTGTGGATACGACGAGCCATGATTATCACGGTGAAAAAATCATCCTTCCTCCGAATGCACAGCGTCTGAGCATAAAGTACACAGGAATCACTTTTCTTGCACCCGAGCATGTGACGTTCAGCTACAAGCTTGAGGGATTCGAATCTGATTTTTCTGACTGGGGAAGCACAAGGGTCATCTCCTACACGAACATAAAGCCCGGCACATATAAATTTTCCGTGATGGCCCTCAACAACGACGGTATTCAGAGCGAGCCTTGTCCACCCGTGACGATAATCAAAAAACCTCACATCTGGCAGAACATCTGGTTTTGGGTTGCGATGATTCTTTTGGTCGTGCTGATTGTGTTCGCTTCCGTGCGTTATAAAATCTATACGATGAAACGCTATCAGAGGGAGCTTGAGGAAAAGGTCGAGGAAAGAACCCGGGAACTCAAGGCTGCGAATGACAAGTCGGAGAAACTTCTTTTGAACATACTTCCGTCCGATGTTGCGAAGGAGCTGACCGAGCATCCTGATAAAACCATAGCCGAGAAATTCCCTAATGCGGCGGTTCTTTTTACCGACATCGTGAACTTTACGAAAATGAGCGACAAACTTTCCGCGGAGGAGGTCGTCACGTTCTTGAACCGTATGGTCTCGAAATTTGACGAGAGGGCAAAACGCGAGGGCATAGAAAAAATCAAGACGATTGGAGACGCGTACATGGCGGCATGCGGACTTTCCAAAGATGACAATCCAGAGAACATACGGAAGATGATTGTTTTTGCGCAGGGACTTCTGGAGGACGTGCATGAGTTCAACAAAGAGTCCCCCGTCAAGGTGAGCATCCGGATTGGCGTGAATTGCGGAAATCTTGTCGCGGGTGTAATCGGAAAATCAAAGTTCATCTACGACATCTGGGGTGATACTGTGAACGTCGCGAGCAGGATGGAAAGTACCGGGGAGCCCATGAGAATCCATGTGACCGAGGCAGTCCATGAGCAGACAAAAAATCACTTTTCCTACAGCGACGGAGTTGAGCTTGAGGTGAAGGGCAAGGGAAAAATGAAGACTTACTTCATTTCGTGAGAGGGGAGATGATAGTGGAAAAATTTTCAAAAGTATGTTTTTTGACGCATTTTATTTTCGCCGCTCTTCTCTTTACAGCCTGCACTTCGTCGTGTGAAAAAAAGTCTGATTTTGGAAAAACTGAGTTGACGGTCGTGACATTCGATGAAAACGCGCCGCTTGATTTTATCTTCAACAATCAGACTCTCGGAAGCACGTGCGTTACAATCAAAAGGAGCGAGTGGAATAAACTTTGCGACAACTACCGGTTTTTCTACAGAAATGAAAATTATGTCCGGGCACAGTCTTGCACTTACGAAAAGGACGGAAAATCATGGTCGCTTGAGAACGTGGGATTTCGTCTCCGGGGAAACACCAGCCGAAACTGTCCGCAAGGTGTGGATAACGGACGAGAGCAGGGACAAAGAAGCGCGGAGTGGATTCCCTGGTATTTTGATTATGCCGAAAAACCGAATGATGATTACAGGCAGAGTCATTTCAAAATCTCTTTCGGGGAGTTTTCGGAAAAGGGGCAGGATAAAAAACTTGCCGGATGTCTCAAAGGACTTGCCTTGAAAAGATTGGACCACAGTTTGGGACGCGAGATTTTCTGTTACGACTTGTTCAGAAAGTATGGAATCTGGACGGCACCACGAGCGAGCCACACAAGACTTGAGATAGATATAATAGAAGATAATGGCGACGGTTCCGTGACCAAAATCGATTACGGAGTTTACGAGATGTTCGAGGAGGTCGATTCCCAATCACTTTCTGACAGAAAAACCGGGCGCAACAAGGCGGAAAACGCATGGGGTAGTGACAAGGGAAATCTTTGGAAATGCGGATTTTATGGAACTGCAAGCGCGGCGTCTCTGACAAATCCAAGCGGAAACGGAATGGGCGTTGAGAAAAATCTGATTGTCTTTGATGATGACGGAAATCCTGTTGATAAAATCTATGAGTCGTATGACATGGATTTGAAGACCAACAAAAAGAATTTTGAAAAGGCGAGGGAGGAACTGTGCTCTTTTATCCGTGAGCTGAACGGACTTCCAAAAGTGAAAGGCAAGGACGCTTCGGAGGACAAGGATGCAATCAAAAAGATAAAGTCCTTTTACGAGAAATGGCTCGACGTTGATTTTTTCCTGAAGACTTATGCGGTCAACATCCTTTGCGGAATGGACGATGACTACTGGGCGAGCGCGAACAATTACTATCTCTATTTTGACACCAGGGGAGAAGGTTCTACGGGCAGGGTCTACCTCATTCCCTTTGACTATGACAACTCTCTCGGCTGCTCCATACACGAGGGAGGATTCAGGCAGGATCCCTTGTATTGGGGACGCGGGCAGAACAGACCACTGATGGACAGGCTTCTTTCTGTTCCTGAGTACAAGACGAAATTTAAAAAATATCTTAGGGAAGTCTCTTCGGAAAAATCGCTTTGGAATTTCGAGAGATGCAGCACGCAGTTCAAGTCATGGGCCGATATGCTGAAGCCTTACGTTAGAAGTCCGGATTTGGTTTATGCGGGAGTTGGGGTGCAGTCCTTCGAGGATTACACATGGCAGCCGGAAGGCTATTCCCTTGTTCATAGGGAAAAAAATATTTATGACGCCACAAGAAAATCCATAAACGGATGGCTTTGCGGCAAAAAGGAGGAGTAAAAAAATGAATCTATTTTACATGTACATGGTTTTCTTCGGATTCTCTACGGTAGTTGGAGTTCCGCTTTTGTCATCTTTTCAGGTGACGCAAATCAAAGGCTCAAGCTGGGCTGATTGGGCGGGAAGTCTCGGAGTGACATTGGGACCTGCGGCTGGAATCCTTGTCATAATCAGTCTCATTGTCTACACAATCATGAAGCCGCTCATGCAAATCATAAAAAAGGCGGAGACGGAGGACATAAGCGACGCTGAAAAGGACACCATCAAAAAGGGATTCGCAAAGATAAAAATCATCACGACGATTTCGCTTCTTGTCGGATATTTTCTCGGAAACGGCTCCACGATTATCATAAAGACTCTGACCGGAAAACTGAACTACACAAAATTGGATCTTGCCATAATCATGGTGCTGATTTTTTGCTACGGATTCCTTGCCGTGCAGTACTCGGTGAACTGTTTTATGAATGTGGCGCGCACTGAAATCATCAAGCTGAAATTCACCTCCTCCGACGCAATCAAAACCACGACGGTCTCCAATTCCCTTGCCCAGAGTTTTATAATCTGCATCGGAACCGTGGCATGGCATTTTTTCTGCTCAGGTTACAGCGCGGTGAGATACGGATGGCCCATGGAAGTCTTTTTGAAAAAATCCCTTCTCGCGGTGACACAGGGAGTCTTTTTGTGCTTTCCTCTGATTATTCTGAGCCTCATCAACCTGCGTAAGAGATTTGCGATGACAATCGACCAGGTGACGAAGCTTCGAACCGAGGGTGATTTGAGGAGCCGCATCTACATCGGTGTCTTTGATGATTTTGGAAATCTCATGTCGGAGATGAACCTGCTCATGGATTCCTTGAAAGAGTCGATTTCGAATCTGCAGAATGAGATTATTTCCGTGGATTCCGGGGCTGAGGAACTCATGCACGTAACTCAGAACTCTTCTTCTGGCATCACTCAGATTGTCTACAGTTTCAATGAGATGGGTGCGGAGTCGGCGAATCAGAGCAAGCTTCTTGCGTCGGTGAATTCGGGTGTGGCCAAGCTGAGTGCGGATGCGATCAAAGTGAGCGAGTTCACGAAAAGTCAGTCAAAGTCAGAACAGGAAAACGCGCTTTCCATAAAGGAGATGGTGAACAATTTTGAGTCAATCACCAATCTGATTTCACGTGCGCAGGGTCTTGCGTCAGAACTTACCGAGGAGTCCGTTTCCGGAAGCGAGGAAGTGAAGAAGACACGCGACATCATCGACGGAATTTCGGAAATGTCCAAGCGGATGATTGAGGTAATCAAAGTGATTCAGTCGGTTGCTTCTCAGACAAACCTTCTTGCCATGAACGCTGCAATTGAGGCGGCACATGCGGGTGAGGCAGGACAGGGATTCAGTGTCGTCGCGGATGAAATCAGGAAGCTCTCGGAGTCCACCCAGAGATCAACGAAGGACATCAGCAATCTCATTAACGAAATTGCAAAATCCATGGAAGCCGGAACCGAGAATATGGAGCTTACGAACGCCGCGTTCACAAAAATACAAAAGGACATTGCGGAACAGAGCCGTGTTGTAGGTGAGATTTCAGAGACGGTTTCAAGACAATCATCCGACGCTGCCACAATTCTTTCAAATACGAATGTCATCGTAAAGCAGATTGAGGAAGTGGATGAGCTTGCCCGGGATCAGGCCTCATATACGGAGACAATCAGAAACGACATAAGCGAGATTGTTGCCATCGCATCCCAGGTCAATGAGTCGGTGTCGCAGTCGGAAAATGTCGTCAAGGATTTTTCGGCATCATTCTCCACTGTTCGCGAGAAGGCGGAATCTAATAAGAAATCTGTCTTGAATATCACGAAGGAGCTTGATAAGTTCAAACTTTAGTTCGGGAGCCCGGATTGCAATGACATGATTTTGACATTCGGGCTAATCTTTTTTCATTCCTGCTTTGTTTACATACCCGTGAAACTCAGGTCCACCTCGAAGATTCCCTGTTTGGTATAAAACGGAACCCCGATGATTCTTGTTTTTGCCGGCCAGGGGATGGGGTGGTTTTCTCCGACGCGGATGAGAGGAGAGGATACGATTATTGTTTTTTGCTGCATTTCAGAAACGGCATTTCCCGTGATGATATTCGTGAATTCGCTTACAAAATCTTTTTCCATCGGCTCAAGGTCTTCCGGGGACTCAAGGGTGATTCCTGAAAGCTCAAGTAATTTTTCCGCGAGCCTTTTTTGCAGACGGAACACGACAATGCCAGTCTCGTCTCCCGAAACTTTTACAAGCCCTGAAACTTCCCACATGTGCGTGCTGCCCGGATTCAGAAGGTATGGAGCCTTGTGCTGAGGATCGATATTGAACATCGTTTTAAATGCTTCCTCACAGGAACTTAAAAACGGATTGATAGTAGAAACGTCCATATTATTAATTATAAAACATTTTCACGAATAATGCAAAAGAAAATGTCAATTTTGTCTTCGGATTGGATAAAACAGGCTTAAAAGGTCAAAAAACTCTAGTTCGACGAGAGATTTCTAGAAAAGCTCCGGCTGCAGAGGATCATCTTGAGGAAAATCTTCCATCCACTTGAAAACGGAATCGGTCCCAAGCATGATTTTGTTTTTGCGGCAGAGTTCGGAAAGATATGCCATGAGCTCATCGTTTCGGGGGCTGTCCACCATATAAGAGTAGCCGAAAGATTTTTGATAGCGTTCCTTCATTCCGGTAAATCGCCGGTCCAGCTTTGCGGCACGGTCAAGGGCTGCGTAAAAATACTCACGGTTTCCTTCCCGCATGGTAACTCCGATACCAAAACAGATGATTGCCTTTACTCTGGCACGGACGCAGTAATCGACGATTCCGTCAATGTTTTCCCTTGTGTCGTTTATAAATGGCAGAAGGGGACTGAACCATACCACGGTCGGAATCCCCTCATTTCGAAAGGCCTTTAAAACTTCAAAGCGGCGGCTTGTCGGGCAAACTCCGGGCTCAATGATTTTACAAAGCCGGTCGTCTGCTGTGGTCATCGTCATCTGAACCACGGCCTTTGTCTTTTTGTTAATCCGGGACAATACATCAAGGTCTCTCAGGACTAAATCAGATTTAGTTATGAGTGCCGCTCCAAAACTATATCTTTCTATTATTTCTAGGCAACGGCGGGTAAGGCAAAGCTCTTTTTCAAGAGGGATGTAGGGGTCGCTCATGCTGCCCGTCCCGACCATGCATCTCTTTCTTTTTTTACGGAGTGTTTCTTCCAGAAGCTCGGGGGCGTTTTGTTTTACCTCGATGTCCTCAAAATCGTGGGTGAACTGATAGCACCTGCTGCGTGAGTCACAGTAAATGCATCCGTGCGAGCATCCCCGGTAGATGTTCATGCTGTGTGGAGTCAAGATTGATTTCGCCGTTACATAATGCATGGGAATATTATAGCACATAAATATGACAGGTGTGTGTCATATTTTACAGGATATTTGAAAATCGTCAAAAAGAAGGGGAAAGCCAAGTGCTACTCAAATCCGTTTGTCGGAACGTGGATTACTACAAGTGCAATGGATGATGGAGAAGGTGAAATGCTTTGGGGAAAATATGTTTTTGATGAAAGCACTGTAACAATCTATTCTTCATCAAATAAGATTCTTTGGTCACAAGGCTATCAGTCAAATTATTCATGGAGTGGAAACACTTGCCAGCTTCAGACTGGTTATTCTGGTTCTATAAGAGGTGGAAAACTGTATTTCAGCTTTGGTGATTCTACTGTAGAAATGGAAAGGGAATAATCATTTCATTATCGATGAGCCAATTCGTTTTTTTTAAGGCGGATTGGCTCGCATGTAATTGTTCGCTATCCAAAAAGAATCACGTGAGTAATCCCAAATCCGTGTGACATCCCTCTCTCCGTCATGCTGAACCCGATTCATCATCCCATGCTAAAGAGAATCCGGATCTAGTCCGGCAATGACAATCCTATAGCTTTTGGACAATCTCTCCAACTTGTGATATAATCGGGGTGTTCATAAACTAAAAACGAAAGGAGAAAACTGAATGAAACGCTTTGTAAAATCAATTCTAATCGCCGCGGTTCTGGCACTGGCACTTTCCTCATGCGGGCAGAGTGACGTTCACAACATGCGGACGATTACCGTAAGCGGAAAGGGAAACGTGTATGTCACTCCAGACAGGTCCACCGTGAATCTTTCCGTGATAACAAGGAATGCTGACATAAAGAGCGCGCAGACGGAAAATGCGGAGACGATGAAGCGGGTGCTTTCTGCCATTTCTTCCGCAGGTATTTCAAGCGAGGACATCCAGACTTATGACTACGGAATCTCGCAGGATTATCACTGGAAGGATGACGAGAAAGTCTACGGCGAGTACAAGGTGAGCAACCGGATAAAAGTCACCGTGGCTGATGTGGAAAAGGCCGGCGGAATAATCGATGTTGCGATTCAAAACGGAGCGACTGGAGTTGATTCGCTTTCGTTCAACTATGAGGATGAGCCTGCTGCCGTAAAGAGGGCAAGGGCACTGGCAATAGAAAACGCAAAGGCAATCGCGAGGGAATCTGTTGAAACTGCCGGAGCCAAGCTTGGAAAGGTCCTCATCATGGAAGAGCAATCTGGAAACCTGCCGTCATATATGTCCCGCATTACTTCAAATTCCCTCTCTCAGACCTGGGGCGGTGCTGCCGTATACAGTGACATGGCCGACTCATCAACTCCATTTTCAACGGGTAAAAAGGAAATCAGTGTCATTGTGAACATCATGTATGAGCTGAGGTAGATTATCTGCATATTTTTCCGCGATTTATATGCATAAAACTTGCTTTTATCTGCATATAGTTTTATAATTTATATGCAGAAAGGCGGGTTTTATATGCACAAATTTGACTATTCGTTTTTAAATAACGGAATGTTGCCTTCTCAGCTGGTAAATGTGACGGCATCTATTTCTTCCCTGAAAACGTCATCTCAATTCAGGAAGAATGATTTTCAAAATATTTTTACGGAACTGGAAAAGATTGCAAGAATTCAGTCGGTAAAATCTTCCAACGAGATTGAGGGAATTGTAACCACCGATGAAAGGATTGTTCAGATTGTGCAGCAAAACAGTGCTCCGCTTAATCACAATGAAGAGGAGATTCTTGGCTATAGGGATGCGCTTACAATAATTCATACTGGGTATCAGAACATTCAATTTAATGAAAATACAGTTTTATCCTTGCACAGGACTTTGCTTTCGGCCACAGATTATAATTATGGCGGACAGTACAAAACTGATGATAACGTGATTCTAGAAATTGATTCTCAGGGGAATAAAAAAGTTCGATTCGCTCCTGTTCCTGCAGAAGAAACAAAGACCGCCATGGAACAGCTTTTTCTTGCCTTTATGGAAGCCAGCTCTGATTCGAATATAAATGCTCTTCTTTTAATACCTTGTGTTATTCTTGATTTTTTATGTATCCACCCATTCAGGGACGGAAACGGCAGAATGTCCAGACTTTTGTCTTTGCTTCTATTGTATAGAAATGGTTTTGATGTTGGAAAATACATTTCTTTTGAAGAACAGATAAATAAAAACAAGGGATGGTATTATCAGGCGTTAAAAGAGTCTTCTGAGAATTGGCATGAGAGTAAGAATAACTATTTTCCTTTCATGCAGAATTTCCTTGGCACATTGTATGCGTGTTACCAGGAGCTTGATAAACGTTTTGCCCTGGTTAATTCAAACAAAGTGACAAAGACCGCCAGGGTAGAAGCTACTGTCCTTAATTCTTTGCTGCCCATTTCTAAGTCAGAGATTTGCTCTCTTCTGCCTGATGTAAGTCCGACGACCGTAGAGGCTGTCTTGGGAAAAATGGCAAGAGAAGGAATAATCACGACTATTGGAAATGGCCGGGCTACAAAGTACATAAGAAAGGGGTAGGGAAGCATCCTCCATTAAAAGGGATTCCCGCGTCGGAGCACGGGAATGACAGTGTTTCGTAAAACTCGAAATTGGAGCCTTTTACTTGCCGCAGTTTTTCTTGTGGGCCTTGATTTTCTTGATTGCCCAGGCGTAGTGGCTTGATGTGTCGCTCACGCAGTAGTCACCGAGGGCCGCGTTTCCTGTCCAGGCAAAATGCTTGGGCATGAATAGCTCCTCGTTGCTGTAGCCTTCAATCATCTTCATAACCTGGGCATGGCTTTTGGCGACCATCTTTTTCGCCTCTTCCAGTGATGTGGACTGGTGCTGCTTCCAGAACATGACGTTCATCGCGCCGTAGTTTTTCCATGTGTAGTTTGCGGGTAAAAATGCGATGGCAGATTTTTTGTCCGTGACACCCTTGTTGTTCTTGGGAAAGTTGAGCAGCAGCTTGTGCCATTCATAGAGGTGAATCAGGACGTCGCGCACGTTTTTGTCCCGGCTCCAATGGGCTTCCTTTTTGCTGGGCTGGCCTGAAAAATCAAAGGGCGTGTTCAGTTCCTTTTCGGAAAGTCCTTCGATTAAAGCTGTGAGGGCCTCAAAATTTTCTTTTGCCGCTTTAAGCAGATCGTCTTTTGTTTTTGGTCTTGGCATGACTGCATCCTCCTATTTTTTCCAGTGCTTGAGCTGAGAGAGCTGAATGGCGAACATCTTCCGTCTTTCACCTTCACTTTGATTTTCGGGATTGGGTATGTGTGCGACCAGAAAATCCACGAGAGAGTCCTGGGTGGGGTAGGTGAAATTTCCGTCGGCGTAACACCATGTGCAGTAATCCTCGTTGAAGCTTCTGTCCTTTTCCCGGCTTATCATGGAATCTTCGCTGAGTGGCATTCCGCAGCATTGGCAGAAAAGAGTCCGGGGCGAACCTAAGAGTGTGTTGATTGACACGTTGAATTCCCGGGACAGCACTTTCAGCATGTCGGGATTGGGCTGTGTCTCTCCGTTTTCCCATCTGCTTACCGCCTGCCTGGTGATGTTTATCCTCTTTGCCATTTCCTCCTGCGTGAGATTGTTTTTCTCGCGTAGGTTTTTCAGTATGTCCTTGACTTCCATTTGTTGCTCCTTGCAAGATGCACTTGCACATTCTCCTGATTTCTAATTTCATTATAGCACGGATTCCACTTAAAAAAAAGAAACAGACTGTTGCTTTTTTAGAAAAATCTCTTTTTTTTAATATGACATACAATTGTCATATTTTATCCCGTATACTGTCCTCAGATTGATTATGCGAAACGGAGGAAGAGCATGGAAGAGCGTCCGTCCTTTGACACAATAAAATCATACGCGGATTTTTCAAGATATTACTGGTACAGGGAAGAGCTGATTGAGATTTGCCGAAAACTTGGAATTGACTCTTCGGGACTCAAGGCGGAACTTAATCATAACATAGAAGAATATTTCAAAGGCAATCTGATTCTGCCGAAAGCAAAGGAAAACAATAGAAAAAAATCAACGGGAAACATTTCCATTGAGGATTTAAGCATGGAGACATCCTTAATCGAATGTGGATTCAGCTTCGGTCCCAAGTTCAGGGACTTCTTTTCCGCGCAGACTGGAATCAAAAATTTCAAGTTCAACGTGGACATGGTTGCGAGCGTCAAGAAGGCCAGGGAGACAAACGACGTAAACTTCACCCTCGGCGACTTGCTTGACATCTTTCATGGAAAAATCACTTACGCTAAATATGACAAGATTTCCCTGCAATGGAACAAGTTTGTGCATGATTTTTGCGCCGACCCCGCCACAAAGAATTTTCCCGATAAACTGAAGACCGCCGCTATTATATGGAAGGAAGTAAGGGAATCAAGCAGGGAAAAAATCTACCGGCATGAATTGCTTGATGAGTTTGCGGATAAAATCAATGCGGATTAAAAAATCTTTCAAACACATAAAATATGACACACGTTTTTCATATTTTGTATTATACTTAAAGTATGCAGATAGAAGAACTTTTTGAGTTTGTTTATATTCTCATTGACAAAAAACGAGTCACCGCAAAAGAGATGGCGGAGCGTTTCGGAGTCTCAAGCAGGACAATCTATCGCTGGGTGGAAGCTCTTTCCATCGCAGGCATTCCCATTTACTCAGCTCTTGGACGGGGAGGAGGAATCTGCATTTCGGAAAAGTTTGCCCTGGACAAAACCGTGCTTTCCGAAGATGAGCGCATGGCAATCGTTTCGAGCGTAAAAGCCCTGGATTCTCTCGGAGCGGGAACAAAGGCAAGCGAAAAACTTTCCCATCTTGTGACAAGTGACAGCGACTGGCTTGAAGTTGATTTTGCACCATGGAGCCCCGAGGGATCGGAAGTACGGGCTCTCTTTGCGACTTTGCGCGACTCAATCCTAAAAAAACGGATTTTGACTTTTGACTATTTTTCAAGCGACGGCAGGATGGAAAAAAGAACCGTGCATCCATGGAAGCTGGTCTTTCGAGGACAGGCATGGTATCTTTTGGGTTGGTGCGACGCAAGAAAAGACGAGAGATTTTTTAAGTTGAGCCGGATGCGGAACCTGAGGCAGACAGGAAGAAAAGCTTGCTCAAGGCAGGAACTGAACGGCGGCGAAAAATCAAAAAGAGACAATTATGTTTCAGCCGCTAAAATGCCCCTCATAAAAATCAAGACGACAGTCAGCAATGAAAAAATCCCGATTCTTTTGGATGCCTTTGTCTGCTCGGAAGTAAAAATACACAGGAACAAAAGCGCGAGTGTCACATTTACGGCACCCGACAGTCCATGGTTATGCGAAACCCTTCTTTCCTTCGGTCCCTCGTTGAAAATTATCTCACCTTTTAAGATAAAAAAACAGATTGCCTCCCTTGCCGAAGAGACCTCCAGACTTTACGAGAGCACAAGGAGACTCGATTTTTAGAAAAACGCTGATTTATGGCATTGTGTCATTGCCGGACTTGATCCG
>DFKI01000097.1 GCA_002373325.1 Treponema sp. UBA3649
TTCAAGCACGGGAATGACACAAGACATTCAAACACGGGAATGACACAAGACATTCAAACACGGGAATGACACAAGACATTCAAACACGGGAATGACATTTTTTTTTACTTTTTGGACATCCCCATCCCTTTTACTAGGGATTAGCGTGGAGCGTCGGTGCGCAGGAATGACATTGTTTCGTATAAGTCGAAATCAGAGCAATTATACTGAAAACTTTTACGAAAATCAAGAAAGTTTTCAGTATCTCATCTTCTGTGATGTGATCCTTGAAAATACTTTTGTGCATTTTTTTTACTTTCGTTTTTTTAAAATTTTGCAATGGTACCATTGCAAAAGGGATTGACAAATCCCTTTAACGCAAAACTTCGCTACGCTCGTTTTGCGTTAAAATTTAGGTCCACAAGGAGAATCCAAATGTACACACAAATCAGAAAAGTTTTTTTAGTCTTATCTGTTGTTCTTTCCGTATCGCTTTTTGTTGCTTGTCAGAACCCAACATCTTCACCCGAGGAAAACGGTCTTTCCGCACCAACAGGAGTTACGGTTACAACTGCAACAACCGAAAACCGAGTTACCGTAAAATGGACAAACAATGGAGCTGCAAAGTATTGGGTTTACTACAACAGTACAAACGATACATCCACAGCTACCTGTGCGAGCAAATTTGAGACAAACGGAACCTATGGATGTGACATCACCCTTTCATCAACGGGAACCTACTACTTCTGGGTAAAAGCTGCCGATGGATATTCTCAAACAAGCAACACAAGCGATTTCAGTTCCGTTGCGACATACGACTTCACGTATACAGCCCTTTCCGTCCCGACCAACATTTCAGTTACGGATTCGTCAAAAACAAACCATGTCACCGTAAAATGGACAAATAATGGAGCTACAAAGTATTGGGTTTACTACAACAGTACAAACGACTCATCAACGGCTACCTGTGCAAGCAAATATGAGACAAGTGGAACTTATGGATGCGATATTCTTCTGACAGAAAGTGGAACCTACTACTTCTGGGTGAAATCAGCTGATGGCTACACTTCAGATAGTGCAACAAGCGATTTCAGTTCAACAGCTCAATTCGAGTTTACTTATACAGCACTTTCTGCACCATTAAATGTAAGTGTCTCATCAACCTCAACAGATGGCAAAGTCACTGTAAAATGGGCAAATAATGGAGCTGCAAAGTATTGGGTTTACTACAACAGTACAAACGACACATCCACGGCTACCTGTGCGAGCAAATATGAAACGAGCGGAACTTATGGATGTGACATCACCCTTCCGTCAACAGGAACCTACTACTTCTGGGTAAAAGCTGCTGATGGATACTCTTCAACTAGTGCAACTAGCGATTTCAGTTCCGTTGCGACATACATATACTAAATAGGAAAACCTTTCGTTAATTTGCGCATAGAAAGCTATGGGAGCCTCTAAAAACTTTTGCTTTTAGAGGTTGCCTTATTTTCTCGAACAAATGCTTACTGGCAATGCCACAAATCTTTCATCGGGGATTGAAAATCTTTGAGCGGCATGTTATAATATTTCTTAAACCAAACGCAAGGGGTGTGTCTATGGCGGAAAGGACTAAAAAATCAGCAGGTCAGAAGATAAAATCTTTTATAATATTTCTCGTGGTGCTTTTTTTAATACTCGGCTCAGCTCTCTTTGCATATAAGAAGCTGGCACTTGATTACAACGGAAGATACGCGAATGACCGGATTGTTTACACCAAGGACTTCGGATTTTGTATGCTCGTAACATATCATCCTGAGTTGCGTTCGGAAGATTCCAAGGGATATGCCATTGTACGGATTCCCCCAGCAGCATTGCTCATGCCCGTTGTGACCAAAGATTTCAAGCAGAAAAGGTTGGAAGAAGACCCTGCAAATTCGGAAGACATGAAAAATGCATACAACCGAAAGACCTTATTTGGTGACAGCGAATTTTTCAACGCACTGGCAAATCTGCTTGGTTCGGAAACAAAAAGCTACGATATCGGTAAGTACGGAAAATACCTCATCCTCGATGCAAGGGACTACCTTGAGACCTTGGAAGATTAGGACACACTGATTTTTTCGAAGCTCCAATTAAAAAAAATCTTCGGTGGTTCTATCTTTCGGAAAAGGGAAATAGCGGGATTGTGTCGGTCACAGCCTTTGAGTCAGGAAGCGCGTGTTTGTAAGGCAGCCTGATTTTTTGGATGTCATAGCCAAAATCCCAGACAGGAATTTCTATGTCCTCGACACTCACTCTTTTTTCCCACTTCTCCATCTCCTTGACGCGTTTTTCCCTCGCATCAGGATTTTCAGGAAGCGCGAAGGGATTTAAATCCGTTTTTTCAATGGAGACAAAACTCGTGTCCTCACTTTTTCCGCCGACAAGATAAGTGTACGCGATGTGACCGATTCCGTCCCCCGTGTGGATTTTTTCCCCGGTACAAAAATATTTTCCGTCAACAGAAGCAAATCTCTTGAAATTAAGATTGTTCTTATCCTTGAAAATTTTTTCGTAAGTCTTGTTTCCGTCCCAATCCACGAAGTATGTGATAAAATCAGCACCCAGTCTCTCTCCGAAACTATCGTCATACCTCACCCTCTGGCCGAAATACAATACTCCCGCATCCGAAATTTTTTTCTTGCAGAAATTAAACTCAGTGTCAGACGCACTTTCATCTATTTTATATGCGGAAATAAAATCACCGGCGGAAGAATATCTTGCGACAAAATCCGCGCTCTGATTTTCCATGTAGAAAGTCACGAGAAGATTCGCACTTTCGGCATCGCTTTCACAGTCAAAAAGTCTGATTCCCGAACCCGGAGATTTGCAGGCCCAGCATTTTTCAAATTCCAAATCTTTTGAAAGACGAAGGACAGCCTGTTTTTCAAAAGTCTCACGGATTCCAAAATAAACCCCGTCATCAAAAGCCGCAAGAGCGATAAGTTCATCATTTTTTTTAGTTCCAATTGTCACGGATTTTTTTAAGTTACCGTCCAAATCAAAGGACATGAGATAAAGGTCCCAGCCCCGTTTTTGAAAATCGGTCATACCGTTGAAAGCGACATAAATCGTGTCCTTTCCGTTAAATGCATAAAGCTGCGACTCGGAGGCACTTTGATTTTTCAGGCTGTAGGATTTATAGGAAACGACCTTCCCGTCCTTGATTCTGAAAAAGGCAAAGCGATTGTCCGAAAATGAGGCGTAAACCGTAAGGATAATTTCATCCGGGGAAAGAGCGTAAAGTTTCAGAAAATCATAATGCGAATAATTTTCCATAAACTCATAGTTTGTGAATCCCTCGACATCAAACCGCAAAGTTGAGTCATAAACATTGTCCACATATTTGTTCAGGAAAATGGGAGTCCCCTCAGAAAGATCCGTGTGGTCCATCGCAAGAAGAGCCTCGTAAACAGTGTTTCCGCAGGATACCATGTCCATCGCCATTGACGTGTATGAAGGAAGCAGATTGATATAAGACGAATCAACATCTTTCCTTCCGCCCGCAAACAGAGCAGAAAAACCGACGAGAGACATTAAAATCAACACAAAAATTTTTTTCATAATAAGGTTTATTCCTCGGGAACCTCAACGCTTCCGTAGTCCGCAATCATGTCGGCAATGTGCACGTGCTCAATCAGGACGAGATTTTTCTTCACCTTTTCGTAGAGACGCAGCTCGCCTGTTCCGGTACCGCTTCCCGCAGTTTTCAAAAGCCGCCTCTTTCCCTCGGGACACTCGTAGCCACGGATGAACATGCTTGTGTCCATGGAATATCCGTCAATGTCCACCACGTATTTTGAGTCGCTTATGCTCACCGACCAGTGGAATTTGGTTCCTTCCTCCGTATCAGGATTTTCTGTAAATTCATAGTTCACGTCGTAGCGCTTGGATTTTGATGCCGGGAAAAGAACAGTCTTGTCGCCCAGAGAAACAAACACGTTGATTCCTCCGCCGTACTCACCGTCCACCACGAAGCAGGATTTTTCAAGAGTCTTTCCGTTTATGATGCTCGTCAAGTTGGAAGAATTCAAATGAAACTGTTTTTCCGGAAGATTTTTTCCCCAGCTTTTCTCAAAATATCCGCAGGATTTCTGGGCCGTCACCTCGTAATCCTCTCCGTCCAGCACGATTCTTCCCTCGAATACAGTCCTTGCCCCACTCGGAGACCATGCGATGCCCTTACCTTTTGCGACGGGAAATGAAATCTGTTTTGTGTAGCGGAGATTCCAGGAAATCTTGCCGGGATGACACATGAACTCAGGATTCTCAATCAATTCGGTTCTTGTAATGTGCACAGTCCCATAAGTTGATGATGTGGTGAGTGAGCAATAATCGCTTTCATCGCTTCCAACTTTGAAAAGCAAATCCGTTTTTCCGGTCTGAATCTGCTCGGACGGGAAATATGCGTCTATGTGCTTTCCGTTTTCACAAAGGACTCCGGCCCTCACCATGACAAAACTAGGATGAACAAGGGTCTCGGAACTCATGTTTTTTGCAGAAAGAGAACCTGCAAGAGCACTGTGCAATTCGTCCTCGCTCAGTTTATTTCTTGATTTGTAGCCGAGCACACACTCTTTCGGTGAAAGCCCCGGATTGACGGTATAGAATTCAATGAAAAAGACACGCTCCTCCCCTGTATTCATATTTGAGGCAGTTGTCACCAACCTCCAACGGTCAAATCCGTTTTTCTTCAGAGAGCCTTTCAACATGTATTTTTCATTTCTGTTTATTTTTTGAGTCGCCATCTTCTTCCACCAAAATCACTATACGGGAAAACACCCCCTACAGTGAATAATCGGAAGAAAATATCAACTTATTTAAACATTTTCTGAAGGGTTTTATTCATCCCCTCCCTGTCAGACGGAAAATTCTCGTCAAGGAATTCAAAGCACTCCTGGGCATTCTTTTGAACGTGCTCGTACCAGATTGAATACAACTCGTGCTCAAAATCCGGTCCGGGAAATGGCGCTCCCTGCACATCTGAGACCAACTGCCTGATCATGCTCAAAAACTTTGTCGTTTCTACTTTCTTATCCATCATAATCTCCTAAAATGCATTGTAAAACTCCATAACTCCAAGACCTTTTTTGTCCGGAAGATTGGATTGCGGGTCAACTCAAAATTTTAGAGTTTTTCCCCTAAAATATTATATAGATATTATACAGAAATTCTAATAATTTTGCCACTATTTTCTTTCATTTTTGGCAAAAACATTTCCTTTCCGCAGATTACAACCCTTTTATAACGCTCGCTTGTGCTCTTTGAGTTCTCGAAATATCTTTTCGCGGCCTTTTGAACTTCAGCAGGCGTAACGGAAAGCAACCACCGAACACGTCTTTCCACCATGTGCGGACTCATACCGCTAAGCTCCCTGCTGAATGCGACACGTCCCTTCTGATGTGGTGTGCGCGGAGGAACCTCGTCGGAATAACATCCTGTCACGGCTTTCTCAATCTCATCCGGGGAAAAAGACTTGAATGCCATGTCCTTCAAAATCTCCTGCAAGGATTCAAGAGATGAAAAAGGCTTCGGATCACGATATGTCATGTATATCATAAATCTTTCAAGAGGCTCCTCGAAAAGTGTCACTCCGTATGCACCGCCTACCGTCCTCACGGCTTTCCAGAAATCATTGTTCTCAGCGTAATGGCAGAACACCATGTCGGCAATGCAGTCCCTGGTTTCAATGCCGGAACTCTGCATGGATGCCGCCGCATAACCGACCGTTCCGTTTATCAAAATGACCTCATCCACAAAATCCGGGTTGAATTTTTTTCTGTTCGGTCTCTGCACCACCTCCCCGTCCAGCTCAATCAGCTTGAAAAAATCCTCGTCGGTGGAAGGATACGGCTTTTTCGGTGGAACAAGCGAAAGTTTTTCAATCAGATTCGGAATCAACTTTCTGGTCTGCTGAAGACTTTCCTTGTCACCAGTCATCTGAAGGATTGCGCCGCTCGAAGTGATTTTTTTGAGAAGTTTTTTCAGGGTAATCGAAAAATCCTTTATGGGCATATCGCTCAGCTTTTTTATTGTTTCCAGAGAGGACAGTCCGTTCCAAAGCTCCTGAATGGCGTATGACCTTCCGATGTGACTCTGGGACCTCATTATGGCGTAGTGATGTGCCGCGGGAACAACAGATGATTTTATGGCCGAAAAATCCGCGCGTGAAAGTTCGGTAAGACGCTCCAAATCAGAAAAATCCACGGTGGATATACACTGCGAAATCATGTCAAGTCCCTCGGGAATTTTTTCCTTCAGCACGTTCAGATAAACAACCAGCCAGTCCCTTCCGCTGTAATCCGTCGCAGATTTTTTTTCTGATGCGTCCTCAAGCGGACTGTATGTCAAAAGTGTCGCTCCTATTGCACCTGCGGTTCCCTTTCCCACGCACAAAGCCCTGCTCCATGACATGCCGCCCCATCCGACCTGAGTAAGCCATGACGCGACCATTGGAAGATAGGCGTAATCCTTGGGATGAAGAGTGTCCACCGGAAAAGCAATGTTGAAATACAGGATTCCGTTTGTGGGCTGCTCGCAAGAAAACACTGTGATTCCGTTTACGTTGGTCTTCACGGATTTCGTAACCTCAACTGATTCCTTGAGATTTTTTACCCTTATCCTTGGAAGAAGATTTTCCTCCTCTGGACTCAGAGTCTCGTTCTGGAAGGCATACATGGAATCAACCAGAGAACGGATTTTTTTCTCACCAAGCCTTTCCACATAATCCTCGACATTCGCTTTTTCCTGCTTTGCCCTGTCCCGCATCCATTTGACCGAAGGAGTGACCGTAAGGAGAGTGCAGTCCTTGTTGTCCAAAAAGTAGCGGTGAATCATCTCGGAAATGTAAAGCGGATTTTCATCAATCTTCTGCTTGAGTCTGGCAAAATAGCTGTTTAATAGAAGAGTTTCCCACGGTTTGCAGCCATAACGCCATCCACGAAGACACCTTCGCATAAGGACAAGCGAATAGGGACCTCCGCCACGCACAATCTCACGGTTGGAAAATTCAAATTCCATGCAAACCCTATCAAGCTCGGCCTTATCAATCCCCTCGCGGCATATCGACTCAAGAATGGAATAGATTTCATTACGGACCTTCTTCGCATTTTTAAGCTCCACTCCCCTCAGTCCGCACACCATCACAAGAGATTGCAGAGTATAGGAACCGCCCGTCTCAGATGAAATGTCCTTTCCAAGTCCCGACTCGCAAAGTCTTTTGTTCAGAAGAGCCGAATCACCATCCATCAGAAGAGTCTCCAAAAAAAGGAGCTCCATGGTCTTTTCGGGTCTCAAATCTTTTTTTACGTCGATTCTCCACACGCAGTCAACAGTGCTTCCCTTCTCGTCGTCGGTGACAGGTCCGTATGCGCGCACCATCGGCTCAATCTTGCAGGATTTATCCAGCTTCGGATAAGTGGCTCTTTTTCCCGGATTCTTGATTTTCGAAATCACATTTTTGTCAAGAAAATCCAGCTGATCCTCCGTGGGCACGTTTCCATAAAGGAAGAGAAAACAGTTGGCGGTGCAATAATATTTTTTGTGGTATGCCTTGACTTTTTTCAACGTGAGACTTGGAATCACCATGGGATCCCCGCCGGATTTAAGAGCATATTGTGAGCCGGGAAGAATTGCGGAATAAATCGATGAAGAGACAACCGTATCAAAAGACGAGAAAGAGCCCTTCATCTCATTGTAGACGACTCCCTGAATGGACGGCTTTCCCTTTTCATCAAATTCCAGCCGATGACATTCCTGTAAAAAAATCTCAGGACGGAGCAGCGGAAAGAAAACTGCGTCGGCATAAACCGAAAAGAGATTGAAATAATCCTCGCGGATTGTGGAGCTTGCGGGAAAAACCGTGCTGTCGGGAGAAGTGAACGCATTCAGGTAAGTGCTCACGCTCTGATTTGCCATGCGAATGAACGGATCTCTTATGGGATATTTTTCAGAACCGCAAAGAACGCTGTGCTCAAGTACATGGGCCACACCGGAATCATCCAGCGTAGGTGTTTTGAAAGAGAATGCAAAAAGATTTTCCTCGTCATCATTCAAAAGATGAAAAATCTCCAGACCAGTCTTTTCGTGAACAAGGTGGATTCCTTTTGAAGAGCAGTCCTCAACGTCAACCACATCGAGCACACGGAACCCTTTGTAAACATCGTTCTTTTTCATCATACGTACACCTCGTCGTCAGAATCCCTGCCTCTGACAATCAGCTCACCGACTTCCCACGCGCGACGCAAATCCGCATAAAAACGGGATGTCACCTTTTCACATTCAGACCGCAAAAGATGTGTCTTCAAAATTTCCTCATCCTCAATGGTCGCTGCCCTGCGTTTGGAAATATTCGCAAAGATTTTGTCCCTGAACGAAGCGTTTTTCCCCCGCAAAAGAAGCACGATTTCCTCATCCTTCATGTCATGCAGTTTGTTCTGAAGGTAACGATCATCCGCACCAACGACATCTTCCTCGGTAAAGAGCCGTCTCCTCAAATCTGCTCCAAGCTCGGGGTCCTCATCGCTCAAAGTTCCAATGATTGAATACTCGGTGTTCGGATCCATGCGTTTCAAAATCTGAGCAAGGACATTTCTTCCGTCAAGATTCTGTGTGTTGACAGTGTTCTGAGTCATCATCTTATCATGGAGCGACTTGTTGATTTGCTCAAGCACCTCGGGAGAGACCGGCTTCATTTTTGCAAGGCGCATCACAACATCAGCCTTGTTTTTTGGCTCCATCCGGTTTATGACCTGGGCAGCTTTTTTAGGCTCAATCTGAGAAAGAACAATGGACTGAACCGCCGTGGACTCACTGTCAAGCAAAATCCCGATTCTCTCAGCATTCGCATCCTCAAGATAGTCAAAAGGTTTTCCCTCCGGATGCTGCACTACCTTCTGCAACATCTGCTCGGCTTTTTCTCTTCCGTATGCCTTCGTGAGCATGGTTCTTGCGGTATCGATTCCACCGGATTCCCTCGCCTTCACAAGCAGAGATTCAAATTCCTTGAGTACCTGCTCGGCTTCCTCCTGACTCACGCTTCGGATTGATGCAATCTCCGGGATGATTTTTTCAGTCTGTTCCTCGGTCAGATGCGGCAAAATCTTCGCAGCCTCGTCAATGCCGATTACGACCATGAACTTTGCGACACGCCTGTAAATGCTTTCCGCCTCCCCTTCCTTTTTCTCCGACTCAGGCACCATGATAAGTCCACCGGATGTGAGTTTTGACGCAGCCTCACGGACATCTTCATCGGTCGTGTTCTTTTTCGCAAACCAAGTTCCGCTTTTTGCAGCAAGTTTGGCCTGTTCACGTGCCTTCAAATCCTCGGCGGAAAGGGTCATACTTCCCTTGGCCAGATTTTTTCTGGTTGAGGGTTTTCGCTCCACCACCATTTCAACGGGTCTTGGATTGACCTCCGTTTTTTGAGGGACGGGAGTTCTCTTAGGCTGATTTCCCGAAAGCTCGTCGATTTTTCTGTTGATTTTTTCGAATACAGGCATACGGACAAGAGGTTCCGTTCCTGGCTTAGAAGTCCTGCGTATATCCTTGGAAACGCTCACGACATCGGCAGGTTCATCCGGTGAGACCTGGGACTTATCTGATTCGGAGCCCTTCACTTTGTTGTATGCATTGAGTCTGTATTCATTGATATTCATATTATCTATTTTAATTGATATATCGCGGATTGGCAAGGGGGAAGAGCGCTTTTTATAAAAATCAGCGCTTTTTATCAAAATCAGCGGTTTTTATCAAAATCAGCACTTTTTATCAAAATCAGCGCTTTTTATCAAAATCAGCATTTTTTATAAGTTTTGGGATGATTTTAAATTTTGCATAAATCAGATAATTTTAATTTTTTCTAATACTATAGTATAAAAACAACGATATTCTAGTATGCTAGTATGTTAATGCAAGGACTAAAAAAATGGACAAAAAATCAAAAAAAGTTTTAGAAGAAGTAAGAATATTACGGAGGACAAGGATAAAAATCACCAGCAAAGTCACACGGATAAAAACTTCGATGGAAAAAAAGTCTTTCTATATGATAGCCCTTTGGTATGCGAAAAGAATCAGGACATATTTCCCCGCAAAATTCAGATATAAGTCATCATCTCATAAATCCGACTAAAGTATGTGGGCTGGTCTATTGATTTGCAGTACGCTTTGGCGTTTTGTCATTGTCGTACTTGATACGACAATCGCCCGTAAAAAAGGGATTATCGGGTCGAGCCCGATAATGACA
>DFKI01000187.1 GCA_002373325.1 Treponema sp. UBA3649
CACGGACGGAATGCAGGTCGGCACCCAAGTGCCGGCACGTGTCTCTTTGCTGAACGTTTGGCTTACTTGGATCGCAGCTTCTACACCGCATCCTTCGTTTGCTTACTTATCTTCTTTCCTTCCCTCTTACTGTCAAACAGCCTGCCGCATCTCGTTGCGACGATGTTTAATATATCACCTATGCTTTTTTTTGTCAACACCTAAATCTGTTTTTTTTTAAAATTTTTTTCCTTTTTTTTCTGAAGCCGCTTACCATGAACTGTCTTTAAAATCCTCGGATTGGGTGCGCTCCAGATATTCTATGCGGCGCTTGATGAAATAAATGGAGGAAAAGCAGCTTTTTTCGGGAACCTTGCTTTCATGGACACGGATTTTTTTCCCTCGGGATGCCGCATCATAAAAGATTCCCTCTTGGGTCAGCTCCATGCCGGTCAAAACAAGGGGCGGGGTACAATCACCGTTCGCAATCAGATAAAGGGACTCAATCTCACAATCAGATTCGGGAAGGACGAGCACGGGAAAGTCGATGTCGTAAACCACTTCGGGCTCACATTTTTCGGGTCCAAAGATATAGCGGTACTCGCACTGGATTCCCCCGTTTAATGCGGCGGCGGCAAGGCACAGGGCAGGCTCGGATTTGGCAAGATAAGAGTCTTCATATATTTCCGCGCTTATGTTCTTTGAATAATAGAGGCAACAGTGGACGCAAAAATCCGCGGTCAATTCTTCGTCGGGGTCGATGGAGCGCATGAAGACCTCATTGAAACTGTCGGAATGGAAACCGGTGCCGCTGTCTTTTAGTTCCGCCCAGTTTATGGTTCCGGGCCAGGAGCAGGGGATTTCATTGTACGTCCGCTCGGTAAAATAGGAGCCGCACTCTTCCCAGCTGCAGTCGTTCCAGCGGGTGAGCTCAATTTTTTTGTCAAGTTTTTTCATGGTTTCGCCGTCGTAGAGCCAAATTCTGTTTACGGACCTTCCGTCGCTCCCGGTGGATTTTCTTACGCGCACGCTGAGATTGGCGTAGTCAAAGGGGGAGATGCCTTCGTAGGAAACTGAGCGGATGAGGATTTTTCTCACATAATAGTCGCCTTCGGGAATGGTCTGGTAAGGGGTCTCAAGGGAGGGCATGGACTCAAAAATCTGGTCGCGGGATGTCGTCCGTTCTTCGGTAGCTCTCTCGGCAAAGGCAAGGGACAGGGCTAAAAGGCTCAGGATTGCGGCAAGGATTCTTTTCATCATCTTTCCTCCTCGATTTTACTTTTGATTCTCACGCTAATTTTCACTCAGGACGGACCGAAAGACTCAGGATGACTGTGCTTGACTTAGGAATTTCTGTCTGACTTTCTGCATCCGGCTCATCCACAGATTCATCCGTGGGCTCAGAGTTATCTTCAAACTCATCTTCGGATTCCGACTCAGGCAGATTTTCACTCTCAGATTCCGGCACATTTTCTGATTCAGATTCTGATTCTAGCTCCGGTTCATCCCCGACGCTTGATTTTTCCAGCCCGATTTTGAAAAGCAGTCCGGGGAGGTTCGAAAGCAGGTAGGAGATGCGGTCGTAGAAAATGCGGGCAAGCTCAGGACATCCGTTTTCGGAGCAGAAGGGCTCGACTGGATTTTCCACAATCCTCACGCGGATATTTTTCTTTTCTTTTTCTTCGGCGATGATTTTGTATCCGAATTTTTCTCCGTACTCTGACCTCAATGTTTTTGTAATCATTTTCACCACGTTTCCCGGATTTTTTTCGGCCAGCTGCACATAGGATTTCCGGTCGCGGATTGCATTCATTTTTGACTGCTCGGCAATCAGTTCGTAGGCATCGGACGGGTCGTCATCAAGAAGCGTTTTGTAAAGAGCCATGTAGGGAATGATTTTTGAAAGGGATTTTCTGATTCCGCGCGGATATTTTTCATAAGCCTCATCCAAAGAAAGACGCATCTTTTCAGCACGGCTCCATATTTCGGCCACTGTCCTGCTGTCGTATTTCACGATGAGCTCGTCATCCAGTACCTTAAAATTCTCGTTTGGGGTGTAAAAATTTTCGGCGGCCCTCATTTTCCATCTCCTTTCATTTTTTTGATTCCGGCACTTCGGTAAAAAATCATCTATATAATAGAATATAATCGCAAGTCAGGCTTTTGGCAAGGGGGAGGTGAGAGGTGAGGAGGGAGTACTGGGTACTAAAAAAAAAGGGGGGGGGGCTCCCACTTACGCCGGATTGGAGCCAGGCCGCTAGGCAGACCGACTTCAGGCGGGCCGGAGCGAAAGCGTAGTGGCGGAAAGCCGGTTCCACAAGGGACGAATTTTTCCCGGAAAAGGATTTTTTTGAAAATGCGATGCCGTCCGTCTCTCGTTTTAAAGATGAAAATTCAAGTTCAGGATGACACTAGCCTTTCTCATTCCTAATTCCTGATTCCTAATTTCTCTCTCCTCCCAACTTTCATATTGAAAAGTCTCTTGAATTGTGATACTATGGGGCAACAAGACTTGAAAGTCAAATCTATGTTTCTGTAAGGAGAATTACATGACTTACACTGCAGAAGTGGAGCATATGTGTCCTTTGGCTAAGGGTGCATATCATGGGCCTGCCCCGATTCCTGAAGAAGGAAAATGGGTCAAGGTAAAGAAAATGGAAGAAGTGTCGGGCTTTACGCACGGCATCGGTTGGTGTGCACCTCAGCAGGGAGCCTGCAAGCTTTCTCTGAACGTAAAGGACGGAATCATTGAGGAAGCTCTGGTCGAGACAATCGGCTGCTCAGGAATGACCCACTCGGCGGCTATGGCATCTGAGATTCTGATTGGAAAAACTTTGATTGAGGCTTTGAACACTGATTTGGTTTGCGATGCAATCAACACGGCGATGAGAGAGCTTTTCATGCAGATTGTTTACGGACGCACACAGTCAGCTTACTCAAAGGACGGTCTCAAGGTCGGTGCCTCACTCGAGGATTTGGGAAAGAACCTCCGCTCTCAGGTTGGAACAATGTTCGCTACACGCAAGACTGGTCCCCGCTATCTTGAGATGACAGAGGGATATGTTGAGACTTGCGCGGTTGACAAGGACAACCAGATTATCGGATACAACTGCATCAACTTCGGAAAGCTGATGGATGCTCTCAAGGCTGGAAAACCGGCTCAGGAAGCGATTGAAGGCGCCCGCACACACTACGGACGCGTAACGGCAGATCAGGGCATGGTTCGCCTCATTGACCCGAGGAAGGAGTAATAAATGGCACTGTTTGAAGATTATGAAGGCCGCATTCCTCAGGTGAATAAGGCTCTTAAGGAATATGGATTTAAGGAAGGCGAGGCAGGGTTGAACGAGGCTCGCGATCTCTGCAAGGCCCGTGGATTTGATCCTTATGAAATCTGTCAGTCAACACAGCAGATTTGTTTTGAGGACGCAAAGTGGGCTTATGTGCTCGGTTCAGCCATCGCAATCAAGGAAGCTGAGAAGACTGGTGACAAGACAGGTTCAACGGCAGCAGCAAACATCGGAAAGGGACTTCAGGCGTTCTGTCTTCCCGGTTCTGTTGCCGATGACCGCAAGGTTGGTCTTGGACACGGAAACCTGGGTGCCCGCCTCTTGAGCGAAGAGACACAGTGCTTTGCATTCCTTGCAGGACATGAGTCATTCGCAGCCGCTGAGGGAGCCATCAAGATTGCAGCAAACGCAAACAAGGTGCGCAAGAACAAGCTCCGCGTAATCCTGAACGGTCTCGGAAAAGACGCAGCTCAGATCATCAGCCGCATCAACGGATTCACCTATGTTCAGACTGAGTTCGACTACTTCAACGGAGAGGGAACAGACAAGGCCCTCAAGGTTGTTAAGGAAGTTCCATACGGTTCAAATCCAGACCGCCTCATCGTTAAGTGCTACGGTGCAGATGACGTTCGCGAAGGTGTTGCAATCATGT
>DFKI01000014.1 GCA_002373325.1 Treponema sp. UBA3649
CCTTGCAGTCAAGGCTCATGGCACCGAACGAAACCCGGCTCGCCAGTATTTTTGCCCTTCCTAAAGACACGTATTCCATAGCTTTAAGCTGTCATTTATCTCTGGACTGGCTTGTAGTTTCGGATCGCGTTGTGGAGGAATCCTGAAAGCTCGCTGATTTTCACACGCTCCTGGGCCATGCTGTCTCTGAAACGGACCGTAACAGTGTCGAAGTTGGGGCTGTCCTTGGTAATCGTGTCATAATCGACGGTGATGCAGTACGGAGTTCCAATCTCATCCTGCCTTCTGTATCTCTTTCCCACGTTTCCGCTCTGGTCGTAGTCGGTCACATACTCTTCCTTCAAAGCAGTCCTGATTTCCTGAGCCTTCTCCGCCATTCCGTCCTTTTTCATAAGGGGAAGGACAGCGACAGTAACAGGTGCAAGCTGCGGATGGAGATGAAGGACAGTGCGGTAATCTTCACTACCCTCTCCACCGACGTTCTCCTCCTCGTAAGCCTCACAGAGGAATGCAAGGAAGTTGCGGTTGAGTCCCGCGGATGTCTCGATTACATAGGGAGTATAGCTCTTGTTTCCGTCATCCTGGTCCATGTAGCTCATGTCCTTTCCAGAGACCTTTGTGTGCTGGCTCAGGTCAAAGTCAGTGCGGTTGTGGATTCCCTCAATCTCCTCGAATCCGATCGGGAAGTTGTACTGGATGTCGTAAGCGTCCTTCGCATAGTGTGCGAGCTTGTCGTGGTGATGCCAGTTCAGGTTCTTTTCCGCGATTCCGTACTTGAGGTAGAAATTCCAGCGGTCCTTTCTCCAGTTCTGGAAAATCTCGTCATCGGTGCCGGGCTTGCAGAAATATTCCATCTCCATCTGCTCGAACTCACATGTGCGGAAGATAAAGTTCTTGAAGATAATCTCGTTGCGGAAGGATTTTCCCACCTGAGCGACTCCGAAAGGAATCTTCATGCGGTTTGACTGCACGATGTTCTTGAAGTCGGTAAAGATTCCCTGGCAGGTCTCGGGGCGGAGGTAAATGAGATGCGCGTCATCGGCGATCGGTCCCTGATGGGTCTTGAACATGAGATTGAACTCGCGGACAGCCGTGTACTTACGGTTTGTGCTTCCGCAGGTGGGACAGTTGATGTTCGCATCGATAAAAGCCTTCATCTCCTCGTGGCTCATGGTATCAACAGGCTTTCCGGGATCCTTGTCAGGATTCTTTCGGACGAAATCCTCAATCAACTGGTCGGCTCTGAAACGGGCCTTACATTCGGTACAGTCAATCATGGGGTCGGAGAAATGCGCGACGTGACCTGATGCTTCCCATGTCTTATGATGCTGGAAAATGGCGGAATCAAGTCCCACAACGTCGTCATGGAGCTGGGTCATGTAATGCCACCATGCGTTCTGAATGTTGCGCTTGAATTCCACACCGAGCGGACCATAATCCCAAGCACCGGCCTGTCCTCCGTAGATTTCGCTTGCCTGATAAACAAAACCGCGTCTCTTGCACAATGAGATGATTTTGTCCAAAGTGCAGGAATGATCAACTTTCTTTTCCATAATATATACGCTCCTAAAGTTCCCATGCCGGATCGCAGGGGAAAAATTTGCAGATTTCCAAAAGCATATCACAAAATCAGATTAATGGCTAGGGGGGCGGTGAGAATTAGAGAGTTGAGAATTGAGGAGTGGGGACTAATTATGGGAATTTTCGGGATTGGCTATGGTGTTTTTTTCAAAAGCGTGATATAATGGAAAGAAGCTATGATTTTCGGGCGCAAAATAATTGCATTATGCACGGCACAGATTAACAAGCCTCTTTGCAGGGATTACCTCGCGACACTCAGCAACAGACTGTCCATGCACGGTTTTTCTGTTCTCGTCTACAACATGTGCGCGAGCCTGTCCTGGAACGATGCTCATGAATCTCCGGAAGGCGCGGTATATGATTTGATTGAGTGGGAAAAAATCGACATCGCAATCATAATGGACGAGAGGCTAAAGAGCAGGTCGCTTTCGTTGAAAATCATCGCAAAGGCTGAAAAATACGGAAAGCCCGTCATAATGGTGGACGGAGATTATGACAAGGGAATCAACATAAGATTCGACTATGAAAACGGATTTGAGGCCATCACGAGACACGTAATCGAGCACCACAAAAGAAAAAAGGTCTATTTCATGGGAGGAATTCCCGGCAACAGTTTTTCGGAGACGCGCAAGGAAATCTACCTGAAGGTCATGCGGGAAAATGGACTTGAAGTGAAGGACCACATGATAAGCCACGGATATTTCTGGCCGGGTGGAGCTCAGGAAGCGGCGATGGCAATCATCTCCTCGGGGGAACTGCCGGATGCCATAATCTGCGCGAACGACATAATGGCCCTCAACACCATGCTCATTCTTCAAAAATCCGGGATAGAGGTTCCAGACCAGGTGATTGTCACCGGATTCGACGGAATTGACGAAATCTACTTCTCCACTCCCCAGCTCACGTCCTGCATTTGCAATTACGAGAAAATCGCGAATCTGACGGCGGACATAATACTCAAAATTTACAAAAATCCGGACGCGCCCAAGCCCGACAAAAAATCCCTTGCGTCGCTCATCGGAACAGTACACAAGCTTCCCCTTGACGTGATAATCGCTGGTTCATGCGGGTGCTGCGAATCAAGGCTCACACCTCCGAACTATCTGACACAGCTCAACAACAGGACCATAACGCTTCCGGATGAAACAAGGTCCATTTTCAGAATCATGGAAACAATGCAGAACGCAAGGACTACAGCGGAGGCATCCGTGAGCATGAAAAGGGATTCAATCCACTCAATCGACGTAATAGTGAACAAAAGCTACACTTTGTGGAACAATAATCCCGCGCTGAGACATGACGGACCTGTTTTTGAGGATGACATGTTCCTTTTTTTCCGCTCGGACGATGAGTATTTCGTGCCTCGTGACATAAAAAAAACCGATATAATGGAAGATTTTAAAACCTTCATACAAAGCGGCTTCCCCCTGGTCTTCAACGCGCTCGACTACATCAACATACCGTTCGGCTTCGTCTGCTTCCATTTTCCTAATTACAGCGAGCTAAGCTACACGAAGATTCCCCTTATCATCACGTCCATAAGAAATGCCATCGGAGGATTCGCGACCATACAGTACCAGAAATACATGTCCAAGCAGATGGAGGAAATCTACAAGATTGACACTCTCACGGGACTTTTCAACCGTGCTGGATTCGCAAGGAATTTCCGTGACATGCAGGACAGGCTTAAATCTACCGGGGGACACGTCACAGTCATTCTCTCGGATTTGGACCGACTCAAGAAAATCAACGACATTCACGGACACTCAGCCGGGGACAATGCCATACAGCAGTCAGCACGTGCACTGAAACTCGCATGTCCTGACGACGCTCTCTGCGTTAGATTCGGCGGTGACGAGCTTCTTGCCGTGATTGAGGGGGACGCCGACACTGACAAGATTAAGGAAAAAATCAACGCGTACCTTGAAGAATACAACAGCAGCGCGGGCCGTCCATACAAGGTGAGCTCAAGCATTGGAACATACAAAACCACCGGCAAAGACGACATTGATTTCGAGACCCTTGTAAAAAAAGCGGATGAGTCCATGTACAAGGAGAAGGAGGAGCATCATAAGATAATGGAGGAGTGAGGACTCGAAAAAGGGGTAAAAATCCTACCCTCCGGATGCCTGATGGATTAAACCACGACTGATGAAGAGGAGCGCGGATAAAGGATTGCCGTAAATGATTTCATGTCATTGCCGGACTTGATCCGGCACGATGCACGGAAATGACATTGTTTCGCAAAAGTCGAAATTGGAGTCACTACTTAATTTCGAGCGACACACTCCCCGCTCATAATCCGCTCCTTAATCTGCATGACTTGTTCCAACGTAAGACCAATTGCCTGCGATATCTGCTCAGGTGTGATTACGCCCATTCTCAGAAAGTTTTCTGCGGCTTCAATCCTTCCTTCAGCCCTACCTTCCTCCCTACCTTCCTCTCTACCTTCCTCAAACGCAATGTCCTTTTCTTCATCTATAGTCTGCTGCCACGTCATATATTGTTCCTCGTCGCAAGCAAAGCTTGCTCTTCAAGTTTTTGTTTGCTCGCAAAGCTCCCATTTTCCACTTCGTGGAAAAACACAAAAACTTGCAACCAAAGTGTTTTAAAGCAATTTTAGTCCATTGCTTTTCCTCGTCGCTTTCCATTTTAGCATATTCCGAAGCAATAAAAAAGAGCCGCAAGCGGAGCTTGCTTAACAAGTTTTTGCTTGGTCGCACTGCTCCCATTTTCCACTTCGTGGAAAAACTCAAAAACTTGCAGCCCTATAGTTTAATTTTATTTCATCATCGTCACGGCAAATATTCTCAAAAAAATATACCGGGCGTTTTTTCTTGAAGGGGGATTGTAGGCACAGGAAAATCACGTAGGAATCCTTTAGTTTACTGTAATTCTCGCCGTGCGAAAGATTGTCCATATCGATTACACTTTGGTAATACCTAGCTCTTTTCGGAAGATTTGTGCTCGTTGTTGTCTGTATCTCGATGTCGAAAATCCGCTTGTCGTCTTTTGCATACACGTCGAAGCGGACGCTTTTTGAATCCATGGTCTCCAGCATGGTGCGCTCGACTTGGACCGGCTCCAGTTTTTCAATTTCGATGTTTAGAAGCATTTCCAAAATCTTTCTGCACAACTCGGGCTCACTTTCCATAATCTTACAGAAAAGAAAATTGTTTGCGAAGGTCAGATCCTCCCACGCCGGGGACTTTTGTAGTTTTGACATAATGCGGCTCCTTTTTTTGGGTCTATATAATAATATTCCCCGATTCCCCGCCACGGTAATCAAAACTGCAAAGTTTTTTATAAAATATTGTTATATGGGAAAAATCAAAAAAAACAAGAAATATTTCTTTAACGACAACTTATAAAATTCCTCAAGGCTCAAAACGGTTTTCAGTGAAATTTTTCACAGAAACTTAACCAAATCCACCAAAAACCCAAAATTCCTGCCCAAATCCCTCCAAATCCGTCAAAATTCCTCCAAAACACCTTTGACAATCCCCGCATAAATCGGTATATTTTAATCAGAGAAAGCGAAATCTTTGTGATTTTTGTCACAATCAGCAGGAGGCAGCTTTGAAAGAGATTCCATCACCCACAAAAAAAAGGCTGGTGCTTCTTGAAAGGCTCCTCTCCTCCTACGACGGTGAGAAAATCACGTCAAAGCGCATCGAGGAACTGACCAACGCATCCTCCGCCGTAATCAGAAAGGACATTTCGCTCCTTGGAGTACGCTGTGGGGCAAGCAACGGTTACAGGGTCGCCGAACTTCTTCAGGCCATCAGGAAATCCACCGGGCTTGATGAGGGAAAGAAAAAATGCTGCATCGTGGGACTTGGAAAAATCGGCCAGACTCTCTTGGGCAGCACGGAGCTTGACGGAACGGATTTCGAGCTTGTTGCGGGATTCGACTCCAACGTGAACCGGACGGAAATCCTCCATGCGGACTTTCCACTCCACCCCACAACGCTTCTTGAAAAAGTCGTGAGGGAAGAGGAAATCAAATTTGCCATACTTACGGTGAGCGCGTCGGAAGCCCAGCAATGTGCAAAAAAACTTTCGGATGCCGGAATCATCGGAATAGTGAATTATACCCCCTGCGTGCTTTCGGTTCCTCCGAGTACCGCAGTAGAAAATGTGAGTCTGCTGACCGCATTGGAAACTCTTTCGGCAGTTTCTGAAAAACGGCAGCAGTTTTAATCAAGTCAAACAAAGTCCATTTATATGGAAGAAAATAAAAAGCGAGGTGCGATATGAGCAGAGTCTACAATTTTTCCGCAGGTCCAAGCTGCCTGCCAGAGGAAGTCTTGAAGGAATGTGCCGCAGAGATGCTGGACTACAATGGAAGCGGACAGTCAGTAATGGAGATGAGCCACCGCTCAAAGGTCTATGAGGCAATCATTGAGGACGCGGAGGCAATGGTCCGCAAGCTGATGAAGGTCCCGGACAACTACAAGGTTCTCTTCGTCCAGGGAGGAGGCTCCACACAATTCGCAATGGTCGCGCAGAACCTCGGAATCCACACGGGAAAGGCCGCATACATCGAGACAGGTGTTTGGGCAAAAAAAGCAGCCGCCGAAGCAAAGCACTTGGGACTCGACGTTGACGTAATCGCATCCTCAAAGGACAAGGGCTACTCATACATCCCAAAGGTTGAAAAGATTGAGGGTAACTACGACTACGCATACATCTGCTTCAACAACACAATCATGGGAACCCACTACGAGTACATTCCCGACACAGGAAAGATTCCGCTCGTGGCAGACATCTCATCATGCGTTCTGAGCGAAGAGCTTGATGTCTCAAAGTTCGGTCTCCTTTTCGCCGGAGCACAGAAGAACCTCGCGCCCGCAGGAGTCACCCTCGTAATCATCCGCGAAGATTTGATTACAGAGACACCCCGTGCCGGAACACCGACAATGCTCATGTACAAGACCCACGCGGACAATGGTTCAATGTACAACACACCGCCCTGCTACACAATCTACGTGCTCGGAAAAGTCCTTCACTGGATTGAAAAGAACGGTGGAGCCGCCGGAATCAACAAGCTCAACGTGGAGAAGGCAAACTATCTCTACGACTACCTTGACAAGTCTGATTTCTACCATGCGACCGCCGAAAAGGGAAGCCGCTCACTGATGAACGTTCCCTTCCTCACAAAGTACTCAACAGGGGCTACTGATGAGGCAAGCCTCGCAAAGGAAAAGGAAATCAACGACAAGTTTGTAAAGGAAGCAGCAGCCGCAGGACTCGTGAACCTCAAGGGACATCGCCTTGTCGGAGGAATGAGAGCCTCAATCTACAACGCCATGACTTTGGACGGAGTAAAAGCCCTGGTTGCCTTCATGGAAAAATTTGCGAAAGAAAATCAGTAATCAGTTAGAAAAAACTAACAGCAAGGAGAAATGATATGTACAAAATTCAAACATTAGATAGAATCAGCTCAAAGGGATTGGACAACTTTCCCCGCGATGATTATGAGATTGCAAGTGAAATCGTAAAGCCCGACGCAATCCTTGTAAGAAGCCACGATATGCTTTCAATGGAACTTGACCCGTCAGTAAAAGCCATTGCACGCGCCGGTGCCGGAGTCAACAACATTCCGGTAAAAGACCTCGCGCAGAAAGGAGTTGTAGTTTTCAACACACCCGGAGCAAACGCCAACGCCGTAAAGGAGCTTGTGATTATGTCACTCCTCCTCGCAAGCCGTCCTGTAATCGGTGCGAACAAATGGGTGGAAACACTCAAGGGCAAGGGAGCTGAGATTGCGGGTCTCGCAGAAAAAGGAAAGAAAGATTTCATCGGATGCGAGCTTAAGGGAAAGACTCTCGGTGTAATCGGTCTCGGAGCAATCGGAGCACAGGTCGCGAACACAGCGGTCTCACTCGGCATGAGCGTAATCGGTTACGATCCCTTCCTTTCAGTTGATGCCGCATGGAGCCTCAAATCTGAGGTAAAACACGCGGAGACTTTGGACGCACTTTTCAGCAAGTCTGATTACATCACCGTGCATGTTCCCGAAACTCCCGACACCAAGGGATTCATCAACGCAAGCACAATCAAGAGCATGAAGGACGGAGTTCGCATCATCAACATCGCTCGCGGTGGACTCGTAAACAATGAGGATGTTCTCGCAGCCCTCAAGAGCGGAAAGATTTCCTGCATGGTGACAGATTTTGCCGCGGAAGAGCTTTTGGGAAATGACAAAGTGATTTGTATGCCCCACCTCGGAGCGTCAACACCGGAGGCTGAGGAAAACTGCGCGATCATGGCGGTAAAGGAACTCAGGGATTTCTTGGAAAAGGGAGCCATCAAAAACAGCGTAAACTTCCCTGCCACCAAACTTGACACTCCTATTCCGACCGGTGGAACACGCCTGTGCATCAGCAACAAAAATGTGAGCGGCGTTGTCTCCAAGTTCACATCTGTTCTCGGTGACGCGTCTTTGAACATCGCGAGCATCGTAAACCAGAGCCGCAACGATCTTGCATACAACCTGATTGACGTGGATGGAAAAGTTGACGACGCGACTCTTGAGGCACTTGCAAAAATTGAGGGCGTAATCAACGTGCGTCCGATTTTCGCATAGCTTCCACCCGAAAGATTTTTACAAAGGTAATCAGCATTTTGATTTTCAAAGTGCTTTTTGCTCCCGGAAGCCTGCGCCACATTTGGGTTTCCGGGATTTTTTTACGACAAATTTCCGCCGTATATTTCGGCAAGAGGATTGAAAAAATGGAATACACAGAATCATCGCTGCTTGCACTTATCTCCCACCTTCACACAGTAAGCGCAGACTTTACGAACGCACGTCTTTCAAAAACCACCGGAATGATTTCCTCCCACGGCTTCATCCTCTATCTTCTTTCATCCGGCGAAAAACTCACCAAAAAAGAAATCGCAGAAAGAATCAACCGCGACAAATCAACAGTTACCGTTCTTATCCGAAAGCTGATTGACGAGGGCCTCGTAAAGGAAGAGCCAAACTCGGAAGATTCCCGCTCCAAGCTGATTTCACTCACCGCCAAAGGAAAAAAATACAAGTCCCTGACCTCTTCCATTTCCGAAGATTTACTCTCCGTCTGCTACAAGGGATTTTCCGAAAATGAAAAAAAGACCCTCCTGAAGCTCCTCCTAAAGATGAACAAAAATTTGGAGGGAGAGAACTGAGAACTGAGAACGGAGA
>DFKI01000081.1 GCA_002373325.1 Treponema sp. UBA3649
GGGAATTAAACCCTCCTTAGATTAACAAAAAAAGATATAAGTCAACTTGAGAAATTTAGTACTGTTTTTTTATATTCTGATTTTAGGGGTAGTGATTACTTAAAAGTTATAAAATCATATTTGGCAGAAATCAAAGGAAACTACATTCGTGATATGACACTTTTTAAGTTGGTTAGTTATTATTATCTTAGATCTGATTCCAAACAAAGTGATAAAGAACTAGAGAAACTTATTGGTTCATTGCTTGAGTCTTCAGCAAAAATAAAAAGAAAACGTGGATTTATATTTGATAAAAACAAGGCAATAGCATTTTATAGAGATAAACGTAAAGAATTTATCAAAGATAATCCGCAGGAATAGTGAGGTTTTGTGGTATAATTTGATTTATCACTTATTCACCGATTTTTCTTGTTATCAATGAAAAAATTGTTTTTATACTTAAATTCTTTACAAATTTGAGCAGCGACCTCTGGATATTTTCGCCAAAAATCCGGAGGTCATTTTTTTAAGTAACCTTCGCTAGTGTCGCAAGTTTGACATTTTTTCCTAATGAAGAGGGATAGTCTTATAAGTTTTCTGGAGGAAAGATGACATGTAATTAAATCTTAAAACGTGATACTCCAGCAGGATGGGATGTAAAGAAAGTTATAGAACTAGCTGAAATTAAAAGAGAAATTGTCAATAGTTGTGGATTGAAACTCGTAGATTCTGCTCTGGAAGGAGAAATCGAAGCGAAGCTCACGGTTGGTGAGCAGTGCAAGATTCTTGAGATTTCAAAGTCAGCATATTACGACAATGTGAAAAATGAGGATGAGCGACAAACGAAAAAGAAGGAGTACGACAAAATCAGGATTGAGCGCGCAAAAATCGTGTTCGACGAATGGATGAGCCACGTCACATACGGCTACCAGAAAATGGCAAGACACCTGAAAAAGAAGTTCGGATACAAGTGGGCGGGGCAAAAATTCGTCAGAAAGCTTTACCGCGAGCTTGGGATCAAGGGAATGAAACCTGTCTTCAAGACGACAAAGGCCGGAAAAGCTCCTTACGGCAAGTTTCCGTACCTGCTGCGCAACAAGTTTGTCAGATTTCCGAACCAGGTCATGGCAACTGACATTACATACATCAAAACAAGATGGGGAATGATGTATTTCACGGCGGTGTCAGTTATAGAAATGCGATTATACGGAGATTTTTATACCCGAAAAAGGCAAAGACCACCCCGGAGTGCTTTACCGTATGCCGAATTTTTAAGCATTGCTGGACTTGTCTCCATGTCATCGCCTCGCTTGCCTCCATGTCATTGCCGGACTTGATCCGGCAATCCCTTTCCAATGGAGATTATCGGGTCACGCCCGATAATGACACAAACAGTCCGATAATGGCACACGCCGACTTAAAAACCGTTCAGCAGCACGATGGCAGGGACTACGCCTATGTTATCCCCATTAACAACAATATCATGTTTTATCGTAGCATCGCCGCCTACAATACGAGACTGTGAGGAATTTATGTCTCTCGGGCTTCTGAGCCACCAGTTGCTTTCATATTTTCCGTCATCCCAATGGCTCTGGAATACGTGCTTTGCCTTTGCATAATCCGTTGTGCGGACAAGGCGCATACCAAAATTCTTCCATGTTGGATCTGTGTTAAAGCCATAAGAGGAATTTGTCGCTTCCTGCACACTCAGAACAAAAACCTTGTCTTTGGTAGAGCCATAAGCAAAAACATTGTTACCACTGGCCCATTCATTTGCGTTTCTCTGGGTATTCGTGCTTCTTGCGCTGTTATCCACATCCCCTTCAAAAATCAAAGCCTGGGCGCTCGAAGTAAAGGCCCTCTGCAAAAAGCCGCTTCCCTGATAGGTTTTTGACTGTGGGTCGTCGCTTTCGTATTTACCGTTTAGGAAGGCCCTCAGTGTTGAATATTTATAGTCATTTGGATTTACCGTATTGCCATTGACAGACCTTGTTGAGGTTGAGGTATAATAAACGCTGCGGTCAAGATTTCTTTTTGCAATCAAAAGTCTTTTTCCATTGTAATCACCAGAAGCGAAACGCCACTCAATCGGCTGGACCTTAAAGCAATATAGCGTGTTATTTGCCATACTTTGACCGTTAGACATCTTGTTGCCATTGCCCGACTGAGTTGCGACCCATGAAGTACATAGTTCGTAGAAATAACCGTCGCTTCCCATAAACCATCCGTTATAAACAGGGTTTGGCGTATAACTTGAAATCGCAGACACATTCTGCGGATAGTCACCGAATTTGCAGTACCACCAGCCATCGCTGGAATCCTGATAGAATGAAGGTACCTGCGTGAGAGCGTCACTTGCAGCAATATAATAAGAGCCGCTTAAGGTGCAAGTCTTTGATATGTTTCCCTCCTCAAACGAGAAGAGAACATTTCCTGCCGTAAGACCTCGTGTAGAAGAAGCAACGACAGCAGAATCACTTACTGTCTTTGAGCTTCCGTCATAATACGTCGCCGTCACGGTAAGTCCATACCTGTTCGCCCTATCACTTTTGAGCAAGGCGTAACTACTTGGCACTCCCGTCACTTCCAGCCCGGTCATAAATGGAGGAACAGTTTTTTCAATTTCATTTCCAGCATAGTCCTTGAATTTGACTTTCACCACATATTTATTACCGGAAGCAATGCCCGTAATGTTTCCTGACTTTGTTCCTTTCGCGAAGGACTCAGTAGTCATAGCGGAGTTTTCTATGCCGTAAATAATTTCGCTTGTATCCAAATCAAACGAATCATTCCACTCAAGCTTATATGTCGTGCTGTTGGTGCTGCTGACTGTCGGCATGGCAATATCCGGCGGAGTCGTATCTTTTGCAAAGTAGTATTTTTTTTCATCTGCAGGATAAGTAAACTGATTTCCGCTGTTATCCTCGAACATAAAGCTCATGGCATAAACACCGTCCTCAAGCGTCAGTTTCTCCCCGTCATCCGCATCATACAAACCATCCAAATCAACATAACCGTCAATCACAGCGTCATCCGCGGTCACATTCTGAAAATCAATCAGCGTGGTTTTCTCATCCTCTGTGACGGGCACATAATTTTTCCCATAGATTTTTTTCAACACGAGCGTAAAGTATGACTTCGGTCCCGAACCCGCCTCCGGCTCCTGGACATGCAGATCAAGATAAAGCTTGTTTTCCTTGATAAAGTTGAGTGTATTGATTCCGCTTCCACTGCCGCTTGTAGTGATTGTGTGCGACGCTTCCTGAGAAATGGCATTCGCATCGGCCTCAGAAATTTTCGCGGTGAAATCATCCGCCGAGCCTGTCTTTGAAACTATCAGAGGCTTCGTGTCGGTCTTGTCGTTCACCTGATACATCCATTTTTTGCTTCCCGCCATCGCCACAATCTTTTCATCCTTGCGGTAAAAAAATCCCCGGCCTATGGTGACAAGAACCTGTGTGTAGCCCGGAAGAGCATCCTTACCTTTTACGGGGATTGAAAGGGTGCTTGCGTTCTCAAACACCGGGGCTCCAAAACATCCGGTCAGATTCTGCTTCGTCTTTTTGTTCGTCATAGTGATATTCTTGAAAAAAATCTCACCGGAAGCATCTTTATATCCATAATGATTGTTTGAGTCAATGGGATTCGTCTCGTCAATCTTCGGGAGAAAATTCTCATCAGGCACACCGGAGTTTTTAATCTGCTTGAGCTCATCCTCGGTGTAATATATGGAAAAAGGATCCATGTCGGTATCAAAAAGAACCTGGATCACGGAATCTTTCAGCATACCGGAAGTGCTGGGAAAATTTGAGATGATTTGGGGACGCTCGGCGACAATCGGTTTGACGGAAAGGGACAGTTCTGAATCAAGGGGAACCGACGCAAGGGAATAGCTTGTTGATGATGAGTCGGGATCCTCAATTTTTATGTACGTTCCGTTTGGAATTTCCTCCTCCGTCCTCGGATCAAAAATCTGCCAGCGGATAAACTCAAAGTCCGTGTCGGGGTCAAAGGAAAGCGGATAGGAATATGATTCCGTACAGATATAAGTTCCTTTTGCCGGAGAATATTTTCCGTCCTTGCTGCCCGTAATAGAAAACTCTGTGTACGGAAGATGGGGGCAGAACGCCTTTATGACAAGGGAATCAAGGCCCTTTTTAAAAGTAACCCTTGTCTCAGGATTTGCCGCATCCTCAAACGAAACGTAATCATATATGCTCTCTCCCTCAGGAAGATTGACGGACGATGCTTCCCAGCGCACAAAGGAATGGTCGGCTGCGGGAGAAAATTTTATCTCAAAGGTGTCAGTGGCCTTTTGTACAAGCTCACCGTCAGCGGGCTTTTTTACAGTGCCATACTCGTCCTCTGCCTGGACAAGGATTTTGTAGGAAGGTGCGTTTGCATAGTCAATTACTTCTTCAATCTCGTCCTTTATCTCCTTTCCGTTAAGAAAGTTCTGGCATGATGTAAGAAGCGCGGCAAGCCCCCCCCCTGTCAAAAGTATAGTAGTAATCAAAAATCCGCTTAATCTTTTCATACAAAACTCCCAATCTTAAACTTCCGCTCTAAACGCCAACAAGCATTGCCTATATCATCAGATAAATTCTAACACATTTCAATGCGGAATTCAAGTTGATGTGCAAGAATGTGGGAGCCCAATAATGACACTCACATCTCTGTCATCGCCATTACACAACCCTGTCATTGCCGGACTTGATCCGGCAATCTCTTTTGTTAGGGATTAGCACGATGCGCGGAAATGACATTGTTTCGCAAAAGTCGAAATTGGAGTCACTACTTAATTTCGAGCGACACACTCCTCATTCATAATCCGCTCCTTAATCTGCATGACTTGTTCCAAAGGAAGCCCCGTACATCGTGCGATTTTTTCCGGGGAAACTCCTTCTCTAAGAAAGTTTTCTACGGCTTCAGCTCTACCTTCAGCTCTACCTTCAGCCCTACCTTCCTCTCTACCTTCCTCTCTACCTTCCTCTCTACCTTCCTCAAACGCAATGTCTTTTTCTTCATCTATAGTCTGCTGCCACGTCATATATTGTTTCCTCCATCCCATGTTTTTCTTGGCGAAGGTCACTTTTTCTTCTATGGATTTAGTCAGCACACTCTCTGCGTGAAGACCTGCAAGAAATTTGAAAAAGCTCTTTACTTCGTCGCTTTCCATTTTAGCATATTCCGAAGCAATAAAAAAGACCTTGAAGGCTCTGTCGTTCAATTTTATTTCATCATCGTCACGGCAAATATTCTCAAAAAAATATACCGGGCGTTTTTTCTTGAAGGGGGATTGTAGGCACAGGAAAATCACGTAGGAATCCTTTAGTTTACTGTAATTCTCGCCGTGCGAAAGATTGTCCATATCGATTACACTTTGGTAATACCTCGCTCTTTTCGGAAGATTTGTGCTCGTTGTTGTCTGTATCTCGATGTCGAAAATCCGCTTGTCGTCTTTTGCATACACGTCGAAGCGGACGCTTTTTGAGTCCATGGTCTCCAGCATGGTGCGCTCGACTTGGACCGGCTCCAGTTTTTCAATTTCGATGTTTAGAAGCATTTCCAAAATCTTTCTGCACAACTCGGGCTCACTTTCCATAATCTTGCAGAAAAGAAAATTGTTTGCGAAGGTCAAATCCTCCCACGCCGGGGACTTTTGTAGTTTTGACATAATGCGGCTCCTTTTTTTGGGTCTATATAATAATATTCCCCGATTCCCCGCCACGGTAATCAAAACTGCAAAGTTTTTTGAAAAAATTTTTCTCTCACCTCTCAGTTCTCACCTCTCACCTTCCTTACTTTTCCGTTCAACTCACCGGGAACACTCATGGGGTACTCTCCGGTAAAACATCCCTTGCAGAATCCGTAGCTCTCAGGACAGCACTCACGGCATGCTTCCATCATTCCGTCGGCTGAAATAAAGGCAAGAGTGTCCGCTCCAATCTCCTTGCAGATTTCATCCTCGTTGTGTGTTGAGGAAATCAGCTCTCCCCTTGTGGGCGTGTTGATTCCAAAATAGCAAGGGAATTTTACGGGTGGCGATGATATACGGAAATGAACCTCGGCTGCCCCTGCCCTTCTCAAAATCTGCACAAGACGGCGGCTGGTCGTACCACGCACGATTGAGTCATCAATCACCACGACACGTTTTCCATTTACTACGGAACGGACGGCATTGAGCTTTACGAAAACCATGTTCTCCCTTTCCTTCTGCGTTGGTGCGATGAATGTTCTTCCTATATATTTGTTCTTGATGATACCGCTTGCAAAAGGAATTCCGGCTTCCATAGCGTATCCCTGAGCCGCGCTGATTCCTGAATCCGGGACTCCGATCACAACATCTGCCGGAACTGCACTTTCACGGGCAAGGCACCTTCCCATACGGATTCTGGCTTCTGTTACCGGGATTCCGTCAATCTCACTGTCGGGCCGGGCAAAATAGACATACTCAAAAATGCAGGTACGCTTTGAGGTGTGCTCTCCGAATTCAAATGAAAGAACTCCGTCCTCGTTGATTATGACAATCTCTCCGGGCTGTATATCGCGTACAAAGATTCCGTTCACGGCATCAATGGCACAACTCTCACTTGCAAGAATCCATCCGTCGTCAAGTTTTCCAAGACACAGAGGTCTGATTCCGTTCGGATCCCTTGCTCCAATCAGGCATTTTTCCGTCATCACAACAAGTGCGAAACTCCCCTTGATTACCTGTATTGTGTCGGTGAGTGAACGCTCCAGTCCCTTCTTAAAAGATTTCGCAATCAGCTTTACGATTACCTCGGTGTCGCTTGAAGAAAGAAATGTGCTCCCTGAATCCTCAAGCATCTCACGAAGCTGCTCATAATTTACAAGCTGTCCGTTGTGTGCAAGGGCAATGGGTCCGAGCTTTGATTTCTGGAGCATGGGCTGTGCGTTTTCAAGAGACTGACTTCCTGCGGTAGCGTATCGGACGTGACCACAGGCAATGTGTCCCTGAAGGGATGTGAGATTTTCCTTGTTGAAAACCTCCGAGCAAGTTCCCATGGCTTTGTGCATTTTGATTTCGGAACCATCTGCGACTGCAATCCCCGCGCTGTCCTGCCCACGATGCTGCAACGCATACAGACCAAAGTAAGCAAGTGTCGCTGCCCGGCTTTCCGAATCGGATGGTATGGAAGACTCCAGTGTCTTTCCCTTGTTCAGATAAATTCCAATCACTCCACATTCATCGCGGAGCTTGTCCTCTTCACTTTCAAAATAGAACCCACTCTCATCTTCCATTTTTTTTTCCTGCCATTCGCACATGGATTTTAATTTCGGCTACTGAAATTCGTATCCCAGCCCGCCGTTTGATTTTGCATCCTCTGCCAATTTTTTGCGGAACGAAAGAAGCTTTTCCTTTAGCTCAGGATATTTTACTGCAAGAATCTCAACCGCAAGATAGGCCGCGTTTTTCGCATTGTTGATTCCCACCGATGCGACAGGAATTTGAGGAGGCATCTGCACGACGGAAAGAAGAGCGTCCATGCCACCAAGTCCATTTGATTTTCCCGGAGTCACACACTCAAGAGGCACGCCAACCACAGGAAGAACCGTATGACCCGCAATCACACCAGGAAGAGCCGCGCTGAGACCAGCACCAGCGATAATCACTTCGAATCCATCTTTCTCAATCTCACGGATTGTCTGAACCAAAAGTTCACCTGCCCTGTGAGCGGATATGACGAAGGCCTTGTACTCGACTCCGAATTCACCAAGGACATCCGCCGCTTTTTTCATTGTCTCGGCATCTGATTTTGAACCGAAAAAAATTGCTGCTTTCATGATTCTGAATCTACCACATACATGGATTTTTTTCAAGTACGCCGGAAAGATAAAATCCCGCGGAAACAAATTCCCCGACAGTGAGCACCGTTAAAATCAATCCCCCAAATCCAATTCCATGATGTCATAAAAGTTACAGCGCAGGACACGGGCCAGAGAATTGATTGTCTTTCCGCTTGCCTTGTTTATGTCTTTTGCACCGATTTCGTACTGTTGAAGAGTGCGGAGATTAACGCAAGCAAGTTCGGACAATTCTTTTTGAGTAAGACCAGACGATTTCCTAAGACGCTGAAGATTAGTTCCATCCCGCGATTTTTTCTCCTGAATGATTTTGTCCATCACATCGAGGAATTTTTCTTTGGGGGCTTCGTGAAGGGGATTGTACATTCCGACTATCTGGGAAAAAGGCACATATTCACGGATTTTTGAAAATGAAAGATTTGTCTCCCACTGGTAGTAAGCCAGAATCCAGCCTGCCCAGTACTCGGGTGAGCGGTCAAAACTACAGAATGATTTTTCGTCAAATTGCCCCGAAAGACCTACCCTTTCAAAGATGCTCAACGCAAGCTCAGTCCCCGAACATCCGCATACAAAAAGAGGAGAACCGGATTCTATCGCCTTCGCGACTTTCGACACAATGAAAAAATCATAAAACGAGTCGGTCAAAAGCCTGCATCCGTTCACTGCAAAATCAAACGCGAATCCCATTTTTTTCATCATGCCGGGAAGATAGAATTTATCGTAAGCGTGGATCATCTTCTTTTACCGCTCCCAAAATCAAGTCACGAATAAAAATTCCGGAAATGTCAGAATCTTCCAATGATTTTTTGTAATCTTTTTTTGCATTGTCCATCCGACTCATACGCAAGGCATAGTATTTTTTACCCTCGGCAATTTCATAATTCCTGAACTCAATCTGATTGAATGCCTTCTGACTCTTAAGCACAATCTGTTCTCCGAGCTTCCCCAATTTCATCGCATTTTGCAGCTGAGAATAAGAAATCTGGTTTGAAAGAAAAGCCTGCGCAAAAGAAAAATAGGAGTCGTCCGCCCTGTAGCCTTTTATGACATCAAATTCAGAAATAGGCGGTAGAAAATGTGTCTTGAGATAATACGCTCCCTGCCGCATGATCGGAGTATCCATGTCAAAACGACGGTTTGCAATAAGAATTGAAAGCCAGTGGAGGGTACAGAATTCTTTGCTTTGTAAATCCAAAACCCTTAACCCGTCGCTTTCTAATTCATAGCAATTCGAAAAGCCGTCATCAAGAGTAGGACAGGCCCATTCCTTTGCAAGCTCAATGTTTTTCGTACAGTAAAATCCCTGCCCATAATCATTATAGATTTTGCCTTTTCCAAAAACAGGCTTGGAGACAATCTTATCCGACCCATGATATAATATCACCTTCGACATGATGCAAGTATACTTCCACAGAAGTAGTTTTGTCAAGCACAAACACACAGCCTTTACAAATAAACCCTTGTGATATAATGGAAGAAACACTTGCAAGGAGAAAGCCATGAAAACCAAGACATTGATTTTTGCCGCCGCATTTATTTTTCTCGCATTCCTACCCGCTTCGGCACAGGAGCTTGGTGATAAAGTCTACAAGAAAGTCACGGTGGACGGAAAGCAAGTTTACAAGTGGATGGAATGTTCCAGCATCGGAGAGTATGACGAAAATGGCAATCAAATCCATGTCAAAAAATCCTTCGGCTATGAACAGTGGTGCGAATACGACTCCAAGGGAAATCGAATCCATGAAAAATATTCCGACGGCTATGAGTGGTGGTACGACTATGACTCCAAAGGAAATAAAACCCATGCAAAAAAATCCTCCGGTTCCGAGTGGTGGTACGAATATGACTCTAAGGGAAATCGAATACATTCCAAATCATCCAACGGCTATGACTGGCGGGCAGAATATGACTCAATGGGAAATCTGATCCATGAAAAAGATTCCGACGGCGATGAGTTATGGTACGAATATGACTCTGTGGGAAATCTAATTCATTCCAAATATTCCGACGGCTATGAGTGGTGGTGCGAATATGACTCAAAGGGAAATTTAA
>DFKI01000164.1 GCA_002373325.1 Treponema sp. UBA3649
TCGGGATAATCGTATAAAGCACGCCGGGGATATGTTCTTCCATAAGCGAAATGATTTCATCCTGCACGGACTGATTGGCAATTATTTCAGCTCTAGTCATTTTTATCCTCCGTCAGAAGCACCTGGATTTTGCTTTTTTCGGCCTTTTTTTCTTTCATCACAAGGGAATACAAAACAGGAATGAAGAAAAGGGTCACGAAAGTTGAAGAAAGCAGACCGCCCACTACTGCGACACCGATTGGCTGAACCATACCCGCACTTCCGCTGGTGGTAAAGCACATCGGAAGCATGCCAAGAACCGTAGTCAGCGTGGTCATCAAAACCGGGCGCAAGCGGCTGACTCCGGCTTCAAGACAGGCTTCCTTCATTTTTAGTCCCCGGTCAATCAGCAGGTTCGTGTAGTCCACCAAAATAATTCCGTTGTTGACGACTATACCGACAAGCATGATGATTCCGATTGCTGAAAGAAGTGAAATCGCCTGTCCCGTAATCTTTGAAATCATAATGACTCCAATCAAAAGGAAGGGGATTGTCGTCAGATTGATGAGAGGGGCCTTGAAACTTTCGTAGGTCGCCGCCATCACTCCGAAAACCAAAAGAATCGCCATGAGGATGATTTTTCCATAGACGGCCATCTGTCCCGTAGTCTCCTGCCATGAGCCCTCGTAACTCAGCGTCACACCGTCGGGAATGATGAAAGAAGATGCGATTCCCTCCTTGATTTGGTCCTCAGCCACATTCGCGTTCATCTCCGTAAGAAGGTTCGCCGTAACATGGACAATCCTCGTGCGGTTCTCGTGCCTGATTGTCACGGGTCCAAGTCCCTTTTTCACCGAAGCGAAATTTGCCACGCTCACAAGTCCCTTGCTTCCCTGGACAAAAATCTGCTCAAGGTCAATCACCTTCTGTCTGTCCTCGGGCCGGAGCATCACATAGACGGAATATTCCTCTCCGTTTTCCCGGTAAGTTGTGGCGGATCTACCTTCCACGGCAGCCTTGATTTCATTCGCGACGGTGTTCACGTTCACGCCGAAGTTGTATGCCCTCTCACGGTCAATCTCAATCTCAACCTGCGGCAGTCCCTCGTTCGTGTCAATGGAAGGCTCACCCAGATTCGGATTCGCTTTTATCACGTCGGAAATCTTGTTCGCAACATCCATCGCCATGTCAAGGCTTGAGCTCTTCACTGCAATGTCAATGTCGTCTCCACCCATCATCTGTCTCATGCCTCGTCCGAAAGAAAAGGTCACGTCGGTGTAATCGGTAAAATGCTTTCGGAGCTTGTTCTGTATGTCCACGTCCTTGTCAATCTGCTCGTCCGTCGGTGGAAGCTGTATCTGAATGGAGCCGTTGTACGAAGAAGAGCTTCTTCCCCCGCCACCGATGCTCGTAATCAGGGTCTTGTATCCCTTCACTTCCTTTTCAACAATCTTCTGGAAATCGTTCACAATGGCGGCTGTCTCCTCAAGAGTGGTTCCAACAGGCATCATGATTGAGACCGTCACAGAATCCTGCTGTCCGTTCGGCATCATCTGAATGTGCAATGTCGGAATGAACATGAGTGAGACAATCAACGCCGTGATACAAACCGTGATTGCCGCCGCACGATGATTCAGAGCACCACGGAGAATCACCTCGTAGACTTTCTGTATGCCGCTCTGTCCCGCCTGAAGGATTTTGTAGAGCCACTTCAAAACAGGATTTTTTACCGGCTTCTCATTTCTGTTGCTCAACGGGAAAAAGTGCCCCGCAAGAACAGGAACCAAAAAGATTGCGACGAGCAGTGAGCTCAAAAGCGCGATTACAATGGTAAAGATGATTCCCTTGAACATCTGTCCCATCCATCCCAGGTCCTTCATAAAAAATAGGAATGGGATGAAAACGCAGATTGTCGTGAGGTTTCCCGAAAGAACCGACATGAGCATCTCGCTGCTTCCAAGGATTGCGGAGATTTTCGGTTTTGTGCCGCGGAGCCTGTACGAGTAAATGTTGTCAATCATAACGATTGAGGCGTCAACAATCATACCGACTCCCAAAATCAATCCGGTGAGGGTCATCATGTTCAGAGTGATTCCGGCCATGTTCATGCACAAAAGAGTGATGATGATTGAAAGCGGAATGGAGATTGCGATGATGATGGTGCTCTTGAAATTGCAGAGGAAGATAAAAAGGATTACGACGGCAAGAAGAAGTCCCTGCCATGCAGACTCAAGCAAAGTGCTCAAAGTCGCCCGTATGCTCTCAGTATCGTCGCTGATTATCTCAAGGGTCACGTCGCTCGGAAGCCCGGATCTAACCTCATCGATTTTTTTATACACCTCGTTCGCCACGGTAACGCTGTTTGCCCCGGACTGCTTCGTAATCTGCACGTAAACGCCTGGCTCCCCGTTGATGTAGACATAGCTCGATGCGTCGCGGAATCCCATGTAGGCACGTCCCAGATCCCGGATTTTCACGTCATATCCGTTTAGTCTCGCAACCACGGTGTTGTTGATTTCCTCCACGCTCCTGTACTCACCCACAGTCCTGATCGAGTAGTCGGTGGTTCCCTCGGTAACGGTTCCTCCTCCAAGCTCCAGATTCTGTACCGCAAGAGAACTTGAGACCGCACTGATTGTAAGTCCGTATGCCGCAAGCCTGTTCTGCTCCAGCTCCACGCGCACAATCTTCGCCCTTCCACCCATGACGCTCGCCTCACCCACACCGTCGGCCTGCTCAAGAGTGTCCACGACATTGTTCTCCGCAATCAGCTTCAGGTCATCGACTGTCCTGTTTCCCCGGATTGCGATTCTCATAATCGGCATGGAGGAGCTGTCCATTTTCATAATCATGGGATTCACGTCGTCAGGAAGGGCACGGGAAATTCGGTCAAGTTTGTCCCGCACGTCGTTCGTCGTTATGTCAAGGTCGGTTCCGTAATTGAACTCAAGGGAAACAACGCTGCTTCCCTCCGATGACGTGGATGAGATGGACTTGAGGTTGTTCAAGCTTGCAAGGGCGTTCTCAACAAGGGTCGTCACGGATTTTTCCACCGACTCAGGACCCGCGTTCGTATAGGTTGACATGACCATGAGATATGGCTGGTCGATGTCCGGCATAAGGCTGATTTCCGTGTTGCTCAGAGTAAAGATTCCCATCATGCCAAGGAGGGCGAAAACAATCAGCGTGAGTACCGGATGGTTCAGAGTCTTCTCACTAAGCATCAGTCTTTTCCTCCCTCGGTCTCCGTTTTTTCCTCCGCGGGATTGATTTCAGCGGCGGAGTTTTTTCCGATGTCCCTGATTTTGGATCCGTTGCTCAGGACTCGCATTCCCTCCACGACCACTCTCTCGCCTTCAGAAAGTCCCTCCACAATCTGGCTCTCGTCGTCAACGGAGGAACCCAGGGTCACGTAGCGTCTCTCAACGGTCTCGTCATCCTTCACCACATAGACGTACTTCTCTTTGTTCACCTCGATCACGGAATTGGTCGGAAGCGTGATTGAGCCAGCATAGTCCACGGTCCAAAGATGAACCTTCGCGAACATACCCGCCTGAACCCTGTCGTCATTCTCATCCAGATTCAGAATCACTTCCTTGGTGCGGCTCACGGAATCAACTAAAGGAGAAACCTTGGTCACGGTCGCGACAAACTTCTCACCCGGGTAGGACTCAAGCTCAATGTCAGCCTTGAGACCTGTTTTGAGCGCGTAGACATATCGTTCCGGGACACTTGCCTTCACCTGAAGATTCGCCACATCACCCACACGTGCGATCGCAGTACCGGCTGTCACTTTGGTTCCCACACGCAGAGGAGATGTCGTAATAGTACCGGAAATCGGAGCAACCACAGGACTGTTCGCATAGTACTCACCAGGCACGGAAGGATCAATCAGGGCAATCACCTGGCCTCTGTACACCTTGCTTCCGAGAGACACGTTCACCTTCACGATTTTTCCTCCGATGTCAGGATAAACGTCCACGCTTGTCTGGGGCTCAATCTCGCCGTTGGTGTTCACATAATCATGCAGGGTCGAAATCTCCGCAACCTTCGTCCTTACGCTCACCACATTCTGTCCCATGCCGCCGCGTCCGAATCCTCCGAATCCGCCCATTCCCTTTCCTTCCTTTGAAAAAGGTTTCACGGTGACAAAAACAAGTGCAATCACACCGATGCAAATCAAAATAATTATGGGTCCGATGATTTTTCTAAAGCTCATTTCTTTCTCCTAATCTTCGCTTTTCGTGCTTTTCACGCTATTCGTGCTTTTCACTCTTTTCTCTCTATTTCAAAAGTGTGCCGAACGGAAGTCCCGCCGCATTCTCCAAGTCCAGGATTGCCGAAACCAAAGTCAGTATGTCCGATTTCAGCCGCAACTTCGACTGCTGCAAACTCGACGACGCGTTTTGAAGGACAAGGATATCCCTGGTTCCGCGGTTGTAAGCCTGCTGTGTCATGTCGTAAGTTTTCTGCGCCACATCGATTCTCTGCTGCATCAGTTTCAGTGAATCACGTGCGCTCTTTATTTTGTTCATGCACTTGCTGATTTCAATGTCCGAAGAAATTCTCGCGTTCTCAAGCTGCATCTCAAGAATCTCAATCGTAGCCTTCTGTGTCTCTATGCTCTGTGCGCCGCTTGACCAAGGCAAAAATCCGTCCAAGGGAATGGAAACGGAAAGGGAGAGAGTGCCGCCGTTGTTGCTCGTAACCTCGTCACCGAATCTTCCGTTCAGGGAATAGGAATATCCCGCGGAAAGAGACGGTCCCCAGGCTGTGAATTTCGTGGCAAGAAGCTGGGTCTGGGCAAGCTCAATCTGTTTTTCAATGGAAGCGACCGATGAAGGCGAAATCTCAAGTCCGTCAAGGGAAATCTCCCCGATGCCCAAGAACGAATCCATGCTCCCCGAAAGATTAAGCTCCGTATTTCCCGGAAGACCGAGAACCTGCTTGAAACTCGCCATGTCATTTTCCAGAGTCACCTTCGCGGACTCAAGGCTTAGCTCGGCATCCTGCATGTTCACCTGGGAGTTGAGAACGTCCAGCTGGGAAAGGGTCCCGTGATTGAATTTCGCAAGGTTCGCGGAATATTGTGTCTTTGCCATGTTCACGGCGGACTCAAGCAAAACGATGTTCTCCTCCTCCAAGAGGATTGAGTAAAAGAGCTTCCTCACATTGAGCTCCACCGAGCGCACCGCATCCTCATAAGAAAGCTGCTCCTTCTCATACTCCTGTGCCGCACGTTTAATAGAAGAAAAAAGGGCCGGAGTGAACCTCACCGAAAGAGAGCCGCCCAGAGAGTAAGTAGGCTTCGCATCCTCCGCCAGAACCTGCGAGATTCCCGCGTTTACCCCGATTGAGGGACTGACCGAATTCCACGCGTAATGGGATGCCTTCTCCTTGTAATACACTGTCGTCGCCGACTGCCTCAAATTCAGGTTTCCCTCCAAAGCATATTCCACAGCCTGGTCTACAGTCAGCACAAGCGGTCCATCAGGTTCCTGCACCGATATCATACCGCCGGAATCCTGAGCAAAAGCCGAGGATGCCAACGCAAAAAGCACAGACGCGAAAACCGCCCGGAAACACTTCATACACACCTCCGAAATCCCGGAAAACAAAAACTGTCCAATTTTTCCACATTATAGCGGATTGTCACAAAAAAATCAAAAAATCCATGTTATATTCTTATAAATTCCTGTTATTTTTGCAACCAAATTTGATTTCCGTGAATTTGTCATTGCCGGACTTGTTCCGGTAATCCATTTTGCAAGGGATTAGCACGACGCGTCAATTTGCAGCACAGTTTCCAGGCTGAGAGGGAATGCCACTGTTTTGTAAAAGGCGAAATTGGGGCTACAAATCATTCGAAAGGATTTCATCAAGCATTTTAATGAGCTCACGGTATTCCGCATCGTAAAAAAACTCATCGTCCGTGATTTCATCCTCCCGTCTCAAAAGCTCAATCAAAAGCATTTTCAGCTCACGGTTCATATTTTCACCTCCTTACAGGCACGGGGATTTGTAATGTTCCTTGCCCAGTTTTTCCAGAGAGGATTTTGCCTGCCGCACGAATCGATTGTAGTCATGCTCGGTAAAGCTGATTTGATCCAGTTTTCCGATGCACTCCGTAATTTTTTGAGAGAACTCCCGCCGGCTCAGGACATCGAGGGCCTCACAGGGATCCGTGGAAATATCGAAAAGCAGATTGTCGGTAACACGTGAATCAATTTGAATGCCGTCCGGCCTGATGATTTTTTGCCCCATCAGAGCCGAAACATGAATCCTGCCGCAGGAGTCGTAAATCTTGGAGTCCAAAGTCACCGCGAAGTCGCCGTCCGCTTTCAAGTACACGACCCAGCGTCTGTTTTCCACACACAAAAGAGTCCTTTCGGGTAAGCCGTCGAGCGAGGCAAAATCCTCCGTCCTGAGCCGAATGTGCTTTCCAAGCCCCAAAGTCTGGTCGTTTAGGGACTCTTTTTCATACCCCGCAAAAAAATCAAAAAACTCTCCTATTTTTTTCTCGTAGAACGAAACCTTTTTTCTGTAAACATTTTCATCCATTTTTGCCTTGTTTTCGGTAAGCAACATGAACGCCATGTAAATGTCATGGAAAATTCCCTTGTGCCCGAATGGATAAAGCTTAGTCATAACCGCCCAAGCCGTGACGACCTTAAGCTCGAACAATATTCTCTCCTCAGGCGATTTTTCCTCCATATTTTCATTCGGATTCCACCATGAAAAATGCAACGGTCCCAATGCGCCGCTGTTTATGAGCGCAAAGAAAATGCTGTCATGTTTCCATTGGCAGTACCACTGCGTCGAGTCAGGATAGAGATTGTAAATCTTCATGAAAACCCCCAAGCAATCTACAGTCTTACCCGTTAAACAGCCGTTTGTCAATAGTCCGCGAAAAAAAGATTTTCTGACATTTTTTGCAATTTTCTTCTATATAAGTGTATCATAAAAAGACGAAATCTGATATAATCTTACCCGGATTTTTAGTCAAGGCGTCTTTTCACATCCCAAGCAAAGCAGACCGCCGCAACGAGGAATACTATGGATTTGATAAAAAAACTTGAGGACCTTTCAAAGAGATTCACCGAGGTCCAGGAAATGACATCCGACCCGGATTTGGTGAGGGACCAGAAAAAATACAAGGACGTGATGCGGGAGCACAGATACCTGAGCGAGCTCATGGACCTTTACGCCGAATACAAAAAGACCCTCTCGGGCATAGAGGAGGCCACGGTCCTGATTACCGAAGAGGACGACCACGACATGAAGGAAATGGCCAGGGAGGAGCTTAAGGAGCTTGAGGAAAAAAGACCACGGCTTGAGGAACAGATAAAGCTGAAGCTCATTCCCCCGGATCCCCTTGACGAAAAGAACATCATCCTTGAGATACGGTCGGCTGCGGGAGGTGACGAGGCAAGTCTTTTTGTCCGCGACCTTTGGGAAATGTACATCCACCTTGCGGAAAGAAAGGGATGGAAAACCGAGACCATGGAAATGCAGGAAACCGAAGTGGGCGGCTTCAACAAGATTGTAACGTCCATCAGCGGAACCTTCGTCTATGGAACGCTCAGATGGGAATCGGGAGTGCACAGGGTACAGAGAGTTCCCGCGACGGAATCCCAAGGAAGATTGCAGACATCCACGGCAACGGTCGCCGTTCTTCCTGAGGCGGAGGAAACCGAGATTGACATAAAGCCCGAGGACGTTCGCGTGGACGTAATGCGTGCGGGAGGACCAGGCGGACAGTGCGTAAACACGACGGACTCAGCGGTACGTCTCACCCATATTCCCACGGGAATCGTAGTAATCCAGCAGGATGAAAAATCGCAGATTAAGAACAAGGCGAAGGCATGGCGTGTTCTCCGAGCGAGACTCTTTGATTTGGAAGAGAGCAAGAGACAGGCGGAAAGAGCCGACGCAAGAAAAAGCATGGTCGGAAGCGGCGCAAGAAGTGAAAAAATCCGCACGTACAATTTCCCGCAGGACAGAGTTACTGACCACCGCATCAACTTGAGCCTCCACAACCTCCCCTCCTTTATGATGGGAAACATGGATGAAATGCTCGATGCCCTGAACGTCTACGCAAAGGAAGAGCAGTTCAAGGATGTCTCTGATCTGGAATCCTAAAAAATGAATCTTTCCCAGGCACGCAAATTCGGAAGGCAGCTCCTCGAAAAAAGTCCCACTCCAGATTTGGACACGGACTGCCTGCTTGAGGATTTGCTGAAATGCGACAGAACATTCCTCCTTTTCCACGGTGAGTTCAAGTTGACAGCCGTGCAGGAGGAGGATTTCATAAAAAAAATCGGAATGCGAAAGACGGGGCTTCCCATCGCCTACATCACGGGCCACAAGGAATTCTTCGGCCTTGATTTTCTTGTGACACCCAGCGTCCTCATTCCGAAACCCGACACCGAGCTTTTGGTTGAGAACGCCATTCTTGCGGTAAAAAAAATCCGAGGGAAAAATCCTGACGGCAAAATCACAATCTGCGACCTGTGCACCGGAAGCGGCTGCGTGGGTCTTTCCATCTTCAAGACACTGATTGAAAATCTTCCCGGAAAAAAATCAGATGACCCTGCCATTCCCTCACTCACGCTCTCCGACATCAGCCAGGACGCGCTTGAGATTGCGGAAAAAAACATCTCGCACCTTGGACTTGACTCATACAGGGAGCACATAAAAACCACGCTTGGAAATCTTTTTGAAAACACCCCCGGCCCCTACGACCTGATTGTCTCAAACCCGCCCTACATCCCGGCAAAGGAGGCACGAGAGCTTTTGACGGACGGACGAAGCGAGCCCATCCTGGCCCTTGACGGCGACACGATGGAAGAAGGAAATCCACAGAGCGACGGACTTTCCATCATGCGAAAACTTGTTCCCCAGGCATACGGGCGTCTTTCCCCCGGCGGCATCCTGATTGTGGAGTCCGGTGAGTACAACGCGGAGAAAACCCGGGACATTTTCACCGCATCAGGATTCCACGACGTAAAGCTCACGAGAGACCTTTCCGGACAGCTCCGGAACACAAGCGGCACCAGACCCGAAAAAATGTAAGATTTGGCATCCGGTTTAAAATAAGTCATGCGTTCTCCCGAAATTTTAGTCCGCAAGAAGAACGCAACTCATCGGCTTCGGAATCTGAGAGAGTGCCGAAAATATTGTCTACAAAAGAAAAATCAACATTTTGTCTTGCCTGATAAATATTTCCGATTTTATCAAGATAAATTGAAACTTCTTCCAGCGCGGTTTCTGGCAATGTTTTTACTTTTTCCATTATCATCTCGATTGACATTTTGCACCTCCGTGTGGCATTATAGCATATTTTTTAGTTTTTTGCACCTATTTTACCTCTTTACGCAAAAAATCAATCCGAACATTTTTTTTGCAAAGCTTTATTGGAAACCTCGAAAAACTTCAGCTTTTCGAAGTGCCCAATAATAGTCCAAGTGGAACTCTGCGGGAGTTAGCCCCGAAAAAATGTAAAATGAGTTTATGGAACGTTTTGCGACGGAAGACTTAAAAAAATGGAAAGAAAAACCCAACAGGAAGCCGCTTGTCATCATGGGGGCCCGTCAGGTAGGAAAAACCTGGCTGATGAAAGAATTCGGCGCAAAATTCTACCAAAAAAACGGCATACATTTCTTTTTACAACAACTCTGAGCTGAAAAAAGTTTTTGACACTGATTACGATATAAATCGGATTTTGTCATTTCTGAACATTGAGGCAGGTTTTCCAATCACACCGGGAGACACACTGATTATTTTCGATGAGATTCAGAACGCCCCCAAAGCCTTTGAGTCGCTGAAATATTTTTGCATAGTCCCAATAGAAGTCAAGGCAGAAACAAACGTCCGTTCCCAGAGCCTCAAGGCATTCCATGAAAAATACAAGCCCGATCTTTCGGTCAGATTTTCGCTTCTGCCATACCGCGACCAGGGCTGGATGACAAACATCCCGCTGTATGCAGTGTGCAATCTGAACTGAATCACGCTGGGACCCGGACCTTGAGCAGAGCTCCATCCACCTGCGACCCTATCAGCTTTTGATAGACGAGGGAAAGAACATCATCTATGGATTCATGGAGGAGAAAAAAGCGATCCGTCTCTTTTACCTGAGCAACATGTACGAGATTTGCGACACGAAGAAAAAGTTCGACCTGCCCGCCGACTTTGATTTCAAGAACCATTGCGGAAAAAGCCATTTCGGAGCCTTCACCCGGTACGAGACCAGAAAATACAAGATTGCTTTCTACGAGGATGCCATTGAGGAAATCCGCATGGGAAACTGGGCCGACGACCAGAAGATTACAGAAGACGTTGATGAGTACGGAAACGAAAGGATTGTCGTGACATTCACATCCGCACAGGACATGCGAGTCCTTGATTGGGTCTTCCAGAACAAAGCCTATGCCAAGCCGCTTGAGCCGGAGTCCCTCGTCACAAGATGGAGATTCAATGTTCAGGTCATGGCACAGATGGCGGGTCTCGACGTAAAAGTTGACTACGACCTTCTCGAAAAGGCCGACAAACTTGAGCGCTCCGGAAAATAAATCAAGGAAGACTCATTTTACCATGCAGGCCCTGTTGATTTCCTCATCCAGTTTCAAAAGCTTGTCGCAGTCCTTCACGCCCGGCTCCGACTCAACTCCGCTCGCCACGTCAATCAGCTCGGGAGAAAAATCTTTTATTATACCTGCCACATTCTCAGGACCGATTCCGCCCGCAAGCCACAGGGGTATCTTTGACGAAACTTTCTTTACAAGCTCTCCGCCCACCTGCACACCGGTTCCCCCGATTGCAGAAACCGTCTTTGAATCAACAAGAATCCTGGGCTCGCCGAATTTCCTGAGCGTCTCCAAATCCTCCAAATCAGATTCCGAAGAGACATTGACCACCGCATAATGCGAAAGCTCCAGATTCTTTGGGTCCGCGTAAAAATCAGAGACGGCTTTTTTACCGTGCAGCTGAATCACGTCAAGCACATTCTCCCGGCACAGTCTCAGGGCAAGTTTTCCCCCATCGCTTTCAAGCTCCGTCACAACGCCTACAAGGAAAGGTTTTTCGTCCCGGCAATCCTCGGGCAGATTTTTTTCCTGGGGCACATCATACTGCTCGTCCAAAACACGGCGGACTTTTCGCACGACCTCCTCGCCCGCTTTCCGGGAACTCTTTTCGGAAAAGATGAATCCAAGGAAATCGGCACCGTTCATGGCGGCACAAAGAGCGTCATCAAGATTTGTAAGCCCGCAGATTTTCACGAAGGGTCTTTTTCCCATGTCCACGGCGGAATGGGAGCACCCCGACTTTCCAAGGGACTTTTTCGCGTGAAGTTTCCTCGCATATTCATTCCAAAAGCGTGAGGCAGCGCATTCCCTTCCGTTCTTAAATGACGAGACCAGATTTCCGGCCTCCCGTGGATTTTTCGCGGCGGCTTCCCCCAAAAGCATACCCGTAAAACCAAGGCTCCCGGCAAATCCAGCGGCAAGCGGAGTCCTGATTCCACTCTCGAACACCACCCTCGCATCATCTCCCAGCACTCCACGGATTTCAGAAAGCATGGAGCATGGAGTCAAAAGGTCAATCCTGAAATTGCTCAGGTCCCTCGCGTTCACGCCACAAACCAAAAATCTCTTGTTCACGCCGGGTTCTTCCGCGGATTTTACGACCGAAGCGAGCTTGTCCAAATCTTCCTTAAGACGAAGCTCCACAAAGGCGGTCATCCCAAGCGACTCACATTTTTTAATCATGCATGAAAGCTCATCCGCGGAAAGAATTCTCGCAATCAAAAGCACAGCGTCGGCACCGCACCTGTACGCCACGTCGATTTCCTCGGGGCAAAGTAAAAAATCCTTCCTGAGCACGGCAAGCTTTTGGGCATCCGGATGTGAGGAGCAAAAATCATCCACGCTTTTTCCCACACTGATTAAGTCCAAGAGATTTCCGTGAAAATAATTCTCCTCGGTCAAAACGGAGATTGCCGCAGCCCCCGCCTCACAATAAGAAAGAGCAGTTTTTCCGGCATCCAAATCCGGCGCGATTTTTCCCTTGCTCGGAGATGCCCTCTTGACCTCAAGGACGGCCCCCTTTTCAGCGACAAACGGAACCGGATTTCCCCTCGTGCGTTTTTCGGGCAAATCAAACCCGAGGTCAAAGCCCTTTTTTGAAATGTCAGCCCTGCGTTTTTCCACAATCTCATCAAGTATCGACGCACTCATTTTTTACTCACCCCAATATCATCAAAACAAAAAAATCCCTCCCCGGAAACCGGAAAGGGATAATGACCCACGCGCGAGTCGAACGCGCTACCTACAGCTTAGGAGGCTGTCGCTCTATCCAAGTGAGCTAGTGGATCAGGTCTTACCCGAAACAAAAGTCCCGGGCATATATTTAATCAGCACAAGTCTGATTATTTGTCCTTTGCACGCTCCACGAAGGTTCCCTCGCGGGTATCAATCACGATGCGGTCATCAGTATTGCAGAACAGAGGAACGCGGATTTCAGCACCCGTATCCAGAGTAGCAGGCTTCAGGGACTTTCCAGATGTGTCTCCCTTGATTCCAGGCTCACAATATGTGATTGTGCGTGTCACCTTGATCGGAAGATTTACACCGACGGCCTTTCCCTCGTAGAACGTAATGTTCACGTCAAAATCATCATCGGGAGAAATGTAACCGGCATTGTCACCAAGATCTTCCTTGCTCAGGCGAACCTCATCCCAAGTGTTCTGGTCCTGGAAAACATAATCATCACCGTCAAGATAAGAAAGACGCACGGTCTGCTCCGTAAGCTCCACTTCCTCAAACTTCTCACCGGCATCAATTCCAAGATCCTGAGTGCTTCCAGTAACGATGTTCTTAACGCGAAGCAAAACGGTGATTCCCTGACGACCGCCCTTCTGACCGAGCTTCTTCTGGACAATAAAAGGAGATCCCTCAAAAATAAATGCGGATCCCACTTTGATTTCATTTGTAGATATCATAACAGTCCTTTCCTTTTCAAAATCTTCTATATAATATAGCAAAAAAAATGCTTTTGTTCAACACCCAAATTGATTTTTTTCTCATTTTGGAGGATTTTTTCCAATCCTCGCTTACTTTTTAAATCCCTTGTTAAGATCACATCCCGCAACGTCGTACCTCAGGCCGGAGCCCTCAAACGCAAGCCGCTCCTCGGCATAAATTAGCATGGCCCTTTCCTCCATCGGACTCATCATGTAGCCACAAAGATGGATTTTGAATGCCTGCGCTGATTTTTTTTCCACAACGGTTTTTGTCCCCCCATTTTTGGTCGCCTTGATTGAATAATCCAGCTCAGGGATAAACTCATCCTCTGCATTCACCCGCTTCTCCACCGCAGAAAATTCAATTTTATCCCCGTTACAGTCCACCGGAAGCCGAAGGAACTTGGAATTCAAAAACTGTATGTCGTATTTTTCCAAAACCGAGTCAAAGGTCCCCGCATAATTTTTAATGCAATAGTGAAAAAAATCCTCCGTGGACGCAGCATCCTCAGAATCATAACTCTTTGTCCAAAGGATCTCATCGCTCACAAGGTCCTGAACGTAAAAGCTCATGGTCTCACCGCCACGTCCCTCCACCGAAACACAACTTGCAATGGCAACCTTTCCGTCACTCGACCATCCCACGACACAAAACCTGGGATATTCATAAAGCACCCCCATGGGATTGTCAGGACCATAATTTCCAGTATTCGCCGCAGCAAAATCAAAGGGACTGAACAATTTCAGATCCACCTTCGAAATGCTTACTCTTGGCTCCTTGATTTTCTCATCCTTTGGAGCAGGCTCATCCTTAACAATTTGAGTCCCACCAGACAAATTCTCTTCGGATGATTTTTCATCGCTTTTCGGCAAATCAGCGTCCGTCCCAGGGATTTCGTCTTTTTTCCCTATAACCGATTCCGCAACAGGAGTTGAAAGCACAAGGGGCTTTTTTTCACGGCATGATAAAACCACCACAGAAAGCATCCCCACAATGATTGTTGTAAATAAAACTGATTTAAAAATTTTCTTCATGGTGATTAATCTTAACAAGATTTCGTTAACACTGTCAAGTGCTGATAAAAGCAAGGAAAAGCGCTGAAAATTTAAGAAAAAAAAAGCCGGCGGCTACCTA
>DFKI01000048.1 GCA_002373325.1 Treponema sp. UBA3649
GCCAGAAAAAACATGACATGGAGGCGACAATATATGACATGGCAGCAGACCATAGACGAGGAAAAGGACATTGCGTTTGAGGAGGGGATGAAGCAGGGAATTGAACAGGGAATTGAACAGGGGATTGAGCAGGGAATTGAGCGTGGAGTTTACAGAGCGAAAATCGATGATGCAAAAGCGATGCTTGCCGATGGACTTTCCCTTGCAAAGATTTCGGAATATGTTGGATTGCCGGAGGACGTTTTGAGAGGGGAAATTCTTTCGGCACAGGAAGATGATGGCAATCGCTAAACGGACAGACAAATTTAATATTTTTTAAGTTAATCGAGCAAAAAAATGCGGAGTGTGCTATAATGGAAGCATCAGGGAAATCATGGAGGATTTTATGAAACTCAATCTCTCGGGAAAAGAATGGACGCTTTCAAATGCCGGAACTCGGACTGAAATCAGTGGTCTGCAGATGAATGTTCCCGGTGACGTGCACTCGGCTCTTATCCGTGGGGGCGTAATCAGTGACCCGTACTGGGAATGTAACGAAAGGGACGTGCAGTGGGTAGGAAAGGAAAGCTGGAGCATTTCGCGCCCGTTTGATTTTAAAAAAGAGAAGGGATGCAGGTCTTATCTTTGCATGAGCATGGCAGACACTTTTTTTACCGTGCTGATAAACGGAAGAAAAGCAGGAAGCGGTGACAATTATTTCAGAATCTGGCGCTTTGACGTGACATCCCTTTTGAAAGACGGGGAAAACACAATCACGGTCATTTTCGATTCCGCCGAAAAACATGCCATAGCCGAATCAAAGAAGCTTCCATATCCCATTCCGTATTCCAAGTACGATGTGTATTCGCCGCACCGAAATCTGGTAAGAAAAATCCAGTGTCATTCAGGGTGGGACTGGGGGCCTTGTCTCATGGCTTTCGGAATCTACGGGGAAATCAGCTTGGAGACGGTTCGCGACGGATATCTTGAGTCGGTGACGGTGGAGACCAATCCCCAAAAAAAAGATGTCTTCGGCGGAGAATGGAAGCTGAGCTTGGGAATCCGTTATTTTTCGCTGAGGGACGGAGACGCTGATTTTGTAATCTCTCTTTGCGGCAACGGTCTTGATTTTTCCAATCCTCTTACTGCGTCTGTCCATGAGGGCGAGAACAAGATTTTTTTCGACATGAGGATTGAGAATCCCGTGCTTTGGAAATCTTCGGACGAGCTTAAAGATTGCGGCATGGATGAGAATCCTCTTTATACTCTGCAAGTCGCTGCCCTGAAAAATACGGACGGAATCTCTTTCGAGGACACTGACTATGTTGCCATGCTCTATGAAAATCAGGACTCCATGATTGAAAAGAAAATAGGATTCAGGACCCTTGTTTTGAGATCCAAGCCTGATAAAAATGGTTGCGCTCTTTATTATGAGCTTAACGGACGGCCTGTCTTTGCCAAGGGAGCCAACTGGATTCCTCTTGACGCGCTTCCTGAGCGGTGGACAAAAAACCGGCTTTGGTATTTTCTGAAAAGCTGCGTTGAGGCGAACATGAACTCCATCCGTTTCTGGGGGGGCGGACAGTATGAGAGCGATGAGTGCTACGACCTTTGTGACCATCTTGGACTGATTGTCTGGCAGGACTGCGCGTTCGGATGCTCTCTTTATCCTGCGGGGGACGCTTTCCTTTCGAGCGTGGAGAAGGAGCTGGAGGATAATATCTACAGGCTTCAAAGTCATCCTTCGCTTGCCGTGTGGTGCGGAAACAATGAGGATTTCGGAGCCTTGACTTGGTATCCTGAGAGCAGGGAAAACAGGGACCGTTATCTCGTGGACTATGACAGGCTGAATCATGGGACCGTGGAAAAGACCGTGAGAAGGTGCGACCCTTCAAGAGCCTGGTGGCCTTCATCACCATGTGCGGGACCCGACAATTTCGGCGACAACTGGCACAACGACGGTGAGGGCGACATGCATTTCTGGAGCGTATGGCATGAGAAAAAAGACATGGAGGCTTACCTTTCCATAAAACCGCGCTTCGTCTCTGAGTTCGGATATGAGTCCTTTCCTTCCATGGAGGGAGTGCTGGAGTATGCTTCCAAGGAAAACACAAATCTCACAAGCCCGGTAATGGAATGGCATCAGAGATCTCCGGGCGGGAACTCAATCATCCTGGAAAATTTCAGCCGCTATTTCCGCTTTCCGTCCGGAATCAAAAACATGCTTTATTTAAGTCAGGTCCAGCAGGCACTGGCAGTTAAAACCGCCGTTGATTACTGGAGAAGCCTCAGACCTCACTGCATGGGCGCGACTTACTGGCAGCTCAATGACGTTTGGCCGGTTGCGTCATGGTCATCGCTTGAGTACTCTGGAAAATGGAAGCTGCTTCACTATGCGGCCCGGAGATTTTTCAACCGTGTGGCAGTCTCCCTTGTAAAAAAGGAGTCGAAGGTTTTTCTGAACCTTGTGAACGAGAGCGTCCATGATTTGATCGCTTCATTTACCCTGAGGATTCTGGATTTTGACGGAAACGATTTGTGCGCTCCAATGAAACTCGGCGGAATAAAATCAGCGTCGGACTCTTCCGTCTGCGTGTGGGATTGCGGCTTTGACGAGATTCCGGTGGACGTGAGCCTAAGCGAGTGTTTTATGTACGTGGAAATGGTTGCTTCGGATGCCGGAAAAAAATCGGAGGTGCGTTTTACGGGAAATGACACGCTCTTTTTCGAGAGATGGAAAAAATGCGACATCAGAAAATCTCATGTGAGCGCGGCTGTCTCAGAGAGCGGCGGAAAGATTTCTATCAGACTTGACACAGACTTGCCTGCCTTTTTTGTTTCCCTTGACGTGCCCGGCATACGCGGATTTTTCAGCGACAACATGCTCACCTTGATTCCGGGAAAGGCGGTGGACATTGATTTCATCCCCAGCGATTACGG
>DFKI01000073.1 GCA_002373325.1 Treponema sp. UBA3649
AATACCTTATACCGCACTCCATGACTGATTGGCGCGGTTCTCACCGTAAATGAAAGCGGTTCCTCTTTTAGATTTTAGTTTCCCAAGTTTATTTTAGATTTGCACTTGTCTTCTACAACGGTTTGATACCCACTGTACAAAGTTTTGAAAAAGTTATATAATCCGACTAAATGTCAACGGGGACAGTGCTTAGAACGTGCTGTCCCTTTTTTTAAACAAATCAGGGGAATTTGCAAAGTTTCTTCTATTATAGTGTGCATTTTCAAAGCGCAACCCCGGGTTTGTCATGGAGGAAAAGATGCCGTTAAACACAAACATCCACAAAGTCATGGTGATCGGAAGCGGTCCCATCATCATAGGACAGGCAGCGGAATTCGACTATGCGGGAAGCCAGGCCTGCAAGGCACTTAAAGAGCAGGGACTTGAGGTTGTGCTCGTGAACTCCAATCCCGCGACTCTGATGACAGACCACACGATGGCGGACGCAATCTACATAGAGCCTCTTATCCCGGCGACAATCCAGAGAATCATAGAAAAGGAAAAGCCCGACAGCATACTTTCATCCCTCGGAGGACAGACCGGACTCACACTCTGCATGGAGCTTGCCAAAAGCGGATTTCTCGAAAGCCACAACGTGAGGCTCCTCGGCGCAAAACCTGAGACCATAGACAAGGCGGAGGACAGGCAGCTTTTCAAGGACACGATGGAGTCCATAGGCGAGCCCTGCATTCCCTCCAAGGTCGTGACTGATTTTGACGACGCGTACAATTTTGTCCACAATGAGATCGGATTTCCCGCAATCATCAGACCGGCATTTACCCTGGGAGGAACCGGGGGAGGAATCGCACACAATGACGCGGAGCTGGATGAGATTGCGCACAACGGACTTCACCGATCCCCGATCCACCAAATCCTCGTGGAAAAGTGCATAAGCGGATGGAAGGAAATTGAGTTCGAGGTGATGAGGGACTCAAGCGGAAACGTGCTCACGGTCTGTTCCATGGAAAACTTCGATCCGGTCGGAGTCCACACGGGTGACTCAATCGTAATCGCGCCTGCCGTGACACTCAGCGACAAAGAGTATCAGATGCTCCGTTCAGCCGCACTCAACATAATCAGCTCGCTCGGCATGGAGGGTGGATGCAACTGTCAGTTCGCCCTGAACCCGGACACTTTTGAATACGCAGTGATTGAGGTAAACCCAAGGGTCTCCCGCTCATCGGCTCTCGCATCAAAGGCAACCGGATATCCCATCGCAAAAGTGGCCACGCTGATTGCAATCGGTTACAATCTGGATGAGATTCCGAACTTCGTCACTAAAAAAACCGCCGCTTGTTTCGAGCCTGTCCTTGATTACGTGGTCGTAAAAATGCCGAAGTTCCCCTTCGATAAATTCGTCTACGCAAAAAGGACCCTTGGCACTCAGATGAAAGCAACCGGAGAAGTTATGTCGATCGGCCACAATTTTGAAATGGCTTTGATGAAGGCGGTGCGTGGTGCGGAAGTCGGAGTTGATTCCTTGAACCTGCCCCTCTTTGAAGAAGAAAGCGATTCCGACATCAAAAGGCGTGTGGGTGAATGTACCGACCAGAGGCTTTTTGCAATCTTCCAGGCACTGAAACGGAAAATCATGTCGGTGGACGAAATTCATTCAGTCACGAAAATTGACAAGTGGTTTTTGAGCCATCTGGAAAATCTTTCAAAAATGGAAGCTGATTTCGGAGAGATAAAAAAAACCGGCGGCGCACTCAGCGTGGAAAAATATCTTGCGGCAAAAAAATACGGCTATCCAGACAAAGTGATTGAGCGTCTTTCGGGTGTAAAAATCCCTGGTGGAAGCGGAGTGCTTAAAGAAAAGGATGCTGCCCTGAATCTTGCAAGGGAGGGAAAGCTCTCTCACATTTTCGCGTCCTACAAAATGGTGGACACTTGCGCGGGTGAGTTCAACGCGGAGACTCCATATTTTTACAGCGGATATTCTTCGGAAAACGAAGCGGCGGATTTTTTGAAGGAAATGCACGGCAAACAAAACAATCCTCCGTCGAAGGGAACCGTCATTGTCCTTGGAAGCGGACCTATCAGAATCGGACAGGGAATTGAGTTCGACTATGCGAGCGTCCAGTGCGTATGGGCACTTAAGAAACTCGGCTATGAGGTCGTCACAATCAACAACAACCCGGAGACCGTCTCCACTGATTTTGACACGAGCGACAGACTTTACTTCGAGCCGCTTACCCCCGAGGATGTGATGGACATAATCCACACGGAAAACCCGATCGGAGTTGTGGTCGCTTTCGGTGGACAGACCGCAATCAAGCTCACGAAATTTTTGGACGAGCAGGGAATCAGGATTTTGGGAACATCAGCTGATTCAATCGACCTTGCCGAGGACCGCGAGAGATTCGAGGAACTATGCGACAAATTGGGAATCAATAAGCCGAAGGGACTCACCGTGTTTACTTTGGAAGAGGCCCTCTCCGCTGCGGAAAACATCGGATATCCAGTGCTTTTAAGGCCTTCCTACGTGCTTGGCGGACAGAACATGATAATCGCTTTCAACGAAGCCGACGTTAGGGAATACATGAAAATCATCCTTTCGCAGGGCATTGAGAATCCGGTGCTGATTGACAAATACATGCAGGGAACGGAGCTTGAGGTTGATGCAATCTGTGACGGAGAGGACATACTCATTCCCGGAATCATGGAGCACATCGAGCGGACGGGAATCCACTCCGGGGACAGCATCGCGGTTTATCCAAGCTGGAACCTGAACGACATCATCCGTGAAAAAATCATCATGCAGAGCAAAAATCTTGCGCTGGCACTTGGAACACGCGGACTCGTGAATATCCAGTATCTGATTTACAACAACGACCTCTATATAATAGAAGTAAACCCGCGCTCAAGCAGAACGGTTCCATACATCAGCAAAGTGACCGGAGTTCCGATGGTTCTTCTTGCGACCCGCGCCATGCTCGGTGAAAAAGTACGCGACATGGGATTCGGAACTGGTCTTTACAGGAATCCTCCGTATTTTGCTGTGAAGGTTCCCGTGTTCAGTTTTGAAAAGCTCATGGATGTGGATACGCACTTAGGACCTGAGATGAAATCCACCGGAGAGGTTTTGGGCATCGCTTCCACAATGGAGGAGGCAATCTTCAAGGGACTCATCGCGGCAGGATATAAAATCACAAGACCGGGAGCCGCAGAGAACAAGGGACGTGTTCCGGGCATCCTTTTCAGCGTGAGAAAAACCGACCGCTACGAGCTTCCTGATTTGGCGCGCAAATTTTATGACATGGGATTCGCACTTTACGCGACGGAAGGAAACGCCGAGACGCTTCGTGATTTCGGCATGGAAGTAACCGTAGTCAACAAAATCCATGAGAACCCTGACGACAATCTTCTTACGGTTCTGGACTCCGGCAAGATTGATTACGTGGTCTCAACTTCCGCAAAGGGACGCGACCCACATTCGGACTCCGTGAAGATGCGCCGCCATGCCGTTGAAAAGGACATTCCTTGTCTTACTGCGATCGACACCGCAAATGCAGTCGCCAACTGTCTCAAGAGCAAGTACAATGCGGAGAATGTGGAGCTTGTGAACATCAACGAGCTGCGTGACACAAAACAGACCCTGCGTTTCTGCAAGATGGACTCCACCGGAAATGACTTTATCGTAATCAACGCGATGAACGAGGAGGTGAACAATCCTGCGGGACTTGCGGTTCGTCTTTGTGAGAGGATGAACGGAGGAATCGGAGCAGACTCACTCGTGCTGATTGAAAGGAGCCGCAAAGCTGATGCCAAGATGCGCTTTTTCAACAGGGACGGAAGCGAGGGACGCATGGCAGGAAACGCAATCCGTTGTGTGGGAAAATATCTTTACGACAACGACATAAACGGAATCACCGAAAAGCACGGAAGAAAAACAGACGCGACCGAGACAATCACCATCGAGACAGAGGCTGGCATAAAGACTCTCGTGCTCTACAAACAGAACGGAAAGGTCTCCTCAGTTTCCGTTGACATGGGCTCCCCGATTTTTGAGGCCGAAAAGATTCCCGTCCTTCTTAAAGAAAGCTACGTCGCAATCTCAAAGGACTCTCCACTTTTACCAAGCAAGGCCGTGTGCAATCAGAAGATTTCAGTCGCTGGAAATGAGTATTCCGTCACCGCAGTAAACGTGGGAAATCCTCACTGCGTCGTCTTCAGCAAGTTCGTTGACAAGGAGCCGCTTGAAAAAATTGGACCCCTGTTCGAGACCCATCCGCTTTTCCCGAACCGGACCAATACGGAATTTGTGCGCGTGGTCGGACCGAACGAACTCAAGCTCAGGACATGGGAAAGGGGCAACGGAGAGACGCTCGCTTGTGGAACAGGTGCATGTGCCGCCGTGGTCGCCGCAGTTCTGAACGGATTCTGTCCCTTGAACCAGGACGTGACGGTGAGGGTGCGCGGAGGAACTCTTCACGTAAAGTACACGGGAGAGACAGTCTACCTTACAGGAGGAACCACGACCTGCTACGAAGGAAGCGTGGAGATTTGATTATATGATGGAAATACGACTTGCGAATAAAGAGGATTTTGATGCGGTGAGAAAAATCGTGCGGGACACAATCAATGATGTCTATCCGAAATATTATCCTTCGGGAGCGGTGCAGTTTTTCCTTGACCACCATTCGGACGAGTCAATCCGCGGCGACATCCTTGCCGGAAAGGTTTTCCTGATTGATGACGAGGGGAAAACAGCCGGAACCCTTACCGTCTCTGAAAATGAAATAGGGAGGCTCTTTGTCCTTCCAGAATTCCAGCACAGGGGCTACGGAAAGGCATTGCTTGATTTCGCCGAGGAAAAAATCGCACTCTCGCACGAAAACGCAATCATCCACGCCTCCCTTCCTGCAAAACCCATCTACCTTAAGCGCGGGTACCGGGAGATTGACTACATAATCGGCGAGACAGGCCACGGTGATTTTCTATGCCGCGATGTAATGGCAAAGCACCTGGGATAATATGCGAAAGAATCTGTATAAGGCAAGTGTAAATCAAAACAGTTATTGAAAAATCCCATTCGAAAGGAGGAAGTGCTTTCATTTACGGCAGGAACCGCGTCACCGAATCATGGAGCACGGTAATAGGAATTGGAGGTCGCTGTCGCTCCCTTCCGTGCAAATGCTTCGATGCCACGAACCCTGCCTCCATTGCAGCACTTCCTCAATCCATTGAGAATTTTCCATCTCTATTTATTGCACTTGCCTTCTGCATATCCTCCTGTCCGTTTGACAAGCCGGGGATATTGTTATATAATGGTAGAAACATTAAAAATCGCTTTGAAAAAATGAGCAGAAAGGATTTGCGCTATGTCAGAAAAAATTCCCTACAAAATCTACCTTGAAGAAGATGAGATGCCGAAGCAGTGGTACAACGTCCGTGCCGACATGA
>DFKI01000145.1:0-2978 GCA_002373325.1 Treponema sp. UBA3649
CAATGACATAAGACCAATCCGGCAAGGAAAAATTCTCGGGAAATTTACAATAAATGTGAAACTCGACATTCGGGCTACTATCTTTTCAGGCTTGGTTCCGTCATTGTCTTTGAGCCGTCCGCGAAATGGGCAACTGTCGTATACCAGCATCCCTTCGGAACCTTCTGATAATTTGACCTGTCGTATGTGAAGGTCTGGCTAGCCGTCTTGATTGAGACCTCCATTCCCTTGCTTTCCCAGAGCCTGATGTCTTCATCCTCGCTGCCATCGGAGATTTTCACCGTGCTGTAGAGCGTGTGGACAAGCGTGGGTGCGTCGCAGTAAACCTGCACACCGTTAGTTCCCTGGACCATATTCTTGATTATACACTTGATTTCACTGGACGTGCCCTTGTAAATGTAATAGTCCGGGAAGATGTATTCCGTGCCATAGAAACCGGAGGTGGCGGTAGAGTAGGAATCATCATAGAAACCGACGAGCTTAAACCATTTGCCATTCACGTCATCTGGAGACGCAAGTATTTGCTGCTTGTTAGTAAATCTGTAGTCATCTTCTCCGACCTTATCAATCCACTGACTGCTATTGTACAAATCCTTATTCCAATAAAGATTCCCTGACGAGTCGGTCTTCAGCCCTAACGGCTGGATTCTGGATTTTTCAGCGACGTCCACTGACTCACAGACTCCTATTATAAACCAAGCAGGAGCCATCCCCATCAGCGACGCCTTTTCGACATAAATGCTGCTTATGGATTTTTCTGTCATCCTGTTGAACGCAGGGAAGCATTTGACCCCCTTGTTGCCGCTCATGTCCTTCGTCACGACGCAGACTGTGTAGTGCCCGTCATTCAGTCCGAAATAAGGAATGGAAATCTTGTCCGCATCAAGGTCATAGGTGATCGTCTTTCCCTCGTATGCGGAAAGTTCCTCAAGAGTGTAGTCACCACATTTTGTAACGGAACTGACCGAGCTCGGAATAAAATAGTATGTCAGCTCTCCCAATCCATCCTTCGAGTAAATGGCGGTATCATCGCTGGGCTTATTCATATAAAATGACACGGAGTCTCCATAAATAGGGCCGACAAAAGGAAGGCTGCTTACAGTCGGTGGAGTAGCGTCGTCTGAAAGAGAAAAGCTCGTGCCGCTGTCAGTACCGTTGAGATAAACTTGTGTAGGCATGCTTGACTCATAAACCGCACCCTCAGAATTCACGGCCTTCAGGTAAACGCTGTATGTCCCCGGTGTCTTAAGGGAAATCTCCTGCTCTCCTGAAACGGCGAAGGAGCTCACTTTGTTTTCCAAGTCCTTGAACATAAGATACCATCTGTAGTCGCCGCCGAACTCATCCGTGTTCGTAACCGTAATCCTGTCGCAACCGCTTCCGTTCTCAATCTGAGAGGAAAGTCTCACAGCCTGTGGCATGGAGGAAGCCTCAACGGAGTTCATTCTTGTAGTCGTATCAACCACCATGAATTCCCTGTAGTCGTCATCGGAACTTGAATACGACAGATCCGACTCAACCTTAAGGCTCAGGTATTTCCCAACTGGCAGCGTGGAGTACCAACATTCGTTGTCACGAAAGTTAAAGTTAAAGTAAGGCGAAATTTTGTGGTCATGCCCCTTAGTTCCACTAAGACAATTGTTACTCACGTTACCATCAGTCAAATCAACACTCCGACAGTAGATTTCACAGAATGCATTCAATCTTGATGCAATCTCCTGCAACTGACTGTAATTGTAGGGTGTTATGTAGAAATCACGGATATACTCGTCGGAGCCGAACACAACACTGGTTTCGCAACAGGAGATGTCAAAATCAGGACGCGGAGGAATCGCCCTCATGATTGTCTTTGAATTTCCAACCTCATCCTCACAGATGATTTTCACATAGGTGATTAAATCCGGCTTCTTGTTGGTGAAGGCAAAGGATTCTCCGTCCTTCTCCACCGGTGTGCTCACGGAATCCTGTGAATATCCGTAGAAAATAGAGAGCTTGAAGGGAGTGGAATACCCGCCGTAAAAGGTATCGCACGCAGAGGAAAAGGGAGTCATGGTCACACTGTCATCGGATGAGTCCGACATCCTTGGATGTATATTTTTCCATTGCTCCTCAATATAAAATTCCTTGAATTTGCAGAGCCCGGTGTTTATGCTGCAATCTTTGATTACATAATATGAAGATTTTTCATTGCTCTCGTTTCCGCAGCCGTCCAAAAGCGCAATCTCAAGTTTGACCACGCCGTCGTTCATTGTCCTCAATTTATATGAGGTGGAATACGAGCCGTCGGAATTCTTTTTGCAGTTTCTGGAAATCGGAATCGTAGAAACGGAGGGCGTTGTGTTTATTTCGACACCATCGACAGCCTTATAATATGTCTCGGTAATCTGAACCTCACCCACCCCGGACTGCTCGTCATATCCCGCGAAAGTAATCCACACGGAATCCTTTATGTGGTTCAGGCTGTAGTCACCATGGGAAAAATCACCGGCCTGCTCATCCGACCATGAGGCGAAATCCTTTGCCGTAAGCTCCCTGTATCCGCTTGCAGACTCATCCTCTGCGGAAAAAAGCGCGGAATATGTCATTACCGGCGGGATTGTCTCGGAGGAAAGATAGCACCTGGGTCTTACCTCAATGCCGTCCTGAATCCTCCTGATTGTCGCCTTTGCCGTGTAAATCTCGGTTCCGTTTTCCGTGTCCTCGGTCATGGACTCTTCGCTGAACGTCACCGCGTCCAAATCCAGCCTGGAGCTGTCCGTGCAAGTCCATCCCCTGAATATGACGCCATCCTTTTTCGTAAGCTGTACGGTAAAACTGTCCCCCTCGGCACCTGTAAAAGACTGCGGATAAACCGAACCGTAATCCGATGAGCCAAGGACTACCTGGACAGTAGTTTTGGGAGCCTTCGCATAGGCAATCTTCTCTTCAATCTGATTTTTTATCTCAGCTCCGTTCAGGAAATTCTCACAGGAAGTAAA
>DFKI01000145.1:3044-6128 GCA_002373325.1 Treponema sp. UBA3649
TACCCCCCCCCGTCAAAAGTATAGTGGTAAGCAATGGCAAAGCAAACTTTTTCACGTCAAGCCTCCAAAAAATAGATTCATATATACACGAAATCCCGTCATTATCGACGGAACCCTGTCATTATCGGGCGTGACCCGATAATCCTTATTGAAAAGGGATTGCCGGATCAAGTCCGGCAATGACATGCCTTATCGAACTCGAAATTGAGCCTATTAAATTATAATGCAACAGTTGCGGTTTGTCATTATGTTTTGGAAAAAAGTTGAAAGTTGAAAACTTAGAAGTGAGAAGTGAGTGCGTGTCATGCTGATTTTTTTCGATTTAAAGAGATTACGTTAGTAATCTCGAACCCGTGTGACAATCCTTTTATGCGGCAATTCTCCAGAAACTCCAGTCTGGCATAAAAATCTGGGATTTTTCAAACGGCAGAAAACAGAGGTGATAGGGATGATTTTGGAGGAATTCGACGAGGAGATATACAAGCAGAACGTCCGTGAGGATGGATACCTTGAGGGGCAGAGACAGAAAGCGATTGAGGACGCGGAGAATTTACTTCGGGAAGGAGACACGCCCGAAAAGATCGCAAGATGCATCGGACTTTCCCTCGAGCAGGTGAGGGAGATTGCCGAGTCCATTTCCATAAAAGCATGACAAGCACAGACCAGAGCTGTTAAATCTCACTTAGAGGCGGCGTGTTTTTTCTGCTTCTCCAAATACAGCGCGTCATCAGCCTTTTTAAGCAGAGTCTCAAGGCTAAGGCTCTCACCGACATTGTAGACAGCGGCTCCCACGCTCAGGGAAAGCTTGTACCGTTCTCCCGATGACTCATTCCACTGCTTTGAGAAATCTTCTATTAAGCGAAGGACAAGCTGGAACTTTCTCTCGCTAAGATGCGGCGCGACCACGGCAAACTCATCCCCGCCCAACCGCCCGATTATGTCGGACTGACGGAAAGTCTTTTTCAGAATCTCCGCCTCCGTCCTGATTACATTGTCCCCCGCAGAGTGCCCGTAGGAGTCGTTGATTTTCTTAAGACCGTCAATGTCGCAGAAAAGAACCATGCCTCCCTTTCCATTCGCAAGAGAGATCTCCAGAGCCTTCTGTCCGTAGTTCAGGAATCCCCTCCGGTTCAGCACCCCGGTAAGCTCATCGGTAACTGAAATGCGGGTGGCCACTGCAAATTCCTTCTCCAAATCAGCCATCTCCTCCTCGCTCCTGGTCAGATTATAGGCGGATGAAAGAGCGTTCGAGAACATATTGCAGACCATCTCGTAGACCGTAACATCATAATCACCCGGACGGAAAATCAAATATCCGTAGATTGTGCTCGTGTGGTAGAGAGCGTGGACGTGCATTTTGTCCATGTCGGCGAAAAGTCCGTCGGGAATAAGTCTCTCCTGTGGATTGAACGGAATGGGAGCCTCAGTGTTTCCAAGCCAGAATCCTGAGTAGCGGTCCATCGCCGTGTAGACTGTGGCCTTTGGAGGAAGAGTAAAAAACTCAACCCTGTCCGTGGAAATGGGATGCTCGAAAAGAACCACCGCGGCAGAAAGAATCCCAATGGAAATGAGGTCGCTGTTGATGTGCTCCCGGAACTGAATCAGATTCACGTCATTCTGCATCTCCGTGTAAAGGTGGATTACCTGAATGAACTGACTCCTTTTTAAGCACCACTCACCCGCGGAGGAAAGCCCCGTCAAATCCTTATTTAAAATTCTGTCTCCGTTCTGATCAAGTGCATTTAAGGAATGCTCGGAAAGGGAAACACATGAGCATGATTGTCTGAAAAGAGCCGTCGAGCCCACAGTTGTTTTCAAAGGAGGAGATTTTCCGTCAATCAGCTCTGAAAGAACCCTCACAGCCTCGCTTCCCTGCATCTCCAGATTCTGGTCCACAGTTGAAAGAGTAGGCGACATGATTGAGGAGCGGATTTCATCATCATATCCAGTTACAATCACTTCCTCGGGAACCTTTATCTTGTGCTGTCTCAGATAATCCACGCAAGCGTATGCCATCTGGTCGTTCACTGCAATTATCGCGTCAAAGTCAATCCGTCCCTGCACGTCCTTGTAGCGTTTCAATGCCAGAAGAGCCATGTCATACAAAAATCCGCCGTCCATTATCAGAGTGGAGTCGTATGCGATGTTGTGCGCGAGAAGGACCTCCTTGTAGATTTTCTCCCTGTTGATTGCGTCCGAAGAGTTGTTCTTTGCCCCCATCAGCGCGATTCTCCGGCATCCGTGCTTTTCAATGACATGAGTGACCAGAGCCTCAAAACCTGTCCTGCCGTTGCAAAAAACCGACGGAATGTCCTTGATGTCAGCCCCAACGCTCACCACAGGAAGAGGCGCAAAAGATTTCAGGAAATACGAGACATAATCCTCGGTGGCATAGTTGAGCTGCACCCCCGTCTCGAAAATGATTCCGTCAACATTGGAGGGAGTGAGATGGGGAGTAACGGAAAGATGCTGATAGTCAAACGAAAGCGATTTGTCCAGAAGCTGCCCCACGGAAAAGACAAGCACATCCATACCATGCTTCACGGCATAGTCACGGACCCCGCTGTATATTTTCTGAGAATATTCCGATTCTATGTAGTCAGCCACAAAGGCAATCCGTTTTCTTCGTCCCATAAACACCCGCTACGAGAAAAAATCATACTTTTTGAGCCAAGCCGCGTAATCTTCCTCCGAAACGCAATCCTCAAATTCAAAGATTGCCCTCTCTACATCTTCGGTTCCGCCGGTCTGACTCATAAGCTCATACATCGTGTGCAGGCGCTCGTAAACCTGCTCGGCCTTCTCTCTTTCAGATTCCATACCTATATTATATTACCTGATTCCCGGATTGGCAAGATTTATTTTTTCCCAGATTGCAAACGCGCTTTTCATTCCCAACCAGCATTTCCTTAAATTTGCAAAAAATTCCCTAAAGTCACAAAAATCAGAGTCCGAAAATTAGAGCATAGGGTGGTAAACCCAGGGGCAGCAAACATGTGCTTATGTGTTTGCCTGTAACTCGAAAATACTCGTTATAGAGGAGATACATTATGGTTATCAATCACAACATGAGTGCTATGTTTG
>DFKI01000141.1 GCA_002373325.1 Treponema sp. UBA3649
ACTGGGCTCAGAAAGGTGAGATTCCGGCTGGAAAAATCGGTACCGTCTGGCGTTTTAAGCGGTCAGAAATTGAAAAATGGGTTAATGAACGCCTTTCCTCAAATACAAAGCCGGAAGAAGTAAATACTCCTGTTCGTGTTCGTAATATTCTTTCTCCCGAGCGCATTGTTTTTATCAATCGCACTACAAAGCATGACGCACTTGTCGAGCTGGCAACAAATCTTGCAACCGCTCCCCAGATTAAAGATGAAAAGGAACTGGTTTCCGGTATCCTGCAGCGTGAAGAACTGATGTCTACTGCTGTTGGTCGTGGCATTGCCATTCCTCACGTCCGCCTTACATCTGTAACTGATCTGGTTATGAGTGTTGGAATCTGTAAGAACGATATCATTGACTTTCAGCCGGTAGATGATGTGCCGGTACGTCTTTTGATTATGATTGCGGCGGCTCACAACCAGCACAGTTACTACCTGCAAACATTGTCCTTTTTCAGCACAAGGCTCAGAAATTCTGATTTGCGCGAAGGACTTATGAAGGCCGAGACATCTTTGGACGCTTACAATCTGCTTTTGAAATAAAAGGACTGATTTTCAAAAAAATCTTCAAAAAATGAGATTTTGCTATTGACACAAACGATTTAAAAATATATTATTAAAATACTTCAAACGAAGCGATGGGCTATTAGCTCAGTAGGTAGAGCAACGCCCTTTTAAGGCGTGGGTCTGCAGTTCGAATCTGCAATAGCTCATTCAAGCATCCGTAAATCGGGTGCTTTTTTTTTCCCACAATCAGACACAACTTTCCCATTGCCGGACCTGTAATTGCATAGCGTTCCCTGACACTGAACTCACCATGACAAGCCTTTTTTGAGAGTCGCGTGGAAATGGCATTTTTTGTGAAAGTCGAGTTGTTTCCCTATTTCTTTACGCTGAAAACCTTGTATGTGAGCCAAGGAAAGACCGAATGTTTTTTCTCCAGCCCCGTAAGCCACTCCGTGCTGACTGTATTGCTTGCAAGAGCGTCAAAGACAAGCGAAAACGAAGTGATGAAATCCTTGAACTCCTGTGCGGCTCTGTCGGGCAGATTTCCCTCCTGAATCATCACGGGCCAGTCGCTTGATTGAGCTAGAAGCACCTCCCTGGCTCCCATGTTCAAAAGACGCGCCTTAAGACCGGTCTCCATCGGGAATCTTTCGGCAAGATGAATCATCCTTTCGGTCGCTTTTCTCACATAACGGACCATCCAGTTGTTGCTTCCGTCAATCAGATTCTCACCATACCCCTCACCGGCAGCAGAACACGGATAAGGAGAAATCTTTTTCAGGCTGAACTGTCTGTCCAGACTGTCACGGCAAAGCGAAAGTGTAAAAGGCTTCTCGGATGCGGAAATCCTTATGACTTCCTCAAGAAAATCAAGCCCCTCGTGCCATGCCTCGCCCAAAAGACGCGAAGGAATCACGCAGACAAGAAGTGGCGAAATCTCACCCATTTTTTCGGACGCCACATCAAGCCTTTCTGATTTTTCCCGGCAGAATCTTCTAGCATCCTCTTTCACCTGCTCAAGGGCACTTTTTCCGTCATAGAACACGCCGTCCCCTTCACCGCACCCCTTTGACCAGTATTTGAACCCGGTCTCAAGCCTCATGTTTCCCTCTCCCAAAAATCCGTCCAGCTCATCAACCGGAAGCTCATATCCCAAATCACGCTCCTGGCTCCTGTAAACTGGGTTCTGCATGAATCCGTCGGAGGATGTGATTTCGGAAGGAGTAAAAGGATCCGATGAAAAAAGCACAAGGGAATTGTTGGTTCTAACAGGCTCAAAGATGCCGTTGCTTTCCGAAAGATTCACGTCCTTGGAAAAAAGAACCGACCTTGCGTCAAGTACCGTATAGTTTATGCCGTATGAGCGCAGAATTTTGTCGAATCCCTTTGCCCAGCCCTGCATCGGCAGATAAAACCCGTCCCCGGTCTCTCCGAAGAAAAACCTCGATGCCCGGATTCCGTTCTCCACCTGTGCGTTCACTGATTCCGGCAAATCAGCCATGTGCGGAAGATACGAGTATGTCGCAGCCGTGGGGATTATCTCAAGATATTTTTTTTCTGAAAAGAACCGGATTGCAGGAAGAACCCTCATGCCGTAGACTTCCGTAAACAAGCGTCTGATTTCCTGAAGATTTTGCAGAGTTCCGTTCACAAGATTGATGACGGCATCATTTCCCACATTGCGATCAAGCTCCCTTTTTCCAAATGCAATCCTCTGGTCAAGGTATGAGACATATCCTTTCTGAAGCTCCGGATTCTCAAGCATCTCACAAACAAGGGGACTTATCACAAGGCCAAGCTTGAAATCCACCGACTCCGACTCAAGTCTTTCCATCATCTGAAGCAGGGGAATATAGGTCTCCGTCATGGAAACAAAAATGGAAGCCGATGCCGCCTTGAAATCAGCGTCAGAGCCGTCATAATGCACATAGGCCTGATCCGCGACTATTACGAACGAAAGTTTTTTTTCGGACACTTTTTTACTCCTACCTCAAGAAAATGACTGCCTGTGATTTTTGAAATTCCGTCTCAGAAGCTCATCCATTCCGGAAAGACGCACAAGCTCGGACATCTCAAGTTTTTTGCCGGGCTGAAAATCCGCCACACACTCGCTTTCAAAAGGAATCTCCATTCTCCTGGTATATGCAAGAACCCTCGGCTCAGCACCCTCAATCCTGCACTTCAAGTTGATTATTACATATCTGCGTCCGGACGGAATCAGCACGTACTGCTCACGGTCGTCCTTGGAAATCTGTATGTCAAAGGAATCCACCGGTGTCTCGTCGCTCGCCGAGTCAAAAAATGCTATGTGGAGGAAAAATCCCTCGAACTCAAGCCTGGAAGTAATCGCCTCAAATTCCTGCGCGCTGTAATCCCAATATACGAACGCCCACGCCGGATTTCTAAGGACAGCATAAATCTGCGTCTCATTGTATGTCTTCGGAAGAAAATCGGGAACGTCAACCTCCGACTCCTCCATCTGCTCATCGTCCGCCTCTGATTCAAGTTCCTGAGCCACCTCAAGCAGCTCCCCAATTATAAAACGACGGCTTAAATTCTCAGGTATGTCTATGCCAAATTCATAGGCAAGCGAAATCAAATCCGCTGTGGAAATTGATTCCAGATACTGCCGCGACAAATTTTTCTCTTCCATGATTCATCCATAATCGCTAAATTCGCCAATAATGTCAAGGGGATGAGGAAAGGAGTTAGAAGTCAGGAAGCAGGGGAAAATGACGGTGAAATAAATTTGTAAAAATCAGCTAAAAAGCCTCGCGCAGTTCTCGTCCACAGTGCGGCATAAATCCTCCACCGACACACCACGGATTTCCGAAATGAATTCATAAGTGTGCCTTATGTAAAGCGGTGTGTTTGGCTTTCCACGCATGGGAACAGGAGCAAGATACGGTGCGTCGGTCTCAAGAAGAAGCCTGTCCCCTGGGATGAAGCGGATTAAATCACGCATCGCATCCATGTTTCTTTTTTTCGTGTAGGTGACTGCCCCTCCCAAAGCGATGTACCAGCCCCGGTCCAAAAATGCCTTTGCCTCATCCTTGCCGTAAGAAAAACAGTGCACGACACCATTTGAAAATCCGGCCTCGTCCATGCAGGAAACAGTGCCGTCAAAAGCATCCCTTGAATGAACGATTACCGGAAGATTGAGTTTTTCCGCAAGCCCCATCTGCATGATAAAAAGCTCCCTCTCAGCCTCAAGCATCTCTGAATCAAAACCGCCGTCCCTTTCCGAAGAGTTCCAGTGATGGTCCAGCCCGCACTCACCGATCGCCGCAAGTCCATGAAATTTCCCGGAAGATTTTTCAGCGGCAAGATTTTTAAAATCCTCAATCTGTTTTTCAAGGACCTCCACGCATTTTTTTCTGTCCCGAATTTCATCCTCATCCGGCCAGATTCCGGCGGAAAAAAACATGAAGCTCTTAACGTCCGACTCAAGTTCCGCATTCCCCAAAAGCGAGAGACTTTTTTCCACGAACGAAAATCTGGGCAAAAGGTCATCACACTTAGTTCCGATGTCCATCATAAAAAACGGATTGTATGAGGCAGCCTCCCTGAAAAAATCAGCACCCTTTTCGGCATCCCCCCCGGTCATGTTCAAAAAATGAAAATGCGTGTCGCTAAACATCAAGTCCTCCATTTCCCCCAGATTTCACATCAGCGTAACATAGGTCTTTCCGCTACCACCGTCCTCAGGAGGCGCAAAGTGATAGTCCTTCACTCCCGGATAGTGCCCGAGATAATCCTGAACCGACTGCTGCAAGATTCCCAGTCCCTTTCCGTGGATAATGCTGAACGCCTTGAAATTGTAAATCAGGCAAAGGTCCAGTTGTCTCTCCAGAGCCTTCATCGCCTCTTCCTGCCTCATGCCCAAAAGCCGGAGCTCGAACACAGGCCGCTCGTCCTTTTCGAATTCAGTGGAAGTCTCAACGGAAACATCTGCCTTTAAAATCCGCGGCGGAGTTTTTACGGGAATCAATTCCTTTTTCTTTACGCTCATCCGCATGGAACCGAAAATCACAGTCCAGCTTCCGTCGTTGTTTTCTTTCTCAAGGATTCCCTTCATCCGATTTTTTCCCGCGTAAACTTCAGTTCCGGGAGAGAGCAAGGGCGATGAGAGTGAGAGAGAATTTTTTTCCGCAGATTTTTTGTCGCTTTTTGCAAGAGGCTTTATGTCCTGAACACTCGCAGATTTCAAGGCCTCGGCATTTGACATCCGCCTCTTTGTTTTTTTATTTGACGCTCCGGATTTTTCCCTCGCCTGCCTGATGAGCATTCCGTTCTCAGCAAAGCGTATCTCATCTTTTTCAAGCAGATTTTTTTCCTCGCTGATTTTTTCCTCCTGCGTACTGATTTCATCAAGCTGGGCCTCAATCTCCTCCTCCAGATCCGAAATGAAAGATTTTACCGAAAGAGTTTTTTCCCTGTTGATTTCCCCCTCGCGAAGCTCACGCACAAGATTTTCAAGACGGCTCCTTGCCTCGCTCAAAAATTCCGAGCTTTTGGAGTGCTCCCAGTTTTTAATCTCAAGTTCCTTTTCCTTGTTCGCGATTCCTTTTTTCTCAAGACGAAGACGCAAATCCTCAAGCCGTCTTTCCTCCGACCTTTGTTTTTGAAGCATGGAATCAAGCTCTGCATGTTTCGCCGTAAGTCCCTGAATCAAAGCGCTCACGTCAGCCTGCTCGCTTGCAATATAACGCCTCGCATTTTCCACCACATCGCTTCTCAGTCCTGAGCGGAGGGCAATGTCAATCGCGTGGGACTCACCCGGCACACCCATGAGGAGCCTGTACGTCGGAGCCATTGTCTCAGCGGAATATTCCATGGAGGCATTCGTGCAAAGAGGATTCGTGTATCCGTAGTTCTTCAAGATTCCGTGATGGGTCGTAACCACAACAAAAGATTTTCTTTCAATCAAAGTGTCCAGCACCGACATCGCGATTGCACCTCCCTCAAGAGGATCGGTTCCGCTTCCAAGCTCATCCAAAAGCAAAAGGGACCTGTCATCCGCGTGTTCAATCATGGCCGCGATTTTTTTCATGTGGCTTGAAAATGTGCTCAGGGACTCATCAATGGACTGCTCGTCGCCTATGTCCGCGAAGACCGATGAAAAATAAGGAAGCCTCGTTCCCTCCATTGCAGGCACCGGAAATCCCGCTTGATTCATCAAGGAAAAGAGCGCGATTGTTTTTAGCGTGACAGTTTTTCCACCAGTGTTCGGTCCCGTCACAATCATCACGCGTTTTCCGTCCATAAATCTTATGTCCACGGGAACTGCCTTGCTTCCCAAAAGAGGATGACGTGCCTGAAGAATTACGGGCGGCTCAAGATTCAAATCCGCAGTCTCCGCAAAGACCCCCTGCACCATTCCCTGATAGACGGATGCCGCAAAAGTAACGTCAAGCTCCAGCATCGCCTCGTGACATGAATAAAAGTCCTCCCGGAACTCACCCAAAGAAAAAGTAAGCTCACGGAAGATTCTTCCCATCTCCGCCTGAAGCTCATACTCCGCCTGGATTATCTCATTGTTCGCGCGAACGATTTCCTCCGGCTCAATGTAAACTGTCTGTCCGCTTCCGCTCACCTCATGCACGATTCCGCGAATCTCACCGCGACGGTCGCTCCTTACGGCAATGAGTTCCCTGTCCTGTCTGTACACCGGAACAGTTGACTGCAATGCGGAGGCAAGGGACGGATCGGAGACATAGCGTCGAACAGCTGAGTCCACATCCTTTTTCAAAGACGCAATCCTTGACCTTATGCTCCTAAGTGACGGCAGGTCTCGTATCTCACCGTCCTCCGAAATCACCGAAAAGATTTTTTCCCTCGCAGATTTTAAAGAAGGCATGTTTGAGGCAATCTCAAAAAGAGTCGGAATCTCCATCTCGCCTGCGGCAGAAACGAGCGATGAAGAGGCATCCTCCGACGACGAGCAGAAAATACCCAGCGCAAAAATCTGGTCCTGCGAAAGACATGCACCGTCCTTTCCCAAAAGCGGAAAAAGATTTTTTACCTCAGGCCATCCGTGCATACACTGGGCTCTTCCAGAATGTCTGTAGACGCTCCACTCACGGCCAAGTTTTTTCAGCCGCTCCACCTTGGTCTCATCCGAAGAGCTTTCCCTTTTCAAAAGAAGACTGCGGCCTTCCTCACTCACGCACTTTCCTGCCACCTCGTCCCTGATTCTGTAAAAATCAAGTTCCCTCGCAACATCACCACGCAGAAAAAAATCGCGCGACTCATCCTCCAATTTTTCTTCCTCAAATATTTCTTCCGTTTTGTCTTCCATAAATTTAAATTCCATCTTTAAATCAAATCCAAAATTTCATCCGGAGTGGAGACAAGAATTTTCGCTCCATGCTCCAGTAAAAAATCTCTGGAACGAAATCCCCAGCAGACAGAGACACAGGGCATTCCCGCATTTTCCGCAGTCGCAATGTCCACGTCGGAGTCGCCTGCATAAAAGGCATTCTCATTTTTCACCGAAAGATTTTTCAGCACGGCAAAAACTGAGTCCGGGGCAGGTTTTCTTCTTACCCCCTCAGATTCCTTTTCACCCACCGCAGCACACGCAGGAATAAAATCAGCGAAAAAAACTGACGCAAGATGCTTCACTTCCGAATCCGGTTTGTTCGACACAATCCCGATTTTCACGCCTCTTTTTTTAAGACCGCCAAGCATTTCCATTATACCCGGGTATGGTATTGTCTTGTTAAGGGAATTCTTCGCGTAGATTTCCTTCATCCTGATTACGCATCTCTCGAAATCAGCGTTGGTCTCACCACCTGGAACCGCTCTTTCCATAAGCCGCCTGATTCCGTTGCCAACAAAGCACCTCACCTCGTCAAGCGTTCTCTCCGGGAAATTAAATTCTCTGAGCGTCTCGTTGCATGAGTCAGCCAAATCTGAAAGCGTATCAAGAAGCGTGCCGTCAAGATCAAACACAGCAGCCCGAATGTCATTCATCTTTTTCTCCATCAGTTCACATCTCCTGTTCCAAAAGCCCTGACAATCTCCCCCGCATTTTTTCTCATCGCATTGATGTACGCGTCCTTTTCAAGTTCACCGCAAGTCACCGGGTCAAGCTCATAAATCTGGACTCCAGTTTTTTCCGCAAGAGAAAGCGACTCGGGCAAAGGTTTCCCGGGCTCCGTAAAAATCGCGATTTTTTTCTCATCCTCAAGAGCGTCGAGCGTAACGGAAACAAGATCTGAAATCAAGTTTATGCCGTCAGGGCTCATCACTCCCGCAATCTCAAAAAGAAAATCATCGGCAAAAGGAGTGAAAAAATCATGCAGGGTGATAAGTCTGCTTCCGGCATAAGGCTCAAGCATCGTGCTCATCTCCTCCGAAAGAGAGATAAGAGTTGACACATAGTTTGACGCATTTTCCATGTAGATTTTTTCATGTGCGGCATCCAGCTCCGAAAGTCCGCCCGCAATCTCCGCCACCTCATGAATCGCTCCGTCTATGCTCGTCCAAATGGCTGGATTTTTTTCCGCAAGGACATATCCTTCCGAAGCGACGATCGAAGAGTTCCATTTCAGTTCCACAGCCTGATCAAAAAATGGCTCAAGGCCTCCGCCGTTCAAAACAAGAATGTCACAGCTTTCCAACAAAGCAATTTTCTCTGAGTCCAAAACACAAGCGGAAAAATCCGAAGTCTCAGGAGGAAAAAGCAGCACGATCTCCACATCGTCAATTCCGTCGCAAATGTTCATCACTGGAATGTAAAGCGGATAAAAGCTGACTGCAATTTTAATCTTATTGTCACTGTCTTTTTCAAGCCCGGAAACTTTTTCAGACGCAGCGTTTTTTTTACATGACACGGAAAAAAGCATGAGCGAAAGACCCAGCAGATAAAAAAAATTCCTAAAAAAAATCTTCAAAAAAAACTTCATTTCACTTCTCACCCATCTTCATTTCTTTAAGGAAAAAATCAATCTCCGCCCTCACCCGCTTTAGGAAATTCTCTTCCATGCTCAGTTTATATCCGTCGGGAAAATGCAAAAAGAGGTACTCGCGTTTTTCAAGGATAGCGCGAATCTGCTCCGAAAGAGTCTTGTCCTTTTCCCTGTGCTCCGATTTTTCACCTAGGCTCAAAAGGTCCCTTAGTTTTTCAAGAACCTCAATCTCCGCATCACAAAAACCGTCTGCTGATTTTGTAGCGTCGGAAGAAAATTTTTCCACAATCAAATTAAATTTTCCCTCCGAAGATTTTTTTTCGGCGGATCTCATCATGTCCCGAACATTTGCCCGGGGAATGGAAAGATTGAGTCCCGATACCCCCGCGTCAAAAAGATTTTCTGCTGACGAGAAAAAATTTGAAAAGACTGCCGCGTAGTTTTTCATTGAAGGCGACGTGAACATTTCCTTTCCATTTTTACCGGTGAACTTAATGGAAGAGTCTGAAAAAGCAGCACCATAATTTCCCGCAGGATTTTTTCTTCCCGACAAAAAAAGCTGTGCCTTGCTTGCAGGACATCCAGAGGCATGTGTGAGCCCAGCGCTGTAGCTGAAATCAAGGCCGGTAACAAAAACAGGAACCGACGAATCTGTCCTGAGCAAAAGAGCGATATATGCGGCTACAAGTCCCACCGAGCCCATCGGCGGAAAAAAAGAAGGAATGATTTTGCACTCACGAAGCCGGTCAAGGAATCCCGCAGAACAAAATTCGGAAGCATACCAGATTGTTCTTCCTCCCATAATACCAGGAATCTCAGGACGGGAGCACAAATCAGCAAAAAAAGGAATCCCGCACCCGGCGGCACCGATGTACGCTTTTTGTATGGCAAACTGAGGCTCCACACCAACGGCAGCATCCACAGGAATCCCACGGTCAAGCAGCGTCGTAAGAGCGGCATCCACGGCGAGTATAAAAAATCTGCACGCCTTCACGGCATCAAGAAAATCTCCGTTCGCAGGGGAAAAAGTTGCGTCAAGGCTTTCACCGGCACCGCACATAAGGATTGGCTTGTCCACGGATTTTACAAGCTCATCAAGCAAAAGCCCTCTTCCCATGTTTCTCAGATTGCGGAAAATATTTTTTGAAAAGAGCCGTCCCATCTTCACGAGGGTAATCCGGTTTTTCCAGAACGTCCCGATTATCTCCGTCGCGGCATTCTCAACAAGGCGGTACACAGCTTCGTTTAGTTTCGCACCGGCAGAAAAATCAAGGGACAGACAACGGCGCAGCTTTCCGCTTTCAGACATCGCTCGAATCAGGGAATCTATTTTTTGAAGGTCCGAGGCAGGGCATAAAAAATCAAGCAGGGAAAAATCAATCTCAGGATGAGCTTCACGGCATTTAAGATATGCGTCGCGAGAAAAATCAAAAAGCACGGAATCAGCCTCAAGGGCAAGGACATGACAATCCTCGGGGAGATTTTTTAAAAGCTCGGGAAGTCCGTAGAAAAGAACCGGTGAGTTTACAAGAACAAGCGTACCCGGCAAAATCTTGGTACGCTCAATAAGAGAAAGGACGGAACGCTCAGGCGCATACTTTGAGTAAAGCAAACGCCCTTTGTATTCAACTGTAAATGAAGAAAGCCCCGAAGCCGATTGAATCAGACGGAGCTCATTGGAAACATCCATTCTAGTTGTTCATAAACTTGCCGTAGAAAGTCTCGATGAAGTTGTTCTCCAAATCGGGTGAAGCCATGATTTCCTTTCTCAAATCATCGCTGTCATAACTTTCGGCATTAACGGCATAGTTGTCCTTTTCATCCGGATCGTCCTTCTGTATGCCCACGCATTTTACCACAAGAACGTTGGAACCAAGAACAAAGGGAGCGCTAATCTCATCCTTTTTGAGTGAGAAAAGAGTCTCAAAGACGGATGCATTCGAAGAAAGAGAACTGAGCTCAGAGACATCGCTCGGAACTGTCGCATAGAACTGTGAGTTTCCGAAGTTCACCGGGAAAGCAGGAACCTCAACTTTGGTCACACCATGTTTTCTGCATGCCATCGCAAAACTGTCGAGCAGAACGATTGACTCTCCGCCCTCATCAATTTTTTTGGCATCAGCACGGACATTCGGATCAAGCTCAACACCATTCTCACCCTCGCTCATGTCAAAGTAAGCGGAAGGAAGAGTTACGGCATCGGTCTTGAAATTTCCCGCGATTCCAGTGTAATAGTTTTCGATATAGCTGATTTCGTATCCCTTGATGTAGTTGAGAACAGTGTCCACGCTCTCATCCTGGCTCATATCAATTGCGGAAGAATCACCGTCGCAACGGAAGATTGTGTATCCGCGGGATGTCTGAATCACTTCGGAAATCTCTCCGGTCTTGAGTCCGATAACCTTGTTAAGATTTTCCTCATCCACCGTGATATTCTTCAGCTGATAGTAATATGAGCTTGTGAGCTTTCCGTCGGAATCAGTGTAGAGCTTTTCGGACACATCCGTTACCGCCGCGTCAAATGTTGTCTCACCGTCGTTGATGCTCTTCAATGTGTTGTCGGCATCCAGCTTTTCTGTCAGAGAGATTGCGGAGAGATTGTATTTGCGGAAAAACTCGGAATGCTCGTTCGCAAATTTAACAGTCTCCTCACGGGGAAGAGTGTCTGTAGGGAATGCGGCAAGCACGAATGAATGTTTTTCGCTTCCCATCGCGGAAACAAAGTTTTCTTCCTTAGAACAGTACTTCAGTCCGTAGAGTTTTGACGAACTTCCGTAATCAGATCCCAGAACATCGTCAGTGAAGCGTGAATATACCAGGCTCTTTTCAGCTGCGGTCCTTATCTCCGATTTCTGTGACTCATCGGCCTGATTGAAAATCTTTGATGAATACACGCCGTTCTCATCGTAGAAATATGGAAGAATCGCACGGTTTACGGCAGCCTCGGGAACTGAATATCCGCTCTTCTTCACTGCATTCTCGGCATACATATTCTGCACTGTGCTCTGGAAGGCCTGCTCGAAAATGTAGCTGTACATCTGGCTCGTGTCATAACCATAGCTCTGATAACGCTGGGCGATATATGAAACATTTGCCGCAAAATCAGAACCGGCCTTGTACTCGATTTTCTGTCCCTTGAACTTACCGAACACCGGAGTCCTGTTTTTCTGAAGGATTGACGAGATAACCGCTGATCCACCGACCGGAATGAACACGATTGCCGAAATAATAAGAATGATGACGGCACCGATTTTTGCTCCGTCCGTCTTTTTAACGCTTGTCTTTTTTTCTTCTTCTGCCATAGGAGTTAACATCCTCATTAAAATATATTTTTATGGTAGAAAACAGTTTATCATTGTATAAATTGACTGTCAACAAGGGGATTGAATTTTTCAAAAAAAAAAATTTTTTTTTTAAAAGTTATTGACATAAATTTCTGTATGTGATATAGTTTGAATCATCAGGGGGGCTTAGCGAAGTTGGTTATCGCGCTGGCCTGTCACGC
>DFKI01000181.1 GCA_002373325.1 Treponema sp. UBA3649
GATGGTTCGGGAGTTATTGTTCCACATATCAGCTACTATGGAGAGGCCATGCCGAAGATGGCATACCTTCCAGGTGGTGTGGAAACTTTGGCGGCTGGTGCCGATGAAAACGAGCTCTTTACCGGTGTATGGGAATGTGGCTATGTTCCGACTTCCAGTGATGTCCCGGAGGATAAAATCAATGTTTGTCTGTGGAAGAATAATGGCGTGATAACTGATTCTAAAGTTGGAAATCCCTCTGCAGTTGGAACTTCATCGCTTAATCCATCTGGCAACACCGGAACTTGCTACGGAAACGGATCCTCTAATCCTGTCGTGGGCTATGTTCGGAAGCAGAATTCTGCCGTCTACTGGGTTGAGACCGCACAGAAAAAGTGACACAAACGTGTTTGTAAAGAAATTTCCATTTGTTTGTTTGACATTTTGGGAAATTTAGGGTAAAATAACGATCAGCGGCAGGGGTGAAAAGCTTCTGCCAGACCTTCTGAATTATAAAAGTGTGAGTCCGAGGGGCTTTTTCGGACTCCGGCACTGTATCTTTTGATGTGCAAAAAGTACTTTTCTGCCGATTCTACTATAATGGTGGGATGGGCTGTTACTGGAGGACGGCTTTGGCTGTTCTTCATGTGGAGATTACAGGAATGTACCGCTTGCGGAGGTTGAGCTCCTCTTGTGGTGTGGCCCTATAGTGAGGTAGGTCTATGAAGATGAGAGTCAGGACTTTTTTTGAGAATATCGGTATTGCGGCATCTTTGCTTGCTTTTGGTTTTGTTTTTCCATCCTGTGAAATCGGTCTTGGAGCAGCTGTGGATGTGCAGCAGCCTACGGTGACAATAGAATCTCCCACAAAGAGCAAGGTTGAGGCCGTGCATGGAGATATTGTCTTCAGCGTGGACTGTCAGGATGATTCCGGGGTGGCGGAGATAGAGATTTCGCTCTCCAGCAACAACACTCCGCTCATAGAAAAGATGTCCATTCCCCTTGCAAATCCCAAAAAGGACGGAAGCAAGTGGGAGGCATCGCTGGTCTACAACAAGGAAAGCGAGAATAACTACACGTTCACTGTCACGGGGGATGGAAACGACCTTCATATACCCCTTTCACTCAAGGACGGAACCTATGTCTTTGACGTGGTGGGTACGGATTCGTCGGGACGCTCTTCAAGCAGCGATTCCACTGTGTTCGACATTGACAACACTCCTCCAATCTTCCTCCTCTCAAGTCCGGATTCTCTTGACATAAGCTCTCCGACTAGATACGGAAGAAAAATCACTTTGAAGGGAACCATCGCGGACGATCATCCGAGCACTGACAAGGGCAGTGTGAAAGTCTATATGTACAATTTGGACGCTGAAGGCAATAAGAGTACTCCGATTGATCTGACTGTGGAGGACTTTGACATTGCGGACACAGCGAATGTTTCCATAGTGGTGGCGGAATATGCGGACACTCCTGTGAGCGACATACAGCAGAACTACGCCAAGGCATATACTGAGCGAGTTGACGCGGATCCGGACAACAATCCTGACCAGAAGTGTTATCTTGCCATTGAGATTTCGGATGCTACTACCGGAACTGACGGTAAGCCCAATACAAATAAAAATACCTATATCAGAAGTGACCGTGAGGACTACGACGGTTTGGTCACTCTTACCAGGTCCGTAATTGGAAATGATGAGATAACACTTGAGGGCTCCGACTTGAAGGAGATTTGGAACGGAACATATAAAGGAGACCTTGACGGGGAAAAACGCAGCAGAATAGTGGAGATTCTTGAGGGCAGTGTTGCAAATGACTGCATCGGAAGCGTGGAAAAGCCCTATGCCATCAATCTGAACAAGAATGTCAATCCTACCTATTCGTTCAGCGGATATGGTCTAGAGGCTCTGAATGGTAAGCCTGACCATGGCCGGGAATGGGGACCTTCGAACAACGATTCCTACCTCTCATTTTCTGTGGAGTCCGGTTTGGACAAGGCGAATGTGAAGCTGAACTCCCTTGTGGTAAAAATTTATGAGTCCGACATCTCGAAAACTTTTGGGGAAATCATAGCGGGAGAGCCTTGTTGGTCCAGTGAGGGAACGGAAAATGTCTGTGAAAGCGACGAGGCCCACAAAGCTCTTAAGAACATGGACTCCACGACAGAAAAGGGCACGTATTCTGTAAAACTTCCGGGGGCTCCGAATGTGAAGATGGGCAATTATTATGTCATCGTTGTCGAGGGAGAGGATCTCAACGGCAATGAGCTTGTTCCTGCGGACAACAGATATTATGGATTCCATACCCAGTCAAGCGGAACTCCTCCCAATGTCAACTGTGAGAATGATAAAAAATGGCAGAAGTGGGTAAGTGGTGCGACCTATCCCCTGGTGCTTGCCATAACAGATTCCCAGGGTGAAAGCTCAAACTTTAAGGCAACGGGTTCAAATGCTGGTGAAGGTCTCGTGGCCCGGATAAAGCGCTTTGAGGGTAAAAAGACTGTTTGGGAGAGTCTGGATGACACTGACCCATCTGTTGTATCTTATAACTTGAAGACGAACGGTGCGTTTACGGACGGAGGTGTGAGCGGCTCCAACGTTTATACGGAGACCCTCAATCTGCCGTCATTTGCGGCTGATTCGGGAAAGAACTATACTTACGAGGTTGAGGTTCTGGCAAAGAACGGGGCAGGTACTTCCAACATCAAGCAGTTCATTCTTTGGATTGACAATGTGAATCCTGAAATCACATTCCCAAGTAACTCCGCATTAAGTACCGGGGATTCGGTAACTGTGACTGAGGCTGACCCATATTATGATTCAAAGACAGGCTCTTACAAGCTCAGCTGGAGTGCCACGGACACAAACGGATCTGGACTTGTTTCATGCACAGCCATTTTTGACAAAGACGGGGAAAACGAGGAGCTGAGTGAGGTTACTCAGCAAGCTATTGAGACATTTAATTCATCGGATTTCAAGGTCACGGATGTAGTTGAAAAGGATGGCGTAAAACTTAGCTTTACAGTCCTGGATGGGACAGGTCATTCAACAACTGTCGAAAAAACTGTGAAATTCGATTTTTCCGCACCAAAATTCACTGACAGCTACACGGACAAGTCGTCATATATTGAAAAGAATCTTGGCAGGACATTTGTTGTGACTGCAAGCGACGGACTTGGAATCAGCAGCCTTAATGTAAATCTTACAAGAGATGACGGTGAGCCTGTTTCTGGTGTTAGCAGTGGCACTGAGAATATTGCTACAGACAAAAAGACCGCTACCCGCGCAGTAACATTTGAAAATAACAGTGCCGATGGTGTGTGGGCAATAAAGGCTGAACTTGAGGATCTTGCTGGCAGAAGGACTGAAAAAACATTCTATGTCACCTTTGACTCTACGGCTCCGGTCATAGCGAACACCTTTACTGTAGATAGCAATACCTATCAATATAACGGAACAAATTACCTTAGCGGAAGACCGACCGTTACCGTTAAACTTGACGAGACTGTCTCCGGTCTTTCAAAGGTTCTCTATCTTGTGCGAAGATCCGGATCGGGAGTTCCATCAACATCGGAGGCGGGGTGGGTTGAAAAATCTGTGGAGCAGAGAGGAACTGCCATAGAAATTCCGATAACCGCACAGTTTACGCCTGCATCCGGTGGTGCTTATGACGTGCTTTATGTCTTTGCCAAGGATAAGGCCGGAAACGAATCAACTCCCAAGGGATTCAATATTTCCATAGACAGCGTGAATCCTTCTCTCTCATACCGGTACTATACTCTGGGAACTCTGGGAGCAAGCGTTTTGGACGCAAATTCAACAATCTACTACAAAGACGGCTCCGTAACACTTTACGGTGATGTCGTAGACTCAGGTTCTGGAGTTGATTGGCTGAAAATCAAAAAGACCGATGGAACCGATGTTGGTACTACTGTTTATTACTCCAAAGTTGCTCTTACAAAAGAAAATGCTGGAAGCGACTCTATGAAATGGACTACATCTGTTTCAAATCCCCTTGACATAAAGTCATGGAGAGCCGACATGACTCCTACCGGCACAATTTCACTTACTGCGGAAGCCAAGGATAAATCGGGGCTTGTCAGTAATCTTTTGGGATTCTGTACTCTTAAAAACGATACCACTGCGCCGGAAATTGTTGCGGACAGCCTGAGCTTAAAAACTGGCGATACCGTCAACGAAGCCAAGATGACACATAATGCGACGGATGGAAAGTATTATCTGACCGTAAGCGGAAAGTGGAAGGACGATTTGTCTGGAACCTCATGGCTCAGATATACCTACAATGATGGAAAGGGAAATGTGAGCGGTTATACCAGCAAAGATGTGAGCGACGCAAGCTCTGGAACCGTATCGCCTGCGACAAGCTGGAGTTTCAGTTTCCCCGTAAATGAGGGTACTGGTCAGAAAATTACTCTTGACTATGAGGATATGGCGGGAAATTTTGGCTCGTATGTAATCGACAACCTTAAATTTGATACAAGCAAACCTGAGATAACGCGATGTGACTATGAGAGCGTGTACAACAAGGAAAAACTTGGTACGGCAAACTTGGCAGAGATTGAGATTGAGGCCACGGACTCGCTTGGTATAGAGACAGTTGCTATTTCCGCAAGAAAGAACGGTGGTGGAGCTATCACGTCTACTGACAGCTCGAACGGAATCACCATTAATGATTCTTTGGGTGATGATCGAACTCATGTTTACCCGTCGCTTTCTTTGAAATCTCCTGAGGCGGATGGCAAATGGAGTATAAGCGTTACTGTGACTGACAAGGCTGGAAGAAAGGATGAGAAGGTTTTTGAGTGCATCGTTGACGGAGTTTCCCCGGTTATTTCCGAGGGATTCATGCTGAATGGTGCGGCTTGGAGTTCCTCTGCTTATTATGGAAAGAATAATGCGGCCATGACTTTCTCCGGTTCCTTGAACGAGAGTGTGGGCATGGGAAAAGTTTATTATAAACTTGTGCAGGCAGGAGCCTCAGATGCGATTCCGAACAGTATCAAAGATGATGGCACGGAAATTTCCCTTGGTGGCAAGACGGGCAATAATGTGTCATTCTCGGGTACTGTGTCAGGCTTCAAGGCTGATTCAGAAACATACAACAGACTTTATGTGCAGGCGGAGGATGCCGTAGGAAACTTGACTATTCCAGTGAAGTCTTTTGTTGTCCACATGGATGACGAGGCTCCCTCATTCTCTGCTACACATTATAAAAACGGCTCTTTGAGTCCTGCACCTCTCTCAGATACTGTCCTCACGGGAGGAACTGAGGATCTTACGATTTATGGAACATGCGCCGATTCTCTTTCCGGTATGCAGGCGTTTGATTTCAAGGTCGGTGGGAACCAGCTCGAAAATGTCTCGTTCAAGTATTCTGATGTTTTGGTTTCCGAGACTAATCTTGCGGCTGAGTCTTCATGGAGTAATGCGATTACAGAAAACACCAAGAGCTGGAGAGCCGTGATTGCAAGTTCTGCTTTGAACTCGCTCGGAGGAAAGACCGTCTATGCCACCGTGAAGGATAAGGCTGGAAACGTTACGGAGGCAAAGGCATTCTCTCTCAGCGTGGATTCTATTGATCCCTCATTGTCTGGCGTGGTCATTTCCGGAGCCTACAAAAAATCTGGTACAGAGTATTATGTGGGAGACACGACAGTGACCTTGAGAGGAACCTCCACGGATGACAAGGGCATTGCATCTACACAAATTGAACTTAAAAAGGGTTCTTCCGTAATCTTCAATCCTCCCGCTCAAGTTGCGGCTCAGAATGCCGTTTCCGACACATGGTCATTCTCACTTGATTTTACCGATGAAGAAAAGTGGGGCGACAATGACGAAGGAAGCCTCAAGGTAACTGTATATGACAAGGCCGGAAGAAACTATGAGGAAACTTATACCATAAAAGTGGACAAGGGGAAGCCTGTAATGCTCCATAATCCGTATCTCGCTGACTACAAATATCAGAACAATGATGTCAAGAAAGATAGGATGCTCTCTGTTGGAGGAGGAAAGTATTCGGATAGTTCGTTTACAAACAAAACTTCACTTGAGATAAGTGGATTTTATGAGGATGCAGGCAGCGGCATAGCAAAACTCTACTATCAGATTTGGTCTAATAATGGTGACAAAATGACTTCCGATGATCCTGATCTTGAGTCGACGGCTACCGGTGTGTTCTCAGAACTCTCCCCGTGTACCCCGACACCGAAATACAGAACGAATTCTGATTATTCACTTTGGACGGACGCAAATAATAATCCGGTCGAAATCCCATGGCCTGACGACTCCACGTATTACGGTTTCACCATGAACCTGAACGGATTTAAGCCCATTGATGTCGGTTCTTCCGGGGATATTCTCTATCTGATTGCGGAGGATAACTGCGGCAACAGGAGCGTAATTGACGAAGCTAAAATCAATGTTGACCAGACAGCCTCAAATGTCACGCCTGACAGCAATGATGTCGTGCTTACGAATGGGGGAGAGAGCTTTACCCTCAATGGAACAGCCAGTGACAATCTTTCCGGTGTGATGTCAATTGATTTTGAAATCAGGGGACTCAATAACAAGTCTTATCATATTCCGATGTACAGCAGTGAGGTTGCCAAGGATGGCTCTCCCAATGCTGATGTGATTTCATACCTTTCTGCGAATGAATTCAGTACCTATGGCTCTGTCATATTCAAATATGAAGATGAGCTTGGGGTTGAGACAGTTGAGGAGATAGACTATGAGAGAAAAGCGGATGGAAGCTGGAAGGAGCCTGGAACAAATGGAGATCTCCCGAACTTCTATACCGTAAACGGACCTTGTGAACTTAAGTGGGAGCTTACAATTACTCCCGACAACGCATGGTTTAAAACTGAGAATTTGGGAACAACTCCCAGGGTTTATGCAAATGTCACGGATTATGCCGGAAACTTAAACAGCTATCCGGTTGGAACTCTCAGCATAGACAAAGAGCGTCCGCTCGCCTCCATAGAAAGTCCCTCTGCGGAAGTTGCCCATAACGGTGAATTCAGCGTGGTGGGAAGTGCCTCTGACAATAATGGCCTCAAGTCCGTCCGTCTCTATAGATATGCCGGACCAACCGCACCTACTACACTGAGCGGATGGGGAGCTCCAGTTAAGGGCTTTACCACTGAGACTGAGCATGAGGCCTATGAAGATTCCGTGAGCATTTCAGAGCTGGGTACGACAACATACGGTCCCTTTAACTTCAATGATTATGTAAGTTCTGGAGCAAGTACTGGAACTGTGCATTTCCTCCTCGTGGCCTATGACAAAGCCGGAAACAGCAGTGTTGACCCCACTTCCATTTCTTCTTGTATGACTTATAGTGTGGATTTGGATACCGACAGACCAGTCGTGAAATTCAATGAGATTATAGGTGACGGTTCAACGGCACTCAATACGTATACTGCAAAATATACGTCCCGAATTTACGGAACTGTAACGGATGATGACGGCATTAAAGATATAAAAATTTCGTCTACGGGATATAGTTCGCCTGAGGAATGGGCGGAGTACTCACAGCCTGCGGGTACCTTGGACTTTGAACCCGGAAGTACAGACGTTGCTTTCAACTATGCTCCGGAGACAAATGGTGACGGTGAGATCCCTCTCTACATATATATAGAGGACACTGCTGGAGGTAAGTTCTGGACTGCATGTGACCCTGAACTGTCGCAGCCGAAAGTTATCTATGCGAACAGCGATGATGTGGGAGATCTTGATGGAGTTGTGAAGTATCGCACTGACAGCAATCCCCCGAGCATGGTAATTGCATCTGGATTCGGTACTTCAGCGGATGACGCAAAGTCTGCTGCTGTCACTAACCTTAGAGGTGGCACTACTATGAGCTCATCGGAAGTCTTCGGTGGCTCATCCAGCCCCTACATGGCTATTGCCGTGGGTGCAAATGACGGTAACGGAATCAAGCTCGTGAAGGGCTCTAACTCTGACTTTGATGCGGAAAATGAGCTTGAAGACTTTACTGAAAAGGAACTGACATCATATACAGATTCGACAGGAGTTGTGTATGACATTTACACTCATGTCTATGATGTGCAGGCGCTTAATGGTCAGAAGATTTTGCAAATATCTGTAGAGGACAACTCGTCCCTTGTCTCCAAGAGACAGATTCCTGTGGCTTTTGACAATGCCGGACCAATTGTTTCCATAGATACGAATGACAGGTCTACTCTCGTCGGAACGGTAGAAATTAAGGGCACGTCCTATGACGAACTTTCTACTGTGAAGAAATTGTGGTGCACCATTTTTGACAACAGCTATTACAATGAGGACGGAACTCTCCGGGATGATTACGAGACGGTTTTGAAGAACAAAATTGGATCGGCCTCAGGTTTGTCAAGTTCACCCTTGAGCTGGACCGCTTCATTCGACGCATCGGATGGACTTTTGAAGAAACTTCCAACTAGCTCTGATGGGCTTGCACAATACAGCCGACTTTCCCACCCGAGTGACATATACTCCATGAAGGCTGCTGTTCTTGCCGAAGATAGTCTCGGAAACAAATCTGTAACTGTGCAGGATATAAAGTACAATCCCTACGGCGACAGACCTATGGTGGAAATTCTGTCACCTGCACCGGCGGAGGGAGAGTACAGTTCTTCCGCATCTGGTGTCGTGCGAGTCAGCGGAAAGGCAACGGACAACGAGCTTGTTGAGAAAGTATTCGTTCAAATTTCTCTTGGACACCAGGATAGAATAAATGAATCTGGTGTGGAGGCTATGAAAGAGGAATCTTCTGTGTCTACTGTTTGGAGCAGCTCGGATGCAAGCGGATGTGGATATGCCATTGTGAACGCCGGCAACATCGGAATTACCCATGACTTTACTGCGGATCCTGACTTCTGGGGAATTGAGGCGAATTCAACCGGAAGCTGGTACATAATATTGAACAAAAACAACTGTCTCCAGAAAAGTCAGTCCGCAGATAATCCTGATGATCCGGAAGATGACAGGGTGTATACTATTTGGGTTAGGGCCGCCGCCGTTGACAATCACGGTCTTCTTGGTCCCTGGAGTACACCACTCGCTATCAGCATAAATCCGAAGTCTCCGGCCATCGGAAACCACAATCCCGTCGTGAAATTCTATGACGAGGCAGGAAATTTCGTCGGAGAAAAGCCCTATGAGGATGATATGTGGATCAGGGGGCATGCAAGACTTGTTACTACGGCGGAGCATGCAAACAACATATCAGACATCATGGTTACGGAAGGTGAGTACAATGTTACCCGTCCTGAGACAAACGTGAATCTTGTCGCTGGAGAAGTTCCGCAGAGTGTTCCGAATACGGTCAGCGAATATAATTATTTCGAAGCTGTGGCCAGATCTGGTTTCGATGGAGGAGATGTCCCCGGCTATGAGATAACAGTACCGATTAAGTCATGGACTGGAAGCGGAACGAGGGAAATTCGTATAAGCGCAACTGAGGCTAGTGAGTCTGGTTTGAGCAAGGAGCAGGTATATACATTCAACTATGACAATACTAAGCCTGTGGTTGACAGCCTTGAGGTAAACGGAGATGACTTCTTTGTGGCAACGGAAAGCATGAAGAAAAAACTCCAGAACAGCAACATGCAGCTAAGCATCGGGGGCTCCGTAAGCGATTCTGGTTCCGGATTCAGCAGTCTTCTCTTTGCATTCTACAGAGGAACAGGTTCGAATCGCCGTATCCTTGACGTTATGCAGAAGGAGCAGGAAATATCTGTAGGTGGTCTGGATTATGTTGTGATCGGCGAAGAGAGTGATGCGGTGACAGTCTACGGAAAGAATGCCTCTTCCTTAACTTGGAGCAATACCACAACATTTACTATTCCGGGAGCTGATTCTCACATAAAGAGCCATGGCATGGTGAGATTAGGCGACATCTGGTATCTTATTACAGGCGTGAGCGGAAACCAAGTGACTATTGATGGCGGCATAGCGGAGGTTTCTTCTGCTCCGTCCGACGCTTTCTTCCCGTATATGCAGGTAGTGGATAACATGAGTGCCGAGCCGATTGAAACATGGAACGAGAACGGCCATACATTCAAGTCTGGACGTGATGACGGGGACGGAATGTCTGAGACTGTAAACAAGTCTGGTTCGACATGGACTTGGGATGCAACGCTGCACGGAAATTTCCTGAAGGACGGTCCTGTTACGTTTGTGGCTCTTGTGATGGACAAGGCGGGAAATGTCCAGACGGTGACCAGGGAAGGTTCTGTGGAAAACAATCCTCCACGAATAGCCAAGGTTTATCTCGGAACAGACTTGAACGGCAATGATAAGTTTGAGGACTCTGAGTTTGAGCTTTATGACATCTCTGGTGTGACAAGCATGGAGCAGGAAGCCTATGACTTGAAGACCGAAGCTTTCAGCACAGTGAGCGGAAGCGGAACATCTACTGTCATCAGTGCAAGCAACAGGGCTGCGTTCAAGGCTGTGGACAAACTTGCCGTCTATCCCGAGATAGTTGGAGGCAATAGTGACGAGACCCATCCCATCGCGATGGTGTACGTAAAGAATGCAGATACTGAAAATGTTCATTATAAGACCGAGACTGAGGATGACGAGGTTTATGTCTATCCTTTGCCCCAAAAGAAGTCTTCGGTAAATACTTTGCGTACTGCTACGGACTTAGGGGTGGTTGGAAACAAAATTGAGAGTGCATTCATCCTTTCAAATGAGGAGCTCGCAGGTTCCGGTTGGGAAACTATGACATATACTGATGAAGGAAAAGTGATGTCCTTCACATTCTGGGATGCCACTTCACCGGAAGAGTGTGAGCAGGGAACGAATACTCAGAGCTGTGTGCTCCGTGTAACAGATTTGCGTCTTTCTCTCACCGATTCCATTCCTCCAAGGTCTGTAATCACTCCGCTTTACTGGAACAGCGGCTCTGACAACAGCCTTTACAAGAACAACAAAAACAACGGGCACATTGAGCTTGGGGATGCATGGACAGCAAGCACCAACCATTCAACGCTCACCGGTGGTTTGGCCGACGATGATCCGAAGGTCTCGGGAAAGATAACTCTTACAGGATTTGCCTATGATGAGACAAGAATAGAGTCGCTTCTTGTGTGCTTCGGAAATGTTGCGCTTGACGGGTTTGCATCGGGTGGTGACTGTATGCCTTCAACCGGTAAAAAGACGATAGGAGGCAATGCAAACAACTTAGTTGGAGCTTATTGTGTGAACGGCAGCTGGACTCCGGCATCGGCCTCAATTGCCGTTAACGGTTGGGAATTCGAGGCTGAGAATATCTATCAGGATCAGAGGGGACATAAGGCTAAGTGGACTTTGAGCCTCGACACTGAATGGATTAATAAAACCAATCCCGCAAAGCTGAATGTTGATATTTGTGTATATGCCATGGACAAGGGAGGAAACGTTTCTCCAACGGAAGCAGAATACATAAATACAAGTTCATTGCTGGACGGTGAGACAAACAATCCGAAACTCAGGGTGGACATAGTGCCCTATGTTATGGGGCTGAAGACATCTCTTACCTCAGCCGGAAGCAATCACTTCGACAGGACTGCGCTTGGACACTTCCCCATAAGGGAGAATGAGACTTTCTACGTGTATGGATTCAATCTTGCCACGTATAATGCAACCAATAAGGCTGTTTTCAAAGACAAAGATGGTAATTCCGTGAATCTCGGAACTTCTACGGACGGATTCTATTCAGTCAATGCGAATAAGAAACTGAATTCAGGAAAGTTCTCGGTAAGCGTTGGCGGTATTGACTCCATAAACAACATGAATGACAACGATGCCTGTGGAAGCTACAGCAATGACAGGGTGTACAGCGAGTCCAAGAAGCACAACCGCTACTCGAATTTCCCGAACCGCTTCCCGAATGCGGCTACGAACAACACCCTCACCGATGATATGGAGATTGATGTGTGGCAGTTCAATTCGTCTGCGGCTACACCATCAGGTGCAGGAAAGACGGATAATCCGATTATGAAGATAAACCCGAATAACTCGATGGTGGGATTTGCTTTCCTAAGTGGCTCGTATTGGTTCGCTATGCCACAAAACAATGATAACTCTTTCCGAAACAATGGTCATAAGACGAGGGATTTCATGCTTAACGGAGGTTTCTCCTATGATTCTGCCGGCAATGCATACGGAATGGCATCCGGCATGGGCTCTGACCCAGGTAAGGCGGATCCAGTATGGTTCTTTGCTGGGCATAAAGAACCCGGTAATAATGTAGGAAACTATGTTAATCGCTTTGCCATAGAAAAGACGGGGCAGGTCGGAGTGAGACTGGACGGATATAAGAGGGTAAAAAATAATGTTACCTTGGCTGATGAGACTGGTGACTCAATCAAGGACAAGGTAAAGAGCCCGTCAATTGCGACCTACCGCTCCGGAAATGTGACGAACGTGTATCTTGCTTACTATGACAGCTATAATGATGAGATAAGGTTCCGTCGAGGAACAGCAAGCGGCTCTGATGAATCAACAGTCCCCAATAATGGGAATGAGGCATATTCGTATGGAGGGGATTTGTTTACATTAGGATATGCTGTCGGTAATAATGGAGCTATTAAAGGTTTTGGAGCAAATAATGGTTATTACGAATGTAAGGCCGTACAGGTGCTTGCGACAACGTTCAGTACTGCCACTGACAACGATGAGTCGGAAATGAAAGCTTTGTATAAGGCACAAAACGGAGAAAAGGGGCCCCTTGGACCTGCCGGAGAATATGTCTCCATCGATACCATTCCCGCCAGTGCATCCGCAGCGGGTACGGTTGTGCTTGTTTGGTATGATGCGACGCATAATGCAACGCTTTATACATATAATGAAACTCCGATGGATACAACATGGCATAAGTCTGGTAATGATAGGACGCTTGAGGGGCTGAACAGCAAAAACTGGGCTCCGGCACAAGTTATCTTCAGCGGTGCAGGTGAGTTCTGTCAGGTGAAGGTGGATGGAAACGGAGGCATTCACTTCGCCGCGTATGCAAAAAAGGGTGAGCTACGCTATGCAAAACTGCCTGCTTATAATACCGAATATGATGAGGCCACAATGTCCTGTGTGGTTGACTCAAAGGGAGCCGTTGGACAGCAGCTCACATTGGATGTCGTTTTGGAAGGTACGGGTGATGCGAAACATGCTGTTCCATATATCGGCTATGTTCAGGGTTCGCATCCGAAACTTGCAAAATTTGTTTCAGCGGATAGCTCTGGTAGTTTTGCCGGTGCTGTAGAGAGCTTCTTTACAGGTAATTGGGAGGTGAGTTGCATTCCTACACCCAGCAAAATCTATGAAGTGACTCTCGAGTCAGCGAATAACAGCCATATCAACGTGGCATTGTGGAAAGATGCGAGCGGAAATCGAAAGGACAGCAAAGTAAATGGTTCGATTGGCACATCATCTGGCAACACTGTTTATGGTAATGGGACCGATTACCCAATCTTGGGCTATCAAGTTTGGAAAACGGCTCCGAATACCAACATCGAGACCGCACAGATGAGGTAGCGTGGCATAATCCCCCGTGTGTCTCTGCACAAAATAGCCCCGTAGCTTGGTTTTGGTATCAGGCTCCGGGGTGTTTTTTTACAAAAAAGCATAAAAAAACTGCACGTCTGGGAAAAAATGTGTTATATTAAAAGTATGTCAGTGGATGATTTTGAAACAGGAATATCTTTCACAGATGGGAAGCGGGGCTTATGCAGGCAAAGGAATCATTATCTGCCATCAGTGGCGACAGGGATTTGTGGATTGCTCAGTACAGGCAGGAGATTGCGGAAAGGGACTTCATATCGGACCGTAACGCTTCGATGCGAAAAGGCAGGAACGAGGGGCTTGCTCAGGGCTTGAAGCAGGGGATGAAGCAAGGCTTGAAACAAGGCTTGAAGCAGGGAATGGAGCAAGGCTTGGAACTGGGGATAGCACAGGGCTTGGAGAGGGGAAAAAATGAGAGGACATACGAGCTTGCCAGGAATTTTCTGAGGATGGGGCTTTCTCCTGAGCAGATTGCGGATGGTACAGGGCTTTCGGTTTCTGAAGTGATGTCTCTGCTTGACGGCGATTGATAAACGAAGATTTTCCGGGAAAATTGTGTCCTTAGGGCCTTACAAAATCATTCCGGCTTGATTTCTATGGAGCATCGCTTTGTCGCGCTCAGATTTCCCGCATGATCCTCAGCCCTTGCCGTGAAAGTCCATTTTCCGCGAGAGCTTGATGTGAGCGGGTGCATGAAGAGAAATTGCTCCTCGTACTGATATTCCATCTCTATGTCAAACTCTTCTGTCTTTGACCCGGAGGATTCCGCCTTTATGTGAACGCACTTCAAGTCCCAGTTTGGGTCCTGGAGCTCAAGGAAGAGAAACACGGGGCTTTTTTCCCTGGATTCTTTTACCGGATGTATTTCCGACGAGCCCATCTGCAAGTCCGTGAATCCCAGCCGGAGGATTTTCGGGCAGGATCCGTTTCCCAAAAGAATCTCTCCCTCATCTTCATCCGCATTCGTTCGGTCGTTTGTTTTTTCAGTCTTCACGCCGGATTTTGGTTCCCGGGCAGGTTTGCTTGAATCCGGGGATGTCGCGCATGATGAGAGAAGAATCGAAAGTGCAATAGCCATCAGGACAGCCTGTGTTTGTCGTTTCATGAATCCTCCTTGGCTTAAGTCTCATAGAGCGGACGGTGTGGTCAAGGTGTAGCCGGCCTCAATCAGCGCGGGATAGATTTCCATGAGCAGGTTGGGGAGAATGTCAGCCGATTTGTCCACATGTCCTATAATCACGGCGTATCCGTCCCTGTTTGCGATGTCAAGTCCCTTGAGAAGCATCTCCAGCATCACCTTCCTGTCAATCTCATTGTCCAAAAAGGGTGCGAAACGCGCGATGTACGTCATCTCCATGCTTTTTGCCACGTTCGGAACCGAGCTTTGTGATGTGGTCCTTGAGTCAAGGAAATAGATTTTTTTCTCCTGGGCCACCGAGAGAACGGCTCCCATAAGCTCCGCGTTTTCCGTAATCAGCGAGCCCTCGTGGTTGTTCATTCCGGCGACTTTTGGACCGAGCGACTCAAGGTTTTTCCTCACAAGGGATGCCGCCTCATCCATGCCCATTCCCGGAAGTACGGCATTTGGTCCCGGATCTGGTGTCTTTCCGTCGGGATAGTCGTGTGCCTGCATGGGTTGGTGCAGAATCAGCTCCTTGCCCGATGAGAGAATCTCTTTTACGCTCTCCTCACTTTCTGCAAGTCCCGGAAGAACTGCGATTGTCAGCGGAAAGGGGAGGGCCGAATATTTTTTTACGTTCTCGGCATGAAGTCCGGCGTCGTCAATCACGAAACAGATTTTTGCTCCGGGTGAGGCTTTCGGTATCTTGAAATCAGCGGCAGATTCTTTTTCAGGATTCTTTTTTGGAAGCGATGACGCAGGGAAATTCGTTCTCTCCGTCACTGTGTTCAGGGGGGGCTTTGTCTGGGTATTTGTACGCGTTTGTACCGCAGCTTTCGTTTCTTTTTCCTTTGCCGGGGATTCGATTGGGGCGCTTGAGTTTCGAGAACCGATAGAGTCTTGTGTGACGCTCTTTTGATCGGAAATCTGTGCTTGTGTTTCCGCTCCGGACTCAGGCTCCTCTTTTGATTCAGACTCCCCGCTTTTCTTTTCCTCTTTTTTTTCGGCAGGTGTCGTTTTTTCCTCAATCACAGAATCCTGCTTTACGGCGGAATCCTCTGTTTCGGGGGATTTTTCTTCGGAGCTTATCAGGACCACCTCAGCTTTTGGAAGGACAGTGACAGTTCCGGGCTTTTGTTTCCGGGATGGCTCTTCCTCCGTGGATTCTTTGAAATCTGCGTGGGGCGGAGATTTTTTCCTGTCCCTTTTCGGTTCATTCTCCTGCCTCTCATCCTGCCCGTCCGATTTTTCTTCTGGAAGCGGTACGAAGGGATTTTGCGCCTGATCCTCTGACGGAAGTGCCCATGATAAATCTGTGGACGACCTCTCCCTTTCCTCGCCCGTCAATCTGTTCGTGACAAGGAGAGTCGCGACGCAAAGTACGATTATGGATGCCGCAAGAATAGCCGCGGCCGGTGTGTTCAGTACGAGCCTGCCGTTTTTTCTGCTGCCTTTTGATTTTTTTCTGCTGCTTGACTGACCGGGTGTTTTTCTGCCGGTCCTTTTCCCACCGTTAGACATTTGTCATATTATAGAAGAAAAATGAATTTTGTACAAGTGGAAACTTCCATGCTCTTGACAGACTTGGAATTGTTTGTAAAATAGAAGTAGGGCAACCGATTGCCTTGAACGGCTAGAGGTCATCCCGGCACAGGCTGTGTGCAAAAAAACTTGGAGAAATCAGCCGATTAATTTCCTCCATAAATATGCAGGAGTGTAAAATGACATTCAAACAGTTGAAGGTGGCCGTTTATGCGGACGGTGCGGACAAGGATGCGATGATTGCGGAGTACAAGAAGGGCTATGTCACTGGCTTTACCACGAATCCAAGCCTCATGAAGAAAGCCGGGGTTACGGATTACGTGACGTTCGCCAAGGAAGTTGTCGCCGCCATTCCCGATTTGCCTCTCAGCTTCGAGGTCTTTGGTGATGATTTCGAGACAATGGAGAAAGAGGCGAAAATCATCAGCGCGCTCGGAAAAAATGTTTTCGTGAAAATTCCGATCATGCTCACCGACGGAACATCCACTGCTCCCCTTATTAAAAAGCTCTCGGACCAGGGCATTCAGCTCAACGTCACCGCAATCTTCACGATCGGTCAGGTTCGCGCTACGGTCAACGCATTCAAGCCGGGCACAAAGAACATCGTCTCAGTTTTCGCAGGCCGTCTTGCCGACTCCGGAATTGATCCGATTCCTGTGATGCGTAAGACTGCAAAAATCTGCCGCTCAAAGCCGGGTACGATGAGTCTCTGGGCATCCACAAGGGAACTCTTCAACATTGTTGAGGCTGACAGGTGCAAGTGCGACATCATCACGGTTCCGAACAGCATCCTCTCAAAGCTTCCTGGAATGGGAAAGACCGCCATGCAGGGATCCAAGGACACAGTCCTTACTTTCGCAAAGGACATCAAGGATTTGGGATTCAGCATCCTGAAATAGTCCTGGATTTTCATTTTCCATGATTTAAGAGTCCGGTCGGTTCTTTTTATGTGCCGTCCGGATTTTTTTGTATAAATTTTTAGACTGTCTACAAAATTTGAAGACGGGTAGTCTAAAAAAATATACAATCAGCATAAAAAAAAGATTCGGCTGCGGAAGAAATTAAATTTTTTTTCCGCAAGTCCTTTGTTCCGGTCCGGAATCAGTTCTCCGTCCTTTTTTTTCTCCATGCTAATTTCTTTTGGCATAACAAATTGCATTCCAAAAAGAGATGGCTTTTTTCGGCAAAAACTCCAATTTCTAAAAAAACTCAAAAAAATCAATTTTTTTACACTGTATTTTCACTTGGCACGGAAATTGCTATGTGTTTTGAGGGGGAAACGGTTGCCCCGGGTTTTAATTAAGAATTGCAGGAGATTGAAAATGAAGGCGAATGTTTATGCAGAAATTGACACGGTTTATCTTAGCGAGGTGAAAAGGTATCCCTTGCTCAGTCCGGCACAGGAGTCCGAGCTTGCCATGGAAATCTCCGGCGGAAACAGAAAGTCCCTTGAGAAGCTCATCAATTCGAATCTCAGGCTCGTAATCAGGGCGGCCCTTCATTTTAAGGAGACCGGTGTTCCCGTCATGGACCTCATTCAGGAGGGAAACATGGGACTTATCACGGCAGCCGGTAAATTCAGTCCCAGCTTCGGAACAAGATTTTCCACATACGCCTATCCGTGGATTATGCAGTACATGATCCGCTATCTGAAGACGCGTTTTCCCCAGATTGTAATCCCCGGAAGAAAGGAGGTCCTTCTGAAAATCATGAGGCAGGCCAGGGAGGAGCTCAGCATGTCATCCGCATCAGGTGAGGCTCCCACAAACAAGGCTCTGGCATCCTACATGGGCATATCAGAAAATCTGCTCAGGGAACTCCAGAAATGTGATTTCTCCGTTTCGTCGCTGGATTTTGAGGTGAGCGATCAGGGAAAAAACACGTCTCTTGCCGACATCATCCCGGATTCGACATACTCGCCCGAGGAGATGCTTATGAAAAGGGAGGAGAAGGAGGAGGTGCGCATTCTCTTACGGACCCTGCCCGCAAACGAGTCCAAGGTTCTCTGGTACCGCTTCAATTTCGCATGTGACGAAAAGCAGAAGACTCTCCGCGAGCTTTCCCTCCTTTTTGGAATCAGTCCCGAGGCAATCCGTCAGACAGAACTCCGTGCGATAAGGCACCTGAAAAAGAGAAACGCGGTCTGAGGTCCCTATTGCGAAATCAGGTTTATGCAGCACATGATTCCGTAGGCAGGGTGTTCTCCTATGGCGTCCCCGGCGGCATTCATGGCGGGATCAAGCAGATTTCTCCTGTGTCCGCGGTCCGGAACCGTAGCGTCAATCAGAAGCTGGAGTACGATGTCCTTGGCTGTGAATGCTCCGTATGAGTTGTTCTGTGAGCAAATCTTCCACTTGCACACTTTTGAAAGCCTGTCGCTCCAGTCATCCGCATATCCGATTATTCCGTCGGCACAGCTTTCCCTCACCCATTCGTCTGCCGCATTGTGGAGGTCTGCCCTGAACTCAAGCTTTCCGACTCCCTCCATTTTGTTCATCTCGGAAATCAGCTCGATCAGCGCGCTCTGATATGTGCTCACCTCGTTTTTTACAAGCGGCTCAAGTCTTTCGGTGACATAACGCTGTGGCTCGGTGCGTGCGAAATTGATTTCGGATATCACTGTCTGCTCTGCCTGGCTGATTCCCTTTCCAAGCCTTGTGTTCGGTGATTTGAGCGCGTTCTCGGG
>DFKI01000104.1 GCA_002373325.1 Treponema sp. UBA3649
CATTGTTTGTCAGCTTGGAAATCTTGTTCTCGTCATAGAAGACGATGAGCTTGCCCAGATGGAGGTTACCGGCAAGAGAAGAAGCCTCGGAAGAGACGCCTTCCTCAAGGCAGCCCTCGCCCACCAGAGAATATGTATAGTGATCGACGATAGTATGCTTGGGGGTATTGAAGCGGGCGGCGAGCATGGATTCCGCCACGGCCATACCGACGGAAACTGCGATGCCCTGGCCGAGCGGGCCGGACGTGCTCTCCACGCCGTCGGTGATACCGACTTCCGGGTGGCCGGGGCACTTTGAGCCGACCTGCCGGAATGTCTTTATATCATCAAGCGACACCTTATAACCGGCAAGGTGCAGGATGGAATACAGCAGCATGGAGCCGTGCCCGGCAGAGAGCACAAAACGGTCGCGGTCAACCCATTTTGAGTCGGCGGGATTGTGCTTCATCACCTCACCGTAAAGAACTGCGGCAAGCTCGGCTGCTCCAAGCGGAAGACCTGGATGTCCAGACTTAGCCTTCTGAATGGCGTCCATTGACAGGCTGCGGATTGAAAGTGCAGTCGCTTCTAGTCCTTTTGAATTCATAAAACACTCCTTATGGAAATCTATTTTTTTTGTAAAGTCGCAGATATTTTCTCAATCAGGGATTCTGTATCCGGCTTGGTGTCAAGGAATTTCCTGAAAGAATCGTCATGGATAAGACGGGCAAGATTGGAAAGCGTCTGAAGATGGAACTGGGATGATTTCGTGAGCAGGACGAACATGACGGACACTTTTCTTTCATCTGGAGCGGACATCGCTATGGGTGTTTTCAGATAGCACACCATCATCAGTTGGTTCGCGTCCTCATCGACCAAAGATTTTCTTGGATGAGGTATGGCAATTCCATTACCGACTGCCGTACTCAAAATCTTCTCGCGCTCGGAAAGTTCTTCGACAAGGTTCTTTTTGTCAAAGCAATCCGGCAAATCAGCCATTGCGCACAGGTTCTCAAAGACCTCTTTCGGAGTACTTCCCTCAACGTCCTTAAAAACACCACCGTTTCTAATCAATCCGCGTATAGATGCTTCTGTTAGCATAAAAAATGTCTCCTGCTCGGAAAATCCCTAGAAAACTTTGAAGCGGTTGCAAAGATGCTCCTCAACTGCGGCCTCAAGAACACCACGGATATCCTCAAAATTCCATTTCATCCCGTCAAGCGAAAGAAGAACGGCATCCGAATCATCCTCTATGGTAGGATCGTCTTCCAGTGACTGAAGGATTTTGTAGAGATGCCCGAAGAGCTGAGTCAGTATGACAAGTTCCTGCTGCGGAAAATCCTTGATTGAATTTCCGGCGCTCACGTCAATCCTGTAAACCAGCGAATTCACACGGCTAAAAAGCTCCAGCGCCTGATTTCTCACCAATCCCTTCGTCTGATCGGCAAACCAGTTGTAGGACTGTGAAATCAGTTCGTCTCTTTCCCTAAGCTCCATCATTATACATGATTTTTCATCTTTATGGAATACATAATCAGCAGGATAAATGTTTTCCACCAATTTTTTTAGGTCTTTCTCGCGAAGATAGTTCATGTCCAGGATGTACTGGTCAATTATTTCTGGAGTAATCAAAAATCCCAGCCCTATGCCGCCGACGACCGAATCAACAAGATTCACGTTCCACTTACCAACAGCCGGCACGTTCTGACCCTTGAACCAAAAGCGGGTCTCCACTCCGAAATGCTCTATTCCCACACGGTCCGCGTAACGGTTGATGTACTCCTCCACGGATCCGCACGAAGGTCCGCAAAGGACGCTCATGTTCTCGAAAAAGACGTTCGCAATCTGCTCCTCCATGGTTCCGCACGGTCCCATACGGTCAAAGCTCTCAAGAAGGGCGCACTCAAGATTATCGTACCAGTCAAGCCGGGCACATCCCTCAAGTCCCCTGTCAAACTGATTGTCACCGTCCTTCATCACGACCACGTCTATGATTCCCATGTTCCAGTCGCGAACCTTGCAGACAAGCCGGTCCCCCTTCCTGAAACCGTACTTCTCAATCAACGGGGTCAGATCGATTCCGCTGAGGGAGATTTTGTTGGGAAGCTCGAAATCCCTGGAAACCATGTCCATGGCGGCATTCGCGGGATCGGACGCTATATACTGAGGGGCATACTCCTCGCCGTACAGAATGAAAAAATCAATGGCCTTGTCGCTGTCGAACACACCCACCTTTCTCGGAAGCAGCTCGTTGTCCACATAAAACTGCAGTGCGGAGGAAAGCATCTCGCCGTCCACAAAGGGCATACAACGAGAGCCGGGAACAAAAAGTCCCTGGTCGTACTCCTGCGGCGTGGGTCTTATGCTGAAAAGCTCATCCGTGAAAGCGCCTGCCTTGGTTATGTATGTTCCGTTCTCCAGCGGAAAAACCCAGGGACATGACTCAAGATAGTCCGTACATTCCCTGAGCGAAGCCTTCACTCCGATTTTGGAAAAAAAACGGTACAAATCGCGGACCGTAAACCTGTCCAAAAAGGTGCGGAGAAAGTGATCTGTCAGTTTCTGAGTTTTAAAATTCATTCTGTATAATAAGATAATGCAAAATCGCAGATTTGAAAACAGTATTTTGAAAAAAATCCTCAAATCAGCTTAAAAAGCACTGTTTTTATATTGATATATTTTTAAAAACACATATCAAAAAAATCCATAGCGGACGGAAAATCCACCCGCCCCACAATCAGCGTCAGGATGTCTTGCTCAATGCGGCAACAACATCGGAGGCTTCCTTATTGTCAAGCACACGCACAATCTTCACGTCGGTTCCGTTGGTCGTCATGGTCACGGGACTTCCGTCGGGATTTTTCATGCCCACAATCTGCACGATGGGATTTCTCGGATCGGTCGGATTCACGTCAACAACCTGCGCGACCTTGCCGTTCGAAAGATAAGCATAAGCACCGATCGGATAAAGTGACAGACTGAAAAGAAGAGCCTTCACCACAGTCTCATCGTAAAGGTGATTCTCGTTCTTGAGCATCTCGACCATGGCATCGTAGGTAGTTCTCGCCTCCTTGAATTCCCTTGGAGCGGTGATTGCCTCAAACGTACAGACTGTCGCAATGATTTTCGCGTAATATGAGATGTCGCTGCCCCTTCTGTGCCTCGGATATCCGCTTCCGTTTTCCCTCTCATGGTGGTCAAGGACTCCCATAAGGATTGGAAGGGAGAAGTCCGCGGACTTGAGGATATTGTAGCTTACGAGCGGGTGCATCAAAATCAGCTTCCGTTCGGCGGCGGTGAGGGGCTTGTTGTTCATGTAGAGCTGAGGAGAGATTGTCAGCATCCCGATTTCATGCAGGATGGTCGCGACACCAAGTTCCACGAGCTTGTCCTCACTCATCCTGAGCTGCAAGCCAATCGTTATGGCAAGAACCGTGGAGCGGATGCTGTGATAGACAAGGAAATAGTTGCGCTTGTCCTGCGGGATTGAGATTCTGAGCATGTAACGCTGGTTGGTCTTGAGGAATTTGCACAGGGAGCGCACCGTTCCGAAAATCTCGCCCTTCTTGAACTCCTTGTTCGTGGCGTAATATGTGTAGACTTTGTTGATATAGTTGAGATAGACCATGTAGATGTCCTGGACCATCTCCATCCTCTCGTGGTCGTTTGTGATGGACGCCTTTCTTTCCTCGGCTTTCTTCAGGGCATCAAGCACCTCAGCCTCCACGACCTCTTCCTTTGACTCATCCTTCTTCGGCTTCTCTATGACAAGCTCGGTCACATCCTCGGTCGTCTTGGAGATTTCCTTTTTCATCTCCTGACTCACGACAGGCTTCGGAGGGGTCTCCACAACCACAGCGTTTTCAGAACTAACCGACGTGAAGCTCCATTCTATAAGTGCCTTTATCGTTTCCTGCGGGAGGGGACATTTTGCCGGCAACAAGAGAAATTTAGAATCCAGCATCAAGTCTCCGCTATATTCATTATTGGCATTCAACTCCGAGACTCTAATTGTTTCCATCACTCACCTCTTTTTTTGAATCGGACTTTGGAACGGCACAGGAATACCTGGCAAATCCGGTTCAGTCCATCCTCCCATTTCCTTTATTATCGGCATGTTTTAAATTTTAAACACAGAAAAAAGATGGGATGAAGGATCGTTGGCTTCATGCGGCTCTTTGAAAAGGGATTGCCGGGTCCAGCCCGGC
>DFKI01000172.1:0-15483 GCA_002373325.1 Treponema sp. UBA3649
CGTTCTGTGAGGAATGCATTCCCGGGTCGTCCGCAACACCGATGACAAGTCCCGCGTTCACTCCCGTGTAGCTCGCCGTATAAAGGGGATCCGCCGCCACGTTGAGTCCCACGTGCTTCATTCCGCAAAAGGATCTTCTTCCCGCAAGACATGCTCCGAAAGCGCTTTCCAACGCAACCTTCTCGTTCGGCGCCCACTCGCAATACATTTCCTTGAATCTTGCGGCTTCCTCCGTAATTTCCGTGCTGGGTGTTCCCGGGTAGCTTGACACGAATTCACATCCCGCCTCAAAAAGTCCGCGTGCGGCGGCTGCGTTTCCAAGCATTAGTTGTTTCATCATTATCTCCTGGTGAGGTTTTTCAGGGGCTCTCTCTGGATATGGCATCCCCTTTTTTCACTGTTTTCCCCGATTATACTATGGAAGGGAATGACAGTCAATAAATTGCGCTCAAGAAAAGACGGTCCCTGCCGATAATAATAATGTCGGGTGCTCAATTTATCCCCTCCCACCCATTTGCACCCGACTGCCTGATGGGCATTGGCCGGCTTTTGCCGGCCTCTTTTGTTTTGGGAGCGAAATCATCCGGAGTTTCATCTTCTGTTTGGTTCTCATGATTTTCATCAGTCGCAACATTCTTTGATTTGTGGTTCACAAAAAATGAAAAGAGTGCTATAATGATGCCATAGTATAGAAAAAAACGGCGCGGTGAGTCTTTGGATGCATACGCCTGACATAAAGTTCGTATGAAAAAAAGGGAGAATGCTCGGTATGAAATCGACAAACAAAATGACGGTGGCGGTTCTTGTGGTTCTTGTTTTGGTGGGGCTTGCGGCGGTATCGTTCGGCTCCGTCCTCATATTCAGGAAAAATGCGGACAAAAAGCTCTCCGAGATGAGATATGCGAAAATCCTTGAGATGGAGAACGGTCTCCTTCCCGAGAAAAAACTTGCCCTGCAGCTTGCGAAATCCCCGGCGGTCGTGGACTACATGAACAATCCCTCCGATCCCGACGTACAGGAGACGGCTCTCAGGGAATTCAAGTCCTATCAGGATTCCTTCGCCTCACACAGGACATTCTGGATTTCCGACAAGGACCTCAAATATTACTCGAACATGGAGTTCATCTACGACCTTGACAAAAGCGATCCGGGAAACGCGTGGTATCAGGCTACGATAGACGCGAACCTTCCGTTCCAGTTCTATGTTGACTACGACATCGGACTGAAGAAAACGTTCATGTGGGTAAACATCCTGGTCTATGACGGAAACAAAGTCACGGGCATCACCGGAACAGGAGTGGAGCTCAACGACTTCGTGGATTCCATGTACAGGACCCTTGAGAAGGGAGTGACCATGTACATGTACAATTCCGCGGGTGAGGTCTCGGCATCCACCAATCTGACTGACCTTGAGACGAAGCTTCCCATCACCAAGGCCATGCCCGACCTTCTTTCCCTGAAGGACCTCTTTCCCACGGGCGACGTGATTCTGCATGCCATGAACGGAGAATATCTGATTTCCCCGATTGAGTCGCTTGGCTGGCATCTCGTCCTCTTCATCCCATTCACTCCCAGGGATTTCTTTTCAAACGCCATAGTTCCGTTCGCAATCTTCGTCATCCTGCTCGCCGTGCTCTTGGTCTCGGTTTCCGTACATTCGCTTTTCCAGCCGCTCAATGAGGTGAGGGGAACCGTAAAGAACATCGTTTCCGGAGAGGCGGACCTTACCAGGAGGCTTGACACCGAAATCAGGACTCCGTTCAAGTCCATCCATAATATAGTAGGCTCACTGAACGCTTTCATGCAGAAACTTCAGGACATGATCGGCACAATCAAAAAATCCAGCGGAAATCTCGACGTGGTGTCAAGGAACATGAGGGAGAGCGTTGCGTCTGTTTCGGATTCAATGACCAGCATCAGGCTGAGCATCGAGGACGTGCAGGACAGAATCAGGACCCAGACATCGGGATTCGACGAGGCTGCCTCTGCGGTCAAGGGTGTGGCGGAAAGCATCTCCACCGTCAACGAAATGATTGACTCCCAGACCAAGAGCATAAGGGAATCTTCGTCAAACATCGGGCAGCTTGTCACGAGCATAGAGCAGATAAGCGGATCCATGGAGGCAATGGCGAAAGCGTTCTCCTTGCTTGATGAGGAGGCTCAGAACGGAATGTCCAAGCAGATGAGGGTGAACGAGAGAATAGCGCAGATTGAGGAGCAGTCTCAGATGCTTCAGGAGGCAAATACGGCCATCGCATCCATCGCCGAGCAGACAAACCTTCTTGCCATGAACGCTGCAATTGAGGCGGCACATGCAGGGGATGCAGGAAAGGGATTTGCAGTGGTCGCGGATGAAATCAGGAAGCTCTCGGAAACGTCATCGGGCCAGTCAAAGACAATCGGGGATCAGCTCAACAATATTCAGGAGAGCATCAACGAGATTGTCGCCGCGTCCCAGGAATCCAGCACGGCTTTCTCGGGTGTCTCTGCCAGAATCAAGGAGACGGATTCCCTTGTGAAGGGAGTCAGGGGTGCGCTTGAGGAACAGAACGAGAATTCAAGGACCGTAATCGCGTCTCTTTCGGGCATGGACAGAAACACGGAGAACGTCAGGTCCGCGTCGCATAAGATGGAGTCGGGAAGCTCCACGGTACTGGTCGAGATGGGAAGGCTCAGGGAATCTCTTGAGGCTGTAAGGGACAGTATGGCGGCGATGTCGGAGAATGCCCAGAGCGTCGTGAAAAGCGGAGAGATGCTTGACGGATGTGTGGAGGAGCTTGACAGAAACGTGACCCAGCTTGGCTCGGACGTGAGCAGGTTCAAGACCGAGTGATTCGGATTTCGCTTAACATCCTCTCCCTTTCTGCCGAAAATTATTAAAATCCCTTTTTTGTAACGCGGGGACATGGTTTTTGTTTTTATGTCCGGAGAGGAGTGTGAAGGAATGAAAAATCAGAAACGCAGGAAAATCTTTCCTTTGGGCGCGAAACTTGCGGTCATAATCGGAGTGATAGTGCTCGTCTCCCTTGGAGCTGTGACATACCTCAACAGTTATTTCGTCTCAAGGGACGTGAGGGTGACGGCGGAGGAAAACAATCTCACCATAAACACGCGCTCTGCATCAAGCGTACAGAACGAGCTCTCTTCCATAAGGTCGAACGTGCTCCAGCTCCTTGATTTGATAAATGCTGTCAGCGGCGGACAAAGCGTGGCCCTTGCAAAACAGGCGGAGGCTTTTTTCTTTGAGAGGAACGCGGGGATAGGCGAAATCATTTTGCTGACGAAATATCCTGACAGCGACGAGATGATAACTCATTCCAGGCTGAGGAACATACGCTTTTTCACGTCCAACGAGCTTGACTACGAGTCCACCGACGTCTTTTTGGAGCAGAGTACCGACTCCCTTGCGAGGGCATGTGCCGGGGAGACCATTGCGATGAACGCGTCCCCTTTTTTCAGTAACGGAGTCCTTGCCCTTCTTCTGCCTTACCGTGAGAGCGGACTTGAGCAGTGCTGCATAATCATTTTCAGCATGGAGGACATCTCATCCGTTTTGGGAAGCGGCTCCACCAACGAGACTTTCATGGTGAACAACAGTTCGGACCTCCTTTGCCATCCCGAGAACGAAAGGGTTCTTTCTGGACAGAGCATGAAAAATCATCCCCTGGTGAAATACATGAGGGACAACAATCAGAACAACGAGGAGAGCCGTCAGATAATCTACAAAGCCGCCGACGAGAACGGAAATGAGACCGAGTTCATAGGTGCGTATCAGAAAATTACCGTGGCGGACATCTGTGTGTTCACTTCGGTTCCGCTTGACACAGTTCTTGAGGGAGTGAAGACCACCAGAAGGAACAATCTCTATCTTATGGGAGTCGTTTTTTTCATCTCGGTAGTCTTCATCCTGTTTTTCAGCCGTCTCGCAATCTCCCGGCACCTGAGGAGACTCACTGCCGCGGCGGAGGAAATCCAGCAGGGAAATTTCAACACGCCTTTGATTTCGGGTCTGAACGTAAAGCGTCGTGACGAGATCGGAGTCCTGAACCAGTCCACCGTGGACGAGCAGATTTTTCTCAACACATTCGCGCGATTCACAAACCGTGGGGTAGCCAAGGCCATCGCGCGCAAGGAGATTGATTTTGAGCCGCACCTCAAGGACGTGAGCATTTTCTTCTCGGACATCCGTGGATTCACAGCAATCTCGGACGGATTCAAGAACAGGTTCGGAGAGGAAAGTCCGCGTGAGATAATCGGATTCTTGAACGACTATATGAGCCGCATGGTCAACTGCGTCACAATCTCCGGCGGCACCATTGACAAATTTGAGGGCGACGCAATCATGGCTGTATGGGGAATTCTCCGCGACGAGGATTTGAGCTTCGAGCAGCTTCCAGATACGGATCCCACGAAAAAAGAAAAAGAGGCTTCCCACCACGCGCACATCCAGCAGGATGCAATCAACGCGATACGGGGAACCATCGCCATGAGATACGCTCTCATGCAGTACAACAAGGACGCAGAGGCTTTCACCAAGGCACACGAGCACGAGGCCAAGGCAAAATACAAGCCCCACATCAGGATCGGATGCGGAATCAACACGGGTAGGGCAACATGCGGAATCATGGGAAGCGAGGACAAGATGGAGTACACTGCCATCGGAGACAGCGTGAACTTCGCGAGCCGTACCGAAAGCTCCAACAAACCCTGCGGCACCGACATCCTCATTACCCAGGACACATACAATCTCCTGAAAAAGGATTACATCAAGTGCGAGGAAAACGGCTACACATTGCCCGCTGAAAACGAGGCGGATGAGATTGTGGTCGAGATGATACCGGTGGAATTTGAGGTCAAGGGAAAGGGAGCCCAGCATTTCTACGGTGTCGTGAACATGCCGAATTTCGACATAGAGGCTTTCTTCAGGACTTCAGACAAGGATTTCGTTCTTGATCCGGACTGTGCCAGGGCGGTAGGCAAAACTGGTCCCAGGACTTTGAACGAGATGAGGACTCTGCTCGGAATTCCAATCCCTGAATTTGAATCGGTGAACTTGAATGAAGAAGAAAACAAGATTCAAGTCAAGAAATGATCTGAAAGGTCCATTTTGGACAGCCGTTATAATTTGTCTCATCGGTGCCGCCGTGTGCTACTGGTTTTTCTACTCCAGTTTTTTCCGCGCGCTCACGAAGATGGACGAGGATCCCATCGCGACAATCACGTTCAAGTACAAGACCGCCGAGAGAAAATTCATCGACCGGGTGATTTGGGACAGGCTCAGGCAGAACTCTCCCGTCTACAACGGAGACACGATTCACACTGCTGACATTTCCGAGGCCACAATCTGGTTTGACGACGGAACAACACTTGCACTTGCGGAGAACACCATGGCACAGGTTTTCCTGCATGATGACGGAACCTTGGGAGCGGACCTTGCTTATGGAGACGCCGACGTGGACTCTGCTTCGGACGGAGGAGGATTTTTTCTTTCGAGCGACGGAAAGCGGATGGAGGTCAGAAAGGGATCGAGGCTTTCGGCAAGGAAGAAGAAGGGCGGAAGGACGGATTTTTTGGCCCTGAGGGGAAGCTCGGTTTTTGAGGACGGAGAGGAGCTTGGAGAGGGAAAGTCGATTGGCCTTGAGGACGGTGAGAAATCAGCGGGCGGATTCGCAATGTTCTCTCCTTTTCCGAATCAGAAATTCCTTCAGTACAGCGAGGATTCTTATCCCGTGAATTTTTCGTGGGACTCAAGCTCGGGCGCAAATCTTTCGCTTACGGTGGCTTCCGACAGGGGATTCCGTGAGATAGTGCAGGATATGGACGTTTCGGGAATGACGTCGGTTTCGGTTCCTCTTCCAAAAGGCGTGTATTATTGGAAGCTGATTGACACGGCCCAATCAACAGGAAGCGAGCCCATTTTCTCGGGAAGATTCCAGATTGTGCAGTCACTCAAACCGAGTCTTCTTGTTCCTGCGGAGAATTTTTCCTACACTTACAGAAAGCAAACTCCGTCCGTCAGGTTCATCTGGAGCGAGAGTGAGACCGCGACCGCATATAATTTTGAAATCTCAAGAAGCCCTGACATGTCGAATCCGGTGGTGAGCCAGAGGTCGTCGAGCTCTTCCATCATAATCTCCACGCTGGGAGCCGGAACCTACTACTACCGGGTGACTCCATATTACGTCGTGAACAGGGTGGGGCTTTCCAATCCCTCAGAGACGGGCTCATTCAAAATCGTGCAGAGGGACCTTCTGAATCCTCCCGTGCTGGTGAGTCCGGCGAACAACTCATTCGTGGACAAGACCAAGGGAAGCGCGTCACTTTCATGGAGGATGTCGGACGAGCGGATGACATACAATCTCACGGTCTCCAAATTCCAGAGCCTTGCGTCCCCCATAATCCAGAGAAAGACTGCCGAGAACTACGTAACAATCTCCAAGTCCGAGCTTGAGGAGATGAGCGACGGAGAATATTTCTGGGCGGTGACTCAGACTGACAGCGAGGGAAACGAATCGGCGAGGTCCGCGGTAAGGACTTTCTATGCGATGAGCGGTGAGATAGAGCAGAGGACGATTTTCCCTCCCGACAACTACACGCTGTGGCATCCTCTTCTCGGGGACATGAGGTTCACATGGAAATCAAATTTGAGCATGGCGCAGTACATACAGTTCTCACGTGACCCGGCGTTCTCCAACATCGTCTATGAGAGGGAAATAAGCGGATCGGCTTTTTCGGGTGTGAGCCTTGGAACGGGAGAGTACTACTGGAGGATTTCGACAAAATCAGCCTCATTCTCTCGCTCCACCCAGGCAAAGAGACTTTCGGTTGTCAGCGAGATTCCGTCTCCCGCAATCACGTTTCCGAACCAGAGCAACAAGGCAATCATCAGGCCGGGAGAGAAGTGCGTCTTCACTTGGACTGACGAGGGAAAGATGGACTACTACCGCATCAAGATTTTCATGGCGGGAAGCGACAAACCTTTCTTCGACGAGTCGTTCATTTCGGGAAGATCCCTTCCGGTCAGCGTGGAAAACCTTGAGGAAGGAAACTACAGGTGGGAAATCCAGGGCTACGCATACGAGGGGGAGAGAAGCTCACGAAGAAGCTCGCTGCTTACCGAGGCATATTTTGCTCTCAGAAAAATTCACCCCGTGAAGCTCGTGTCTCCGGAGAACAAATCTGTCATAGGGGGATGGGATGCCATTGAGAAACCTCCCGTGCTCGTCTGGTCATCCGCGGAGAATTTCTCACAGGCACAAATCATACTTACGAAAAGGGACGGGGAGAATCCAGGAAGGCAGGTCTATCCTCAGAGGGGATATCAGTTCCAGCTTGAGCCGCTTACGTCGGGAACTTATGAGTGGACTGTCAGCGCGCGCACCATGGATGACCTTGACATTTCATCACAAGAAAAGCTATTATTCATTGTCGAGCCGCTTCCGCCTTTCCCGGTTCCAGCAGGAGCCAGGACCGATGGAGGAAGACTTTTCGACGCAGCTTACCTCAGAAAGAATCCGTACATCATGTTCAGGTGGCAGCAGGTTCCAAGGGCGAATTCCTACATCCTTGAGATTTTCGGAAAGGACGACGGGAAACTTTTCATCACTGAGACTCTTGAGGGAAACGACATCACGAGCTTCAAGCTGGATGAACTGACACGGCTTTCGAAAGGCAGCTTCACATGGAGGGTCAGGGCCGTTCTTTTTGATGAGGAAAGGAAAAGAATTTTGGTCGATGGAATTCCTGTCGAGGACGACTTCACGATTGACTACAGCATGAATTCTGGAGGCGGAAAGCGAAAGGATACGGGTACGCTGTATGCTGAGTAAAAGACACATCGCCGCAGTTTTATTTGTTCTCATCTCTTTTTTTTCCTTCGCTCAGGACGGAAACATATCCGGATTTTTTGACTCGATTTTTCCCGGGGATTCCGCTGCGAATGATTTGTCCACTGGGGATTTATCCGGTGAGGATTTATCCGATGAGGATTTATCCGACTGGGATGCGGGGAGCGGAGAAATCAACGCGTGGAAGGAGAACGCAGAGACGAATTCAATCAGCCAGCCCTTCGCATGGGAGAGCGCCGGGGACGTCCTCAAATATGAGATTATAATCTACAGCCTGGACAAAGAGACGGGGAGAGCGGGGGATGTCGTGTACCGCCATGAGACCGATGACAATGAGAACGAGACCTGCCTCATTTACATAGATCCGGTTCTGCCGCCGGGAGATTACCGGTCGGAAATCCGCGTGTACAACGTGCTCGGAGGACTTGAGTCTGATCTCGGAACCGTGGAGGATTTTACAGTCCTTCAGGCACACAAGCCGGAAATCAGGAACGTGAGCTATCCTCTTTTCATGCGCTCCATAATCTATCTGGATGACCTTGACAACAACGGAATCGTGGACGTGGAGGGAAGAAATCTCTTTGAGCCTCCCGAAAGCGAGGACACCCTTGTCTTCACGGAATATTCTTTGAAAAGCGACAGGAGAACGGTCAGACCCAAATCCGTGGTCTCTAGGTCGGCTAACGGACGCAAAATCTCCTTGCAGTTTCCGATGAGGGAGCTTGACGTGGGTGAGTACAACATGTTCGCCCAGGATGCGTCGGGACTTCACTCGGAGGAATCAAACGGAAGCCATCTCACTGTGAAATTCAAAAAGCTCGTGGACGTGGACGTTGAGGCGGGATATTTTCTTCCGGTGATTCTTCACGACGACACGATAAAAAAATATCTTGACGAGAATGTTTTTCCAATCGCTTTCCAGACCAAAGTGACCGTGGTTCCGATGAAGCATGTGTGGGGATATCTCGGCGTGGGACTCAGGTTCTCGTACAACCGTCTGAAAGCAGAATACGAGAATTACAGCATTGACGGAAATCTTTGGAACCTTCACGCGCTATTTGTCTGCCAGCTTCCATTTTTGCGGAGGAGATTTTTCGTGGAGCCTCATCTCGGAGCGGGACTCACTTACTTCAACAACATACAGTTCCATTTTCCGCACGACATAAATTCAAGGCTGCTTGATACTCTGAGTCTTTCGTTCGACGCGGGAGCATCCCTCATGTATTATTTCAACAAGAGACTTTACGCTGAGCTTGCCGTGGATTATGTGATTACGGTCAACGCAGACATGAACATGGGAGCTTTCATGCCTTCGGTCGGAATCGGGTGGCAGTTTTAATCAGAATGAGTTTTTAGGGATTGCCTTATCTCAATGGCTTTCTCATAATAGGCGACCAGCCGCGGGGTAAGCTCGGACAGAGACCATTTTTTGCCCCATGCTCTTGCTTCCTCTGATTTTGACCTGTGCAGCTCAGGATTGTCCAGCAGGGCGAGCACCTTCTCGGAAAAAATCTCCATGTCATTGGGAACCATGAATCCTCCGTTGTCACCGCGCATCACATCTATAGTACCCATTTCTCCAATGGCAACCACAGGAAGTCCTGTCATCATCGCCTCCACGGTAACAAGCCCCTGGGTTTCCGTTACGCTCGGAAATGTAAAAATCTTTGCCATGTGATAGAAATGCACTAGCTCTTCTCTGGGCCTGTAGTCCGTGAAGATTACGGAATCGGAGCATCCTTTTTCTTCGGCGAGCTCTCTCAGTCCTTCAAGCCACGGTCCTCCGCCCACAATAAGAAGCCTTGCATCCGGATGAGACGGTTTGATTCTTTCAAGGACCCCGTAAAGAAAATCAAGATTTTTTTCCTTTACCACGCGTCCGACATAGAGAAGAATTTCCGAATCCCTGAGAGCCGGAAACTCTCCGTAGATTTTCTCGAGCCACTCAGCCTGAGATGCCACGTCTGTTTTGAGGAAATCATCTTGTATACCGGTGGGGAGTATGTCATAGGGCCGGTCGATTCCGTATCTTCTCGCCACTTCTCCGATTCTTTCCGTGGGAACGATTATCTCATCCGCGCGTTTCAGATAGAATTTGACCATCTCGCGACCGACTTTCTGAGATGCGCTTCTCGGCAGGGCCTTGACATAATTCTCAATGTAATCCTCCCACAGTGTATGGAAAGTAAAGACCATTGGAATCCGCCTGTGACGTGAATAGATTACACCGTACCATCCCATGACGAATTCCGTGTTGATGTGCACGACGTCCGGAGAAATCTCATCGAGACTGTGCTTTATGTTCCACCACTGGTTCAGGCGCGTCTGACGGTCCTCTTTGGAGAAGACGATCGGATCGCTTGGAATGCGGAGCAGCACAAGATTTTTGTTCTCTCCAAGAGGATATTCATATCTGATTTTTCCGGCATTAAGTGGATTCAAATTCGGCTGACAATCATAATCACAGCAAACTATATAAACAGAGTGCCCGATTTTCACAAGCTGCTCGGAATATGATTTTACCGAAACAGCGACGCCATTCACCCTGGGAAAATACGCATCCGTAAACATCGCTATTTTCATCTGAAGCACCTCCGCTTGTTTGAATCATCTTTTCTCATTCCTATTCTGCCATGATTTTAATTTTTTTTCAAGGGATGGGGCTAAACTTTCTATAACCCATGTTCTGTCTACCTGCATCAACTTTGCCCCCTCCCCGACACTGATTGAGAAGTTTGGGCAGACAAACCGCTTGAAAAGCCAAAGAACAACCTGCAGAATCTCAAACATGATTTTCTTCAGGTTCCGTCCCCGCCTTTCTCCGTTGTTTTTTTACGAACGACACAATCTGACGGGCAGTATCCGGGAAGCTGTTTTTTCTCTGAGCATCCAACATCTCGCCGCGAAGTCCTTGGTCGGTGACAATCCTTGCGGTCATCCCGGCAATCTCACCCACGTCGGATGAAACAAGACTCATTCCGTGCGACCTGAAAAAATCTGCGTTCTCGGTCTCGCATCCGGGGATGGGATTCGTATGGACAATCGGGATATTCTTCACAAGAGCCTCGGTGCTTGAGAGTCCGCCTGGTTTTGAGAGAATCACGTCTGAAGCGTCCATGAAAAGATCCACCTTGTCCGTAAAGCCCACCGTAAGCACATCCTCATTACGTCTGAACGCCTTGCTTGCCTTGGAGAAAAGTCTCTTGTTCTTTCCCGTAATCAATATGACCATCACGTTTCCGCCGACTCTCGCAAGTATTTCCTTTATCTGCGCGACGGGATTTCCGAACCCCATGCTTCCGCTCATAATCAAAACGATGCTTGAGTCCACCGGCAAAGAGAGTTGTTTTCTCGCCTCTGATTTTTCCGTCCTTCGCTTAAATTTTTCCGCGACCGGGATTCCGCACACGAAAAGTTTTTTCTCATCAATGCCCCTCACAGTAAACGAAGGGATGCAGTCCTTGTGAGGAACAAAAATCATGTCGGCCTCCACCTCCTCAAGAAGCGGAGCGCATGAATAATCCGTACTCACAAAATAAAAAGGAACCGATAATTTTCCGTGCCGCCTCAAATGGGTAAGAACCTGTCCGCCGAAAAGATGAGTGCATATCACTGCGTCGAATTTTTCCTCAGTGATAAATTTCTGAAGTTTGTTCGCGTAAGGAAGCTGTGCGATGTAGGAGAACGACATGCTCTTTTTCGCATACCATTCCTTGTAACGGTTCTCATTCGTCTCATATACTTTGCCGAAAATGTCCGGCGCGGTCTTCACAAGCTCCACGTATGAATTGCAAATCAGCTTCGAATAATGGCGGCTGAAAAAAGACAGCACGTCCCGGAATTCACATTCATCTCCTTCACGAAGAAATTCATCCCTCACCGCCCTACCAGCGGAATCATGTCCGCCTCCGCAGCTGCACGAAAGAATCAGGATTTTCAAACCGGCCTCCTTAGAAGAATCAATTTGTGTTCCCATACATTATAATCGATATCCGGCAAGTTTGGCAAGGCAAACAATTTTTGCCATATCCAACGCGGAAAATCCATCGGCGAATCACTCACCCGCACAAAAGAAACTGCGGGATTACGACAATCGCGAAAAAGATTATGCTGATTATCTGGAAGGTCCTGATGAACGAAAGCGTCCTTCCCGGATACTCCCTCACATAAATGCGGAGATTGATTACGCTCGCAAGGCTTCCGATTATGGAGCAGAGACCCGCGCTGTCAAGTCCGTAAAGCAACGCACGGAGATTTTTCGTAAACGGCCACAGCACGATGCTTGCGGGAACATTTGAAATCACCTGGCTCAACAAAATGCTGCACCAATATTCATTTCCCGAAACAACCCTGGAAAGAAAATCCGCGATGAGAGGATTGCGGCAGATTGAGGAGCTGAAGACAAAGAAGCAGAGGAAAGTGAGCAGGAGGACATAATCGGTCTTCAAAAGAATCCTCGGATCAAAAATCAGAAGCAGCACAAAAACGGATGCCGCAAGATAAGGCCAGAGAGAGCTCCGCGTCACGATTGAGATGATGATCGCGACAAACAAAATGATGTGGACCGCCCGGCGCAAACCCGCGTTTTTCACATCCCCTTGATTTTGCTCCGTCTCACCTCCGCCCTCAATTCTTTGCCCCAAATCTTTCCGGTAAAGGAACAGGATGAAAACATAAAGCAGCACCGCGCTCCCCAGCCAAAGAGGAAGCATGGTCAGAAGAAAATCCTTGACCGGGATTCCGCTCCTCGTAAAAAGATACAGGTTCTGCGGACTGCCGAATGGAGTGAGCAAGCTTCCCCGGATTGCCGCGATGTTTTCCAAAGTAAGAACCGGAATGATGTATCTCTCTTTTTTTCCAGCACGGAACAAAATGATTGTGAGCGGAACAAAAATTATGAGCGACACGTCGTTCGTAACGAACATGGAAGAAAGAAAAACCGAGTAGACAAAAAATGCAGTGAGCCGCCTCATGGATTTTATCCTGGAAGTAAGACGAATGAGCGGCGCGAAAATATTGTGGGTCTTGAATCCCTCAAGCACTGAAAGCAGCATGAAAAGCGTGGCGAGAGTGTGCCAGTCAATGGAAGAAAGAAGCTCCCTGCTCGGCGGCGTAATGAAAAGGGAAATAAGCGCGACCGCAAGCGATACCGTGAGCATGGGCTCTTTTTTTAGAAACGATGTGACTTTGTTCATTTTTTTCCTCGGCGAATCATTCTACTGAAAAAGCCCCGCCGTTGCAAGTAGTGAGCCATACAGAGTTTTTACTCCAGATTAATTTTTCTGATTCTGTTTCCTTCTATATAATAAGCGGATTTCTCATCGAAGGAAGCCTTGTAAAGTTTTCCGTCATGGCAAAGGATTCCCCCGCGAAAATCACCGATGTTTGAGAAATACAAATAGGCATCGCTTTCAGGCACAAGTCTGGGAGCAAAGACCACGGGAGAATCCTTGAACTCAAGCACATCTCCGTTTACATTCAGAGTGTCGAAATTGCCTCCCATAATGAAAATGAATCTGTCCCCAAGCATCTCAAAATCGGTGAAGAACAAACGCCTGTCAGTTTCGTAAATCAGATTGCCGTCAACATAAAGACCGCATTTGTCGCAGTCAGTTCTCGCGCTCCAGACCGCATGACCGTGCATGTCAAAACAAATATCATCGACAGCCGTATACGGACCGAATCTTCCCGCAGGACATGAAATCCACTTTCTGGCAAACAACGGATGGGAGTATTCCTCATCAAACTTATCCGCTTCCGACTTCATCTCTGCCTTTATCTCTCCGTCCTTCAGTAAAAACGCGATCTCATCTCCGTATGCTATCGTGAGAAGCCGAATGGAAACACAGTGCCCATCAGCAAGAGTACTTCCAATGACAACGGATTTATCGCACTCTGAGACATCAATTTCCCTGAGGATTTTTCCGTCGCAAATCAAATAAGATTTCTCCAAATCCATGGAGTCTGCAATGTAATACGCCCTTCCGTCCTTTGTGCAATAAAGGTCTATGCAATTATACGCTTCGGAATCTTTTCCGTCCACGCAGAGATGATATCCTGAGGACTCCTCCTCGCACCAGGTATAGCGAAAAACATCGGTCTCAGAGAATATAATGCCGGAGTCCACTGACTTAAAAGCCCCGCGCCTCTCACCATCCGTCCAGACATAATCGGCTCCATTTTCATGGACACAAAAACAGAGACTTCCGTTCTTTTTCCACTGAATGAAATCCGGCTCTTTTTCAAACGGCCCGTATTTTTTGTCTTTTGTAATCATGTACCAGCCGTCGGTTTCCTTCGCATATAAAAAATAATTTCCCTGATTGTTCATAAAATAAAAAAGATACACGTCATCATAGCATCCTGTTTCCTTTCCGTTCAGAACAAGGTGATATTTTCCCTCCGGCTCATGATAAACATAGGCAAAATTTTTTTCACAGTGCGCCATTAAATAAGGCATCTCTTTGAACGGCCCAATTTGTTTTCTGTCCGCATTTATGAAAAACTTATCTCCTTTTTTATATGAGTAATAAAACTTGTCGCCCTCATGTGAAAATCTCAGGACAGAATCCTCGCCCACGCCTTTGGAGAGCTTACCGACGACCTTGCCCAGTGGTGCCGCGAAAATCTGCAGGGCGCAAAAAGCGAGCATAAAAACAAGCGTTATTTTTTTATTTCCCATAAATGAACTCCTCACACATTTTATAATGTATTCTATATTAATAGAAGAAAAAAGTTAAGTGCCGGCTGAATTAAAATTCATCTTCATAAAATTTGACATCCTGATTTTTCGATGCTATATTAATTACAGACACTTTATTGGAGGAAAAAATGCAGCCAGTAAATCTTTCGCTCACCGATGCCTTTAAAATCAGGCAGACTCTCAAAAGATGCATTTCCGCAAACCAGAGGGAACTTTTCAAGGTGCCTCCCTTTTATGACGCGGAGACGGAAAAGAAAACCCACGTCACAATCTGCAGGAAGTACGGATCGATCGAGGAGCTGATGAATCTTGTCACGTCCGAGTTCCGCGCGCTTGGAGATTTGAACACGGCCATAGACAAAGCGAACGTCGGGATCCGCCCCATGCTAAATCAGATTGAGGTCCTGCAGCAGAAAATCAGCCTGTACGAGAATCTCACGCAGTCCATCGAGAACGCAGAGTCGGTAAGGACGGAGCACACCGAGGACGGCAAAAAGGAGATAACGGTTCTCACCGCGGAGTATTCGGATGAGACAGTGGACTTCATCGAGAAATCACTGAAGGAAGCGAAAAGGGAAAAGACGGATCTTGAGGCAAAGGTCTCGGAGCTCAACGGAAGGACAAGTCTTTCGGTGGAATTTGAGGACAAGGTTTACAACGACATCTACAACATCTGATTCCGTTTTTGCATTTGTATTTTTGCGTTCCGGACAAGCCTAAGTCAAGCTGCGCCTGCAGAAGAATCGGAGCTTACACCAGCTTTTAAAACTGTCAAAAATGCGCGTGGCAAAGTTTCAAAAATCATGCGCAACCAAAACTCCGACGGCTGGTTGTCAAAACTTCAAGACTTGAAAGAATGTCAAACCTGACTTGCTTCTTAACAGTTGGAAGAAATTCCACCGGCTGTCACGGCAGGTCAGGCGGCTTGAAACT